>CAYFUX010000009.1:0-54830 GCA_964346455.1 uncultured Spirochaetaceae bacterium
AGCGGCTGCCGAAGCGCCCTTACTCCTCCGGCAGCGGCGGCAGCTCGGCAGCCTCCACCTCCACCACATCCATGCTGCGCAGGTAACAGAGGAGCGTCCGCACCGGTTTGCCGTAGAGCTCCTCCGCCGCCCGCCGGTAGGCCGCCAGTTGCCCGGCGTGCACCTCCGGGTCGCGGCGGCGGTCGGTCTTGAAATCGCAGACCGTCACCTCTTCGGCTTCCTCCAGCACCAAATCAATCTGCCCCCGTACGTAGGCCTCTTCTTCCCGCCGCTCACCGCGGGAGAGGCGCAGCAGAAACGGCAGTTCGCATTCGCAGCTGCCCGACCGGGCCCTTTGTCCCAACTCACTGTCCAAAAATGTCTGTGCAATGCGCCCGGCTTCCTCCTCCAGGACGGCCCGCTCCTGCTCGGGCTTCTCCGCCAGTGCAGCCGGCATCAGCAGCGGACGCGCGTCCGGGGTGAGCTCCTCCTCTATACGAGCGTGCGCCAGGGTACCGAAGGCGCGCACCTCCTCCTCCCGGCGCAGATACCGGTCGCTTTCGAAGGCGGGCAACTCCGCCCCCGTCTCCGCTCCGGCATCGGGACGTTCCTCCGCCTCTTCGCCGGCGGAGGAGAGGTCCACAGCAGAAAAATCCCGGCGGCGAACACTGCGTTCCACCGTCTCGGCCCCTATGTACTCGCCGGTCACCTCCTCCGGCTCGCGATGCCGGGTAAAGCTGCTGCCGCCGATAATCTGCTGGCCCGTCACCTCGGGAATCTCTTCCACCGTCATCAGGTGGCCGATATGTTCGGAGAGCGCCGCAGTATCCAGATCCTCCTTTTTTCCCTGCAGCCCGAGCCCCCGCAGCAGCATATTCAGCATCGCCCCACGGCCTCCGCCGTCGACATCGTTGCGGTTGTTCCTGTGATGATATCCGCAGATGTAGAGATGGTCCTCAGCCCGGGTACAGGCGACGTAGAAGAGCCGTTTGAGCTCCGCACGATCCCGAAGCTCTGCCTCCTCTTTTGCCTGCCGCATGAAGCGGTTCTGCCGCACCGTCCCGTCTTCGCCCCAGGTGATCACCGGGCCAAACTCGGAGCTGCGGGTGTAGAGCCGATCCGAACCGCCCTGCCGGCCGGTGTTGCCGGTGTCCACCAGGAAAACCACCGGAAACTCCAGCCCCTTCGAACGGTGAACGCTCAAGATCTGCACCCCCTCGCTCCGTCCGCGCACTCCGCCGGTCTCTTCGACCTTTTCGAACTCTCCCAGATTCTCCCGCAGGAAGTCCAGAAAAGCCACCAGCCCCTCGCCCCGCTCCTCGTAGAGCCGGGCGTACTCGCTGAGGGTGTCGTAAAACTCGAGGTAGGGGTGGTGATCGGGATTCTGCAGGACCGCGTACCGGTAGCCATACTCGTACCAGAGCGCCCGGAGCAATTCCCCGACGGAGCCTCTGCGGGCGCGCCGGGAAAGGTCCTCGTACATCCGCAGCGCAGCCGTGTACCGGCGCCGCTGCTCGCCGTCCGGAAAGAGCTCCTCTTCTCCGGTGTGGGAGAAGGGTGCCGCCTCGCCGCTCAGCAGCCGGGCGAGAGTCAGATCGGAGAGGTGGACCAGCGGGCTGCGCAGCAGCGAGGCGTAGGCCAGCCGATCCTGCGGATAGACCAGCAGCTGCAGCAGGTTGTAGAGATCGTAGACCGGCGCCTCCAGAAAGAGCGAACGAGTGCCCTGCACCGTGTAGGGCACCCCGAGACGCCGGAGAAAGCGCTCGTAGTAAATCTGGTTGCCGGTGGAGCGCATCAGCACGGCAATGTCGTCGTAGCGGCAGGGCCGGCTGCCGCCGCTGCCGTCGTGCACCCGCAGCCCTTCCTCGGCCACCATCCGCCGGATCGTGCGGCAGACGTGCCACGCCTCGGCCTGGTTGCCGTCGACGTACTCCGGATCCAGCTCATCCCGGTAGGGTTTGTAGAGCAGCGCGGTCCGCGGGGCGATCTCCGCCTCCCTGCGCCGCCCTTCGATAGGGGCGTAACGGGCTTCGAACTCCCGCAGCTCCTCCGCATCGTTCATCACCCCGTCAAAGAGAGTGTTGAAGAAGTCGACCAATTTTTCGTGACTGCGGTAGTTGATGCGCAGTCCGCCCTCCCCGGGGGCACCTTGCTTCACCGCCGCATTGCCTGCCTCGGCTTTAACTGCCGCCCCCTCTTCGTTCGCCGGCGTTTCCTCGTCCGCCGTGGCATCTTCGTTCGCCGGCGTTTCCCCCGCCGCGCCGCCGTCGAACTCCCATTTGAGGCGCTGAAAGACCTCCACGTCCGCCCCGCGAAAGCGGTAGATCGACTGCTTCTCATCCCCGACAAAAAAGAGCTTCTCCGGGGCAAGCTCGCCGCTCTCCGGAACGCACCCCTCCGCCGAGAGATCCTCCCGCTCGGCCAGCAGATAGAGCAGCTGCCGCTGCAGATCGTTGTTGTCCTGGAACTCGTCGATCATGATGTGGGAAAACTGCCGTTTATAGTACTCCCGCAGCTCCCGATCTTCGATCAGCAAGGTGATGGCCGCCTGCATCACATCCTGAAAGGAGAGCAGTCCGGACTCCCGCTTACGCTGCAGATACGCCTCCCGAAAGGAGTCCAGCAGCCGGTAGAGACCGCGGTACTCCTCCTCCCAGGCCGGGACCGCCAGGAGCTGTCGCAGCCGACTAAAGGCCTCGTTCCACTCCAGCACCGTATCGTTGAGCTCTACCAGGTGGGGCTTCTTCACGCGTCCGTTTTTCTTCAGCTCCCCCGCCGCGAGCGCTTTATCCAGCTCCCGCCAGCGCTCCTCACGAACGCAGCGCCGCAGATCCGGCAGGTTCTCCAGCCGCTCATGCAGCCCCTTCACCCAACTGCTCTCCGGCTCGGCCTCCAGGATGCGCTCGGCGAGCTGCGCCATCGTCTCCGCCTCCCGGCCGGCCTCTTCGTTCAGCCAGGCGGCAAGGCGCTGCGGGGTGTTCCCGCACTCCAGGCGGGTGGTGAGAAAGAGCTCCTCCTCGGCAAAAGGAATGAAGAGCTCCTCCAACACCCGGGAGAAGCCGAATATCCCCACGTAGCGTGCCAGCGCGGGGTCACGGTTCTCGGCGAGCATGAAATCCAGAGCCGCCTCCCGGGCCGGATCCTCCGCCGCACCCTGCTCCAGACGGAAGTCGCCGGGTACTCCGAAGCGTTCGCTGCCGCCGCGCAGCACCTGCGCACAAAAGCTGTCGAGGGTGGAAATGGAGGCCTCCTCAAACCCTTCCACCGCCGTCTGCAGCCGGCGGCGCAGTTCCGGGTCGGGGGCTTCCTCGGCCCGCTCGAGCAGCAGCCGGTGAATACGCTCGTACATCTCCGCCGCCGCCTTGCGGGTGAAGGTGAGGGTCAGGATACCGTCCACCCGCGCCTCCCCGGAGGTGAGGAGATGCAGGAAACGCTCGGCCAGCACGGTGGTCTTGCCGGAGCCGGCCCCGGCGGTCACGACCGTATTCTTTCGGGCCTCCACCGCCGCTCTCTGATACTCGTCAAGCATGCTGATCCTCCTTCGAGCTCCCCGCGGCAGAGCCGCCGCGGCCGGCCTGAGGCCGCCTTTGACCGGCTTTCCCCGCGGCGTCCGCGCCAGCCGGGGCGCCCGCGGCACCCGGGGCGGCGCCTTGCACCGGAGAGCCGCCGATGCGAAACTTGTAGCGGCAGAGTCCCCGGTACTCACAGGGATCGCACTCCTCCGAGACCTGGAGGTCCCCGGCGTTCACCGCCTGAGCGCAGCGTACCGCGGTTCGGCACACCGAGGCGATCGCCTCGTCAAGATACTCCCGGCTCATCCAGCCCTTCTTCAGCTCTTCCCGATCGGTATAGACGTGCTGAAAACGGCTCTCTTTTACGCTGTAGTAACTGGCAGTGTGCACCTCCCGTCCGGCCTCCTCGAGCAGATACACGTAGACCGGCAGCTGCACGATTGGCGGCTCCTCCCCCGGAGATGCCACGTCGCTCTTGCGGGGCATTCCCCCGCTCTTGTAGTCCACCACCGCCGACTCCTCGCCCAGTACGGAGTGACGGTCGATCCGCCCGGTTAGGCCTACTCCGCTGCCGGGAATCTCCGCCGTATACTCCCGCTCGCTCTCTGCAAGGCGGTAGCCGGCGAAAGCCTCGGCCTCTTTCCCCAGGTAGTCGCGCAGTTTGCCCACGGCCCGCTCCCGCTCACGGTTCCACACCGGCGGCAGAAACGCCTCGCCGGCCGCCTCCATGGCGCCAAACTGCCGCCGGACGATCTCCTCGGCCCATTCGGCATACCTCTCCAGCCGCTCGGGATTGAAGGCGCCGTCCTCCGCGTCGATCCGCTGCAGCAGCTCTCCGAAGATGCGGTGATAGAGAACCCCCAGAATCCGGTAGTCGACGAACTGCGGCTGCCGCTCCACCTCTTCCACGCGCAGCCCCTTTTCGATAAAAAAGACAAAGGGGCAGCCTTTCAACTGCTCTATCCGGGTGGGCGACAACCAAAGGGTCTCCTCGTCCCTCTCGCGCATGAGGCTTCCCCGCAGAGCAGAGCGCAGCTCCCCGTCTTCGATCCGCTCGCCGGTGTAGTCCGAGCCTTTCGGTGAAAAACCGGCGGCCAGCATCCGGGCAAATCCCTCCCGCTGCAGTCGATACAGACGCTGCGGCAGGGATCCGGCCCTGCTCCAGAAACTCCGCTCCGCCGCGAATCTGTCTCCCGCCTCGTGCGCGTCCCGCCGCGCCGGAGCAATTAGTCCGCGGGTGTAAAACTCCACCGGGGGCAGCTGCGGGGAAGAGAAGCCGGTGTTGCTGCAGGAAAAGTACACCTCCTCCCCGGAGGCGGCGTAGGCGCGGAGAAACGCCGCCGAAGCGTCGGCCTCCTCCCCGCCCAAGAGACCGCGTCGGTCCTCCCGCAGAAAGGGAAACGGGATATGCCGGCAGCGTGTCTCCTGCTGCCCCGCTCCGGCGATAAAATGGCAGTGCGGGACGATACCCGCCGACACTCGGTAGCGGTAGACCGGCACCGCCGTCCTCCGCTCGGCATGCACGTAGCTCTTCTCCTCCAGGAGAGAAAGCCACAGGGAGAAGGGATTCGGGGCGGCAAAACCGCAGTGCTCCTCCGCCTCCGCCAACTCCCGGAGGACGAGCAGTGTGTACTGCAGCGCCCGCTCCTCCTCCGGATCCCATCCCTCGGGATCCAGGAAGAGCCGTAGGAAGGGGGTGAGGCGGCTCAGCAGCTCCGCCGCCGAGGGACTCTCCGCCAGCGAACGCAGGTAGGTGCGGAACCGGTTCAGCAGCCGCAGCTCCTCCTCCATCCCCTCCCCCGCGGGCGAAGAGAGTGTGCTTTGCCAGGGATCGTAGCGCTCCTCCTGTCCCCGGTAGCCGCGCAGGCAGTGGTGCTCCACGCCAAAATCGATGATCCGCCGCAGCCGTCCGCGCTCCCTCCAAGGGTAGGCGGGGTCGAGGAAGAGGTCCTTCAAACGGGCGTGGTCGTAACCGCTGCGGTGCAGCTCGTAGGCCCGGCGGAAGAAGCGGCCTGCCGCATGCTCGGCCAGGGGGCGGCCGGTGCGGAAACTGAGCGGGATCTGCCGCAGCGCGGCCGCCTCCTCCAGCCGACCACGCCACCCTTCGAAATCCGGCAGCGTGATTGCCATATCCAGGGGCGAGACCCCCTCCTCCAGCCGCCGTTCGACCCCGTCCAGCAGCGCCTCCAGCTCCTCCGCCGCATTGTCGTAGCGGGAGAGGGAGACCTCTTCCCCTTCTTCCGCATAGAGATCCCGCTCCATCGGGTGCACTCTCACCCGCGGGTGTTCGTCGAGGAGCGGAGCGTACTCGCGGTAGTCCTCCAGCAGCTCGGGATAGAAGATCTCGTACTGCAGCGCCGTCTCGTCTCCGCGGCGCGGCTCCTCGAAAGAGGGCTCGTAGAGCCCATGAAGCTCGAGGAAAGCCGCGTAGCGTTCGTGAAGCAGCCGGAAATCGGCCTTCAGCTCCTCCGGCAACGCAGCCTCCTCCTCCGCCAGCGCTTCGACGAGCCCCTTGAGCGTAGGTAGCATCGTGTTGATGTATCCGCGAAAGCGAGCGGCGCTACCCGATCGCGTCTCCCCCAGCAGAGCGGTGAATAGCGGCCCCTCCTCGGCATGTTCGCGCAGCAGCTCGCTGGTAAAGAGCGAGCGGTAGACGGCGTTCACCGGCCGGCGAGTGCGGCGGGGAGAGAAGAGCGCCTCCTTGAAGCGGTCCCAGGAGATAAAGCGGTCCCTGCGCAGCGCCTGCACCCCGCCGCTGCGCAGTACGCCGCGCTGCATCCACTCCGCCGTCACCTCCGAGGGAAAGACGAAACAGCAGCCGCCTTCGGTAATCCGGCGCTGCAGGAGTTCTTCGATGTACTGACGATAGGTTTGAGGCATATCATCCTTCCTTCCATAGGGGGCCTCCAGGCGGCACGACCGCCAAGCCGCCCCGGCCCCGCCGGCAGGGCCGGAGGACATCCGGCACGGCCGGAGAACCGCCGGCAGCGATGTATCAGGTTCTGCTGCGGGGACGACTGCGGTGCTCTTTGGCCTCGTGGTGAAGCAGCTGCGTCCGGATCCCCTGCTCCTGGAAGCGAGTGACGAGCTCCCCCCGCACACGGGCGGAGAAGGTCCAGGCGGCGGAGGGAGAGCTGGCCCAGGCGGCGACCCAGCAGTGTACCGCATCTTTCTCCATATCCATCACCCAGAAGCGGGGCTGCTCGAAACTCTTGTCCACCATATGTTCTCTGGCACTCTGCAGAGCAATTTCTTCTACCAGCTTCAAATCGGCATCCGGGGCTACATAGAATTCGACGTGGGCCCATACATAGGAATCGCTGATGGTATAGTTTACCAGATATTTGCTCAGCATCACGCTGTTCGGCAGGATATAGCGGCGCCAGTCCCACACTTTCACTATCGTGTGGGTCATGGTAATGTCCTCCACCGTTCCGTAATGCTCGTCCATCAGCACCGTGTCCCCGATCCGCAGCAGCCGTGAAAAGCTTATCAGGATTCCGGCAATAATATTCTCGATAAAGGGGCGGGCGGCAATACCTACCATCACACCGGTGACGGAAATGAGGATGGAGATCATCGTCCGCGGGACCAGCCCTAAAAAGGGAAAGCTTATGGCAAAGATCCATAGCACGCCCACCGCCACCAGGGCGATTCTACGGATAATGGAAAACCGTCCGCCTACGCTCTCCACCGCATGCTCTTTCGTCTCCTGTTCCTTTACGGGCGAATGAGTGCGAATGGGGGAGAAGCGGCGGATTCTTTCGATCCGGTTGATTTTTTTGTTTTCCTGTCGATGAATGATCTTGGGCAGGATCAGGGCCAGCAGGCCGGCAACTGCGGTGACCACTGCCATGTAAATGAGATCGGTACCGGTGAGAAACTGGAGCTCTTCCACCACGGACGCCTTTCCTCCGCTTTTTGCTATATCGAATCCGGATACTATCACACAAATTACAATGGAGGCAAGATTGTGCTTTTTCTCGCACTGTTTTACTATACGGTACCAAAGGAGGAGTCATGGATCTTGGACTGCGGGAAAAAACGATCATGGTAGCCGCCGCCAGCCGGGGACTCGGCTACGGCATAGCCCGGGCTGCCGCGGCTGAAGGAGCGCGGCTCTCCATCGGCAGCCGTACGGAGGAGGAGATCGGCTCGGCGGCACACACGCTGCGGGAGGAGTACGGCGGCGAGGCGCGGGGATATGTGCTGGATATGAAAGATCCGGATTCGATTGCCCGCTGGATCGACAACACCGTCGCGGATTTTGGCAGCGTCCACGGGGTGGTGGTCAACGCCGGCGGACCGCCTCCGGGCCTCTTCACCGACTTCGACGACCGCGCCTGGTACGACGCTTTCGAGCTGACGCTGATGTCGGCGGTGCGGCTCATCCGCGGTACCCTGCCGGCGCTTTCGCAGCAGGGCGGGGCGGTGCTTACGGTCACCTCTGTCTCCGTGAAAGAGCCGATGGACAAGCTGCTGCTCTCCAACGTGATGCGCTCCGGGGTGACCAGCCTGGTGAAGTCCCTTTCAAACGAGCTCGCTCCGCAGGGGATTCGAGTGAATAACCTGATTCCCGGATTTTTCGACACCGACCGTCTGAAAAACCTGGATGCACACACCGCTGAAACGGAGGGGATTTCACTCGAAGAGGTAAAGCGCAACCGGCAATCCCGCGTTCCTCTGGGCCGTTACGGCTCGCCCGACGAGTTTGGTAGTGCAGGAGCGTTTCTGCTCTCCGAGGCGGCCGGGTATGTGACGGGCCACTCGTTTGTCGTGGACGGCGGCCTCCTCAAATCACTGATGTAGAGGCGAAACACGCGGGATGATGACAAGCGGAATGATGCAAGCGGTTCTCTGGTTCAACATCTTCGGTTTCACCATCATGTTCGCCGCCTTCATACTGGCGCTGCTCTATTGGCTGCAGGGGGCGCCGGTCTGGCTCAAGTATTACCTCCTCTACCACCTCTTCTACATGGCCTGGCTGGGAATCATGACCTTCGCCTCCTTCAACATCCATCTCCTCGACGCCCCGCCCGAGTCCTTCGGCATCACCCTCTCCTTACTTCATACGGGCCTCTCTATCGGGATCGTTTTTGCCTACCCGCTGCTTATTCTTACCCTCACCCGCGCAAACCCGCGCCTCAGGCAGCAGCAGCTCTTTCTGATGGTGCCGATTCTGCTGGTGGCCGTCCTGATTGTCGCCCTTTTTATCCGCATCACTCCGTTGCTCTTCGCTCTCAACCTCCTCTACAACATCTTCCTGCTCTCCCTCTCCGTCTACGGACTCCGCGCAGTGCAGAATCAGCCGGTTTTCGGGCTGCGGGCGGTGATGAAGGTTTTTCTCCGGCTCTCCCTCCTCCTTTACCTCTTTGTAGTGCTAAGCACCCCGGTCTTCTTTCTGCTGCCCCGGGACTTCGCCTCCTCCCTCGGAGTCTTTTTCAACGGTCTTTTCTGCTTTATTTGGGGAAGCGTGATGACCGTCCACCTCATACGCCGCTTTGCCGCTCCGGAAGCATCGCGCACGGAGTTGCCGGAGGCCTTCAAGGATTTCTACCGCATAACCCGCCGGGAGGGGGAAATCCTCGAACAACTGTTGCAGGGGAAAGGGAGTCAGGAGATCGGGGACGCCCTCTTTATCTCCCGCCGGACCGTGGAAACGCACCTCTACAACCTCTACCGTAAAACCAAAACCGGCGGCAGGATTGAACTCATCAACCGTATCCGCTCGTTCTGATCTCCTTTCCACCAGGCGGAGGTCCGTAGATTGCCGCTCCCGCCGGCACTCCCGGCGCTTCCGGCGCTTCCGGCGTTCCTGGCGCTCCCGGAACCGCCCATAGGTAGACTTACTTATACCCCCGGTCTCCGGCCTTTTCCGTACTATTACGGATATACAGAGCACAGATATTGAGGATATATTCGCGGTGAACAAGGAGGATACCAGTGAACGTCATTGAAACCGATACATTGACCAAAACCTATCCCGGCGGGGTGCAGGCCCTCCGGGGCATCTCCCTCTCAGTGCAGCGGGGAGAGGTCTTCGGGCTTCTAGGCCCTAACGGGGCGGGAAAAACCACCGCGGTGCGCGTCCTCAACGGCACCCTGGCACCTGACAGCGGCAGCTTCTCCGTCCTCGGGCAAGGGGCCGCCGGCAACCAACTCCGGCTGCAGTCCGCAACCATGAGCGAAAACGCCCGCATGTACGAAAGTCTTACGGTAGAGCAGAACCTGCGCTTTTTTGCCGCCCTCTACGAAATGGAGAGCGCCGAGGCACAGCGCCGAATCAACGAGCTGCTCGAGCGCATGCAGCTGCTGCCGCGCAAAGGGGAGAAGCTCGGCGCCCTTTCCACAGGGCTCAAAAAGCGGGTGCAGTTAGCCCGCACCCTGCTCCACTCCCCGCGGCTGCTCTTCCTCGACGAACCGACCTCCGGGCTCGACCCCGACTCCGCAAGCCAAGTCAATACCCTGATTCGTACCCTCGCCGACGAGTACGAGACCACCGTCTTTCTCTGCACCCACAACCTACCGCTCGCAGAGGAGATCTGCGACAGCTTCGGTTTCATTTCCGAAGGCCGCATCGTCCGCAGCGGACACCGAGAGGATATCATCGAATCCCTCTCCGACGGCAAGAAGGTGCGGGTAACAACCCGTGAGGGCGAGACCTTTGAGCGGGAGATCGAACGGGAAAGCGACATCAACGAGCACCTTTCCCGCATCATGGCCGACGGTCATTTCATCACGGAGGTCACCATTCCGCGGCCCACTTTGGAAGAAGCCTATTTTCACTATATTGGAAGGAGCGAACATGAACTGGTCTAAAATACGTGCCGTAGCCGGCAAGGATCTGCGCGAAGTGTTGAGCATGAAGATGGTAGTGTTACCCATGGCGATGGTTCCCGTAGTGCTCTGCATTATCATCCCCGGAGTACTGACCTATCTCACCTTTACCCAGGATGTGCTCATGATCAACGGCGCAGAGCTGATCGAAGAGATTATTCCACACTACCCGGTACCCGCAGCCCTCGAAAGCACTTCTTCACAGATCATCTTCATCTTTCTCAACTACACCTTTCTGCCACTCTTTATGGTCATCCCGGTGATGGTCTCCTCGATTATCACCGCCAACGCGGTGGTGGGGGAGAAGGAGCGCGGGACCCTGGAGACCCTCCTCTACACCCCCGTTACCAACCGCGAGTTTATCGCCGCCAAACTCTTCGGCTCCTTTCTTCCGGGCTACCTTCTCACCATGGCGGCCTTTGTGCTCTACTTTCTCACCGTCAATGGTCTCAGCCTCCACTATGTCGGAATGATCATGCTGCGCAGCTCCGTCTGGATTCCCGGCCTCCTGGTACTGGCCCCGGCCCTGAGCCTTTTGGGATTGGCGGTTACGTTGATGGTCTCACTGCGGGCTAAAACCTACATGGAGGCACAGCAGATAGCGGGGCTCATCGTCTTGCCGCTGGTGCTGCTGGTTATTCTGCAGATCTCGGGGCTGGCGATCCTCAATCTGCTCTACACCTTTGCTCTGGCCCTCGCCGTGCTCCTGCTCGACTACCTGCTCATCGCCCGGATCGCCCCGCGCTTCAACCGGGAGAGCATCATCAACACGCTGTGAGCCGCACCGCCGGCGGCGGCCGTGGGAGGCGATGCCCGATGCCTTCCGTTGTACTTCAGCCCCGTTCCCGCCCGCTTGCCTCCCCTGCGGTAAATACATAGAATAGGTTTAGGAGGAGCGACTGTCATGGAGCAGCAGCGACCGCAGCAGCAAAATCAACCGCAATCCGCAGCACAACCGAACCGCCGCAAAGCAGGCTCAAAGCGCATGCGGCGGCGTTCGATAACCCCCAATCCCCTCTTTGTATCCATTATCCGGCCCACCATTTTTTGGATCCTGCGGCGCCTCTATCCCATAGAAATCAAGGACCGGGAGAACGTGGCGGAAATGGAACCGCCCTACTTAGTCGTCGGCAACCACGTCAACTTCTGGGACCCGTTCTTCATCAGTATGGGAATCAGCCACGTGGCACAGTTCGTCACCTCCGACAATGCGTTTCGCACCCGGCTGCTCAGAGCGATAATGAAACTCCTCGGCTCGGTTCCCACCAGTAAGTTCGCTTCCGACACTGCCACGGTCATGCAGATCATGCGAATTCTGAAACGGCCGGGAGTGATCGGGATTTTTCCCGAAGGGAGGCGCACCTGGGACGGTAAGAGTTTGGATCAGGTGGTCACCGTCGCCCGTCTCGTCCAGCGGCTCAAAATGCCGGTGGTTGCGGGCATCATCAAGGGCGGATACCTGGCCAAACCTCGCTGGGCGAAAAACCGCCGCAAAGGCCCCATCGTCATCGAGTACCGCATGCTCTTTGATCCGGAGGAACTGAAACAGCTCACTCCCGAACAAACTCTGGAACAGATGGAGCGGCGGCTCTTTCACGACGAGTACGAATGGCAGCGGGAGCACATGTACCGGTATCCGGCCAAAGAGCGGGCCGAATACCTCGAGCAGACCCTCTTCCTCTGTCCGGGGTGCACCCGCATCGGAACAATCCGCTCCCACGGCAACTTCGCCGTCTGCAGCTCCTGCGGGTATTCGGTGTATTACGATGAATACGGTTTCCTGCAGCCCCAGGGAAACCCGGAGCGGAGCTTCACCACTGTTTCAGAATGGAACGACTGGCAGCTCGAGCATTTTCACCGGCAACTCACTGAAACCACCGACGAAGTGTGGCTGCTGGAGGAGGGACCGGCGATCCTCTGGACCGGCTACCGCACGCGGCCCTTGAAGCGGGTCAATACGGGCCGGGTCTACTTCTCCCCTTCTAAGATCGTATTCCACACCAACATCGGGAAAGAGATCCAATTTCCGCTGCAGGATATCTACGGAGAAAACGTACAGGACCGTGAAAAGTTCGAGTTCTATCTGGGGCAGAGGCTCTACCGGCTGGACTTTCTGAGTCCCCGCGCCTCGAGCTATATGTGGCTACAGGCCATCCGCCTTCTTCACCGCAGCAGACCTTCTCCACCGCAGCAGGACGGAGTGAGCTAAGCAGGGCAGCGATACTCGTTCAGCAGCCGCCTCGGTTCATTGAGCGGTCGGATACCTGCTCGAGGCGCTGCATATCGGCGCTGCGGTCGCTCTTCTTCAGCTCCTCGAAAAAGTTTTTTGCCGCCTTCTTCGGCTTGTCCGTCACGCGCAGCTGGATCCGCCCGTCATCCTCGATCACCCGCTGCACACGGTCCACCGGAGCGATTTCCATATAGAGCCAGCACTCTTTGCATCCCCGTGCGTCAAGATACTGCTGAAGATTCTCCACATCTACCCAGCCAAACTCCTTTCCATGCACCAGCAGCACATCGCACTGTTTCCTTGCGCCGTTGTCTTTCGCCATACCGACACCTCCTCTCTATCTAGTATGCAGGCCCCTCGCCCCTGAGTAAAGACGTCGGCGAACAATCGATAAAGCACGACACGGCGTAGACGTTCCCCCGGGCAAACGCCCATAATAGGCGGCATGGAAGAAGAACAGCAGCACAGCAATAACTCCTCCGACACCTCCCCACATTCATTCCTTGGCCCTGCGGCGGTCTTCTACGGCGCCCTCATGGCGGCCGCGATCCTGTGGCGGTTTCTTGCCGGGCGCGCAGGACCCTTTACGGTAAATCCGGTCCGGGAACAATTTCCTTTGGAGCTCCTCATCGTTGCGGGTACTCTGGGGCTGCATATTCTGCTCGACCTGTTTGGTCCGCGGGTATCCCGCACATTTGCACGCCTCTTTGAGCGGCTACGGTCGATGCTGGGGCGCATCGGCCCGGCGGAAGCACTCGCGCTGGCGGCGCTGAGCGCTTTTGGCGAGGAGGCCTTCTTCCGCGGGACGCTACAGCCCGCACTGGGATTCTGGCCGGCGGCTCTCCTCTTTGCCCTCAGTCATTTCCCTGCCGGACGGGATCTCGTACTCTGGCCGGTGTACGCACTTGCAATGGGACTGATTCTGGGCTATTTAGTCATTCTTGCAGGGGATATTTGGTCGGCGGTAGCACTGCATTTTATCGTCAACCTTTTTTCACTTCTCTACATGAGCCGTTCGGACAGAAACAGTCGCGCGGGAAGGCGTTCCGGTCCCCCATCAGAAAGCCCCGACGGAGGCATAGGCGAATAAGCAGGGCCTCGCATTTCAGGCGAACAGCCGCACCGCCCCGCGGAGGAAGAAGACCCCCGAGGCTCCGGCGACGGCCAGCTTTATGACTGTTGCCAGCATGGTGCCGGAGAACACCCCCACGGCAGCCCGCCACGGATTACTTCCTTCACTGCCCAGCAGCGCTTCCCCGATAAACGCGCCGGCGAAAGCACCGATAATAGTACCAAAGGGGGGAATGAGGAAGGTTCCGGCAATCATACCGATTACGCTTCCCCAGACGCCTGCTTTACCGGCGCCGGCACGCTTGCCCCCCGCCGCCGGCAGCACAGAGTCGAGCACCGCAGCACCCACCGCCGCTACCGCCAGTACGATCAGCAGCCAGGCGGGATAGAGTCCCCATCCACCGGCCAGAATAAGGGGGAAAAGCCCCAGATAGGCCACCGGGGGACCGGGGAGCACCGGCACGATGCAACCGAATAGGCCGGCCAAAACCAGAACGCTTCCGAGGATCGTCATCAGAATGGAAAACAGCATAGCTTATTTCTCCTTGCTTTTTTGCGCTTTTTCCAGCCAGTCTCCGCTTTTCCAGCCAGTCTCCACTTTTCCAGCCAGTCTCCACTTTTCCAGCCGGTCTCCGCTGTGGTTACCGACCTCCCCCGGCGGCTACTCCGCCGCCCCGCTGAAACGACTATCCATGACCCGCAATCTACGGCTTATATCTCGCGCCAAATTCATGATTACGAGGGTAAAGGCTTTCATATCCTTTTTGCGCAGTGCATAGAAGTCTACATTGGAAAGGGTCAGCACACTCACTTCCTCGGAAGCGGTTACCGTGGCGATACAGGGCTGAATGTCAATAAGCTCCATCTCCCCAAAGGTGTCGCCCACCACGAGGTTTGCAATATGCGCGGTCGAGCATCCTGAGGCACCGTCTTCACCGCAGCGGAACTTGTCGACTCTCACCGTCCCCTGATTGATAAAGTATACTTTGTTGTTCAGCTCACCCTCTTTGAGGATTACCTGCCCCGGCGCGTAGTGGTCTTCTTTGAGCAGCGTGGCTATATACGCCAGCTGATCTTTATCGAGGCCTCCAAATATTGAATATTCTTGCAGCCCATCGCTTTCATACATGGTACGTCCCTTTCCCTCCCCTCAATTATATCCAATAATATTAATATACCACTAAATTTTAATAAATCCAAAGGGGAGGGGCAGCCTATAGAGTGAGATTTTGCAGCAACATTCCACTATACAGTCTGTCCCCGCAGTCAATCAACACATTTGCCCCTTCGTGAGCCGGGCCGTGAACGGGCGCCTTCTCTCCTACCAGCGGTGATGGACCGTGGGCTTGACCTTGTTGTCGTAGATCTCTTTCACCCGCTCAACGACGTGTGCCGGCAGATGCGGGAGTTCAGAGGCGGCGACATTATCATGAAGCTGCTCCGGCCGGGAGGCGCCGGGAATGACACAGGAGATCTGCGGATGATCGAGGATCCAGCGGAGCGCCTGCTGCGCCATGGTCCCCTCCTTTCCTTCGGAAAACACCTCCTTTAGCTCTTCCACCACCTCGAGGCCGTTTTCAAACTCCAGTCCGGCAAACGTTTCTCCTCGATCAAAGGCCGAACCGTCGAGGTTGAAGGTACGGTGATCGCCTTCGGCGAAACTGCTGTCGCGGGTAAACTTTCCGCTCAACAGCCCGCTGGCCAGCGGCACCCGGGTAATGATACCCACGTTCTTCTTCACCGCCCAGTCAAAAAAGAGCTCCGCCGGTCGCTGTCGGAGGACGTTAAATATTATCTGCACGGTACTCACGTTGGGATACTCCACCGCTTTCAGCCCCTCTTCGACTTTTTCTACGCTCACTCCCAGATGCCGAATTTTGCCCTCCTGCTTCAGCTCGTCAAAGAGCGCAAAAATCTCGGGCCGATAATAGACCTCCGTAGGCGGGCAGTGGAGCTGAATGAGGTCGATCGTCTCCAGGCCCAGGTTGCGCAGGCTCTCTTCCACAAAACCGCGCAGCACCTTCGGGGTATACCCCTCGGCGGTGTGAGGGGAAATCTTACGGCCGCACTTAGTAGCTACATAGACCCGCTCCCGCCGGGAACGCGCCACCCGTCCGACTGCGGCCTCGCTCCGGCCGTCTTCATATACGTCTGCGGTGTCGATGAAATTGATCCCTTCATCGATCGCTTCGTTGATAACCCGCTCGGCAAGGCGGTCGTCAAAACCGCTGCCCCATTTTCCTCCCACCTGCCATGTACCCAGCGACACCTCGGAAACCTCGAAACCAGTCTTCCCTAACGTTCTGTACTTCATACTCTTCACCTCATGCTCTGTGTTGTACGATGGTGCTTTGTGTAATATACCGAGGCTCTTTCAACCCTCTCATTTTGAAAGAGCCTCATTTGCGGTGATGTTCCCTGCTTCCCAGCGAATCTTTGCGATAGTGGAAATCGAACTCCAGGAACACCATCATTCCCTGAAACGAGTCATTCTCCAATCCGTAGGGTCGCCAGAAATCCCACTCCCACTCTCTTCCAATAGTGATCCTGGAAAACCGGCAAGAGAGCATGGAACTGATCTTTGCCTCCGGCTTCTCGATAAAACCGAAGGAGATCATGCTGTTGCCCACCGCCAGTTCTTCTTCACTGACCCGGTGATTGATAGAGACGATCGAAGTGCTCTCGGGCGCACGCTCGCCGATGTTGATCCACACGTATTCGAACTCGAGCAGGAGCAGCTGCCCCGCCTCCGCATCAGTCCCCGGGAGCAACCGCACATGCACATGCGGCTCCACGGAGCTCCCTTCGCTATAGTCATGCGGAAGCTGGCAGTGAAAACAGGCGTTTTGAAACAGACCGCTTCCGTCCCTGCCTCGGTCAAATCCGAGCCCGTAGATGCCGGAATACGAAGCACCCCGCTCACGGTTGAAATAGCTCCTCACCTTCTTCGGCACTTCGGTATGCTGCAGCTCCGTCAACGTTACCATATCGGCGGAAACGCGCAGGTCGTCCCACACTTCATCAGTTTTCATCATCTCGCCTCCTTTTTGATCATAGTACGATTTTTCGGCTCCCGCAAACCGTAAAGTTTATTCCACAATGTGTTGATCCCCCCTTCCGTGTTTTCTATGCTTGACGGTGTTCACCGAATCGTCAACGACCGGAGGTTGTCCATGCCCTTTATCACTCCATATTTGCGCCGCTCTTTTATGAGATTCGCGGCGCTGCTCTCCCTTACTGTGGCACTGCCCCTGCTTGCCGGCTGCGGAGCCTCCGGCGAGGAAGCCGAAAATCAGAAGAACGTCGCCTCGGCCGGCCCCCCTCGGCAGCAACCCCTCCCGGTGGAAGCGCTCACCGTCACACGGGGACAGCTCATCGAGCGCATAGAAGCGTCGGGCACGGTGGCGGGAATACGGGAGGCCCGGGTGGTCTCCGAAACCCAGGGTATCGTCGAAGATGTCCGTTTCGAACTGGGCGATTATGTCGAGAAGGGAGAAGTCCTTGTCCAGGTGGACGACGAAGTCGCCCGGCTCAATATGGAGCAGGCCAAAGGAGAGATGGAAAGCGCCCGGGTGGACTACCGCACTAAGCAGAACCTTCTGGAGAAAGGCGGCGCCAGTAAGGCGGAGGTTGCCCGGGCGGAGAGCGCCCTTCGTGGCGCCGAAGCCCGTTATCGCCAGGCGGTAAAGGCCTATGAAGACTGTTCGATCTCCTCCCCCATCTCCGGCAGCGTGGCCGCAAAAGAGCCGGCTGCTTCTTTAGGCAACTATCTCAACCCGGGGATGCAGGTAGCCCGGATTACCGACCTCTCCCGGCTGCGTCTGGAGATCTCCCTGGGAGAGGGAGTAATCGGGCTGGTCAAGCCGGGAGCGGAGGCGCAAGTCACCGTACCCGCGGCCTGCGATACGGTCATGGAGGCAAAAGTAACTGCCGTAGCCGCCGGCAGCACACGCTCCACCGGCAGCTACACCGCAGTGGTCGAGTGGGAAAACCGGTGCTCCGACTCGATCAAATCCGGCATGTCGGCCAAGGCGCGTATCGAGCCGGTGCAGCAGGAACCGATGCTGATCATCCCCAGCTCAGCGGTTACGACGAGGGGAGGCGAACAGGTGGTCTTCCTCGCCCAAGAAGGTGAAGCGGTCATGCAGCCCGTGGAAACGGGACGGATCGAAGGCAACCTCGCCGCAATACGCGCCGGTCTCGAAGGCGGGGAAACCCTCATTATCAGCGGCCTGAGCGGCCTCTCTGAAGAGGACCCGGTGAACCCAACGGTCATAGGAGAAAGCGGGGACTGGAAATGAGTATCGGCTCTTTTTCCGTACGCAATCCGGTGTTGATTAACATCCTCATGGTCACCCTCCTTATTCTCGGACTTTTCAGCGTCCTACGGCTTCCCAAGGAGCAGTTCTCCGAGGTCCCTTTCTACTGGGCCAATATTGTTGTCCCCTACCCCGGCGTCTCCGCAGAGGACATCGAGGAGACGGTGACGGTCAAAATCGAAGAACAGTACACCGACATCGACAGTCTGGACCGCATTCAGTCGGTAACCAGCGAGGGTCTGGCGCTGGTCCGGGTCGAATTCGAGGACGGGATCTCCCAGGATAAGTTCGAACGCCTCTTTCAGGAGGTGCAGACGCGCTTCAGTCAGGTCGACCTCCCGGAGGGGGTCCAAAACCCGCAGATCGACGACTTCTCCGCCGCCGATTTCCTGCCGGTGATCGAGGTAGTGCTGTCGGGAAAGGTGGATTATGCCACGATCAACGAGAAGGCTCGTCTGCTCGAGGATCGGCTTCAGGAGGTAGAGGACGTTGGCAGTATCGAGACGCTAGGCTCCCGGGAGCAGCGCATCATGATCGACGCCCAACCGGCCAAAATGAACTCCCTCGGCGTTTCCCTCGATGAGGTTGTACGGGCGGTACAGAACCGCAACACCACCGTTCCGGGCGGAACCTTGACCACCGGGAGCCGGGAGTACCTATTGCGGACCCTCGGAAGCTTGAAGGGGACCGAAGAGTTTGGCAAAGTGATCGTCAGAACCAGCAGCGGAGCCGACGCGGGGGTCATCCAGGTGGAAGACCTCGCGGCGGTCCGGGAGGTCTATGAAGAAGACGGTGCCCGGGCGCGTTTCAACGGAAAACCGGCCATCAACCTGAAGATTTCCAAAGTATCCGGCGGCAACAGTCTGGACGTCACCCGGGGAGTCAAAGAGACCCTCGCCTCCTTCCGGTCGGAACTTCCGGAAGGGATGGAGGTGACAGTCTTCAACGACTCCACCATTCAGATACGGGACGGGATCTCCACCTTGCTGAGCAACCTGCTCTTTGGCCTCGTACTGGTGATCCTCATCCTCTTCCTCTTCATAGGACTGCGCAACGCGCTGATCACCGCCCTCGGCATCCCGGTAACCTTTGCCATCACCTTTCTGCTCCTCGAGTATCTGGGGCAGAGCCTCAACACCAACACCCTCTTTGGACTGGTATTGGTACTGGGACTCATTGTCGACCACGCGATTGTGATCATCGAAAACAGCTACCGCCTTCAGCAGGAAGGGCTCTCCAAGATCGATGCGGCGATCGAGGGCTCCAATCAGGTGGTAAAACCGGTTGTCGCTGCCACCGCCACCACTGTGGCGGCCTTCCTGCCACTGATGATCCTGCCGGGGACCATCGGCAAGTTCCTGCAAGTCATTCCGCTCACCGTTTCGGTAGCTCTGATCGCCTCCACCTTCGAGGCACTGTTCTTCCTGCCGGCGCACTTTGCCGACTGGTCGGGCAGGGCAAAAGAGCGGGGAAAAGCGCTCTTCAACCGTTTCCGTAGCTGGTATTCCCGGTTGATAGAGCGCATCTATCGCCGCCGTAAGACCGCTCTGGCGATCATGCTGCTCATTACCGTCGGAGGGCTCTCTCTGATTACTACCGTCCGGCAAGACCTCTTCAGCGCGGAGGACTTCTCGCTCTTCTACATCGATATAGAGATGCCCCCGGGAACTCCCCGGGAGAAGACGGATGAGGTTGTTCGCCGCTTCGAGGAGCGGCTGGTGCCGATGGTCGGGAACGGGGAGGTCACTGCGATCAACAGCGCCGTCGGCTTTTCCGGCAGCGGTTCGAGTAACACTGTTCAGAGCAACCTCGCGCAGATCATCGTCGACCTGAAGGAAAAGGACCGCGGCAGAACACGGTCGATCAACGCGATTATCCGGGATGTCCGGGAAAAGGCCGGCGACATCCCGGGGGCGGAGAATATTCGCTACCGCAAGGCCGAAAACGGTCCGCCTACCGGGCCGCCGGTATCCTTTCGCCTGCGCGGAGACGATTACCAGCAGCTGATCCGCCTCAGCCGCAGAATCCAGGACAAACTCGCCTCCTATCCCGAACTCTACAACATCCGGGACAATGTTGACAGCGGCACGCCTGAACTGCAAGTGCGGGTAGACGAAGCCGCCGCCGCCCGGTACGGCCTCTCTACCGCGGCGGTGGGCCGCTACATCCGCAGCGCCTTTGAAGGGGTGCAAGCCACCACCGTCTTCAGGGAGAACCGTGAGATCGAGGTCTTTGTCCGCTACGCCGAGGAAGGCCTCGACTCGGTAGGCCGGCTCAAGCAGCTCGCCATTCCCACCCCCGACGGCCGGCAGGTGCCTTTCACCAACGTCGCATCCATTCAACAAAGCACCGGCGTAGCGTCCATCAACCGGGTGGACGGCAAGCGTCAAATTACCGTCTCCGCCGAGGCATACGACGAAGAGCGGATCCGCAGCATAAACAGCGAGGTGGAAGAGTACTTCGAAAGGGAGTTTGCCCCGAGCTACCCGGGAGTGGAGCTGAAAGTGGGCGGCGAATTTTCGGAACTCGACGACCTGCTCATTCAGATTCTGCGGATTTTTCTGCTCGGCATATTCTTGATCTATGTAATCCTGGGCACCCAGTTCAAATCCTACGGTCAGCCCTTCCTGATCCTCTTTGCCATCCCCTTCTCCTTTGTCGGGATCGTCCTCTATTTGATCGTCTCCGGCACTCCCTTCTCCACCACCGTCATGTATGCGGCGGTGGCTCTCGCCGGCATTGCAGTAAACGATTCGATCGTCCTCATCAGCTTTATCAACGAGCTGAGGGAGAAGAACTACGCCACCCGCGACGCCGTGGTGGAGGCCTCCGCCACCCGGCTTCGGCCGATCGTACTTACCTCCGTCACCACTATCGGCGGCTTACTGCCCACCGCACTGGGCATCGGTGGCAGGTCCGTCGTCTGGGGCCCCATGGCCAGTACCATCATCTTCGGTCTGCTCTTCTCTACCCTTACCACACTGCTGCTGGTACCTTGTCTCTACGGTCTGTTTGACGATCTCCGGATCGGACGGCGGCACCGCACGGAACTGCGCCGCCCCCGCCGCGCGTGAAGGGCATAGAACAGAGTACGGCGAGTTCGAAGGCTTGGAGAGTGTGGACGCATAGAAGAGTCCGAAGGCTAGGGCCCCTTGGCGGCGTCCTAGCCTTCTTTTAACTTGGTCAGCACCAAGCCGTAGAAGGCGCTCCCGTCGGCACGTACGAATTTCCATCCCAAGTGCACGAGACAGGAGGCGCAGACCGCAAACCGCCATTGCGTGCCGCTAAACCACGCAAACTCTTCCGTATACTCCCCCACCGGGTAGGCTCCCGGGGCCATGCTAAAACAGCCCAGCCGGAACACATAGCCGTGCGGGTTGGTAAAGACGTGCTCGAAACTGCCCTCCACACGTATCGTGTACGAGTGGAAGGTAACGGTCGCCCCGCAGGAACTGCAAAGCAACGGCCCCCGGGGATTCTCGGGCTGCTCCTCGTCCGAGATCGCCGCCTCCGGGTCTGTGTGTTCCTCTCCGGAGCGGCCGGTCTTGAGCCCCTTGCACGTCACAACCCCCAGATCATCCCGCAGATCATCGCGGGGCTCTCCCCGCTCCCTGAGTCCGCGCATGTCCCTTCCAAAGGGGCTGCTCCGTCCACTTACGGAGGCCGCTGCATGTGTGTGCTCACTCGCCATCCCCATCTCCTTCAGACTACACCTCCCGCCGGGGTGTACCGCAAGGCCCACCCATTTTTCGTTGCATCTCACACTATATATTACTATATTATTAATATAACCTGCAGATAGCACTACAGGCGAGGAGAAAGGGAATGAAGAAAATAAACGACTATTACGGGTACCCCCTCTACAGCCCGGAGGAGCTTCCGAAGTTCACCGATGATATGAGCGAAGCCGAATGGCGCGCACGGCTCTCCCCAGCCCAGTATAGAGTGCTGCGAGAAGGCCACACCGAACCGCCCGGAAGCGGGGAATACGACCATCATTACCAAGAAGGAATCTACTACTGCGCCGCCGGCAGAGCCCCGCTTTTCAGCTCCGCCGATAAGTTCGACTCGGGCAGCGGATGGCCCAGTTTCACCCAACCGGTAGACACGCATGCCGTTATTCTGGTACAAGATAATGGCTTAGGAATGCAGAGAATAGAGGTTCTTGACGCGCGCACTGGCTCCCATTTGGGCCATGTCTTTCCCGATGGACCCCCGCCGACGGGGCTCCGCTTCTGTATCAACTCCCTCGCGCTTGTTTTTGCTGCCAAAAACGAAGAACCGGAGCTTCCCTAGCCGCTGTACTAGATACGGGCATCTCACAAATCGAAGTTTTTTGTAATGCCCAGGCCTTTTCAAAAAGACTATGGAGGACTATCCGCATGTTTCGCACTATTTCAGCAAAAATCGTCATCCCAGCCCTTGCCATTCTATTGATCAGCGTCATAGGCGCCGGTTTTCTTAGTTTCAACAAAACGCGCACCGTACTCAAGGAACGGGTCACTTCCCGCTATCTCGAGACAAGCATCAACAAAGTCACCGCCCAGGTCAACACCATCATCGGCTCCGCGGTAGAGACTTCGCGCTTCCTCACCCGGGACCCGGCGGTGGTTCGCTGGGTAGAGAGCGGGGAAGAAGACGAGCAGCTGGGCAACAACATCAAGGACCGGCTCGCCCTCCTGAAAGAGGAACTGGGCTACTATACCACCTTCCTCGTCCCCGACACCACCCGCAACTACTGGGCGGACGGCCATACGCACCTCGAGACCATCACCCAAGACGACCCGGACGACTCCTGGTATTTCGATTCCATGAACATGGACAGCGAGTACGCCCTCAACCTCGACTACAACAAAGAGCTGGACGACACCTATCTCTTTGTCAACACACAAATCCGCTCCGACGGTGAGCCCATCGGCATCGCCGGGGTGGGACTCCAGATCGACAGTCTGACGGAGAGCTTCCGCTCCCTCAATATTACGGAGAGCAGCATGGTGCACTTGATCGACAGAAAGGGCTCCGTGCTGATCTCCAGCAGAAAAGAGGCTATCGGCGAGCAGCTCAGCGATATTGTACCCTCCACGGCCGCCTCCCGCGTACTTGAAGCTGCCGGCAATGAAAAGCGGGAGCTCAGTGTGAGTTCTTTCAGCATAGAGTCAGAAGCAGGCAATCGGGAAGTCGCCTGGCAGGAAGTGCCGGAAAGCGACTACACCGTCATCGCCTCGGTCCCCTCCTACGAGCTGACCGGCTTTATACAGCCCATCCTCCGCTTTGCCACGATTGCAATGCTTATCGCTGTGGCGGTCGCCTCTGCCCTCCTCTATCTCGCCACCGTCTCCATCACCAAGCCCATCAAGCAGGTGAGCCGGCGACTGGAAGAGATCTCCGAGGGCGAGGCCGATCTCACCCAGTCCATCGAGGTGCACACGCGCGACGAGGTGGGAACCCTCTCAACCTCGTTCAACAAATTTGTCTCGGAGCTGCGCAACATCATCGATTCCATCAAACAGAGTTTCTCCAAGATCGAACAGGAGAACGACGAGATCGCCACCAGCAGCAACGAAACCGCCTCCGCCATCTACGAGATCAAACAGAACGTCACATCAACCCAGTCGGAGTTCGAAAACTTCCAGCAGCGCCTCAGTAAGTCGAGCTCCTCCTTTGACGAGGTGACCAGCAACATTCAGAATTTGCACAACCAGATCGAGAACCAGGCCTCGGCGATCGAAGAGACTACCGCCAGCGTGGAGGAGATGAACGCCTCCATCAAGAACGTCTCCCAAACGGCGGAAAAACGGCGGGAAGATGCCGAGGAGCTGACCGACGTAGTGAGCACCACCAAGGCCAACATGCAGCGGGTCAACAAGGATGTGCAGGACCTCAACCAGCGGGCGGAGGAGATGGTCAAAGCGACGGATGTGATCAACAGTATCTCCTCCCAAACCAACCTCCTCTCCATGAACGCCGCCATCGAGGCCGCCCACGCCGGCGATGCCGGGCGGGGCTTTGCGGTAGTGGCGGAGGAGATCCGGAGCCTTGCCGAATCCTCCGCTCAGAACGCCAAAGATATCAGTGACGGTCTCAAGGGGAGCGTAGAAATCATCCGCAACCTCGGCGAGATCTCCAGCAAGGCGGAAGGCGATTTTGACCGTATCGAGAAGGTCTCCCAGAACACTATCGAGAGCCTAAAAGAGATCACCTCGACGATGAACGAGCTGACCACCGGCACGGAGGAGATCAACCGCGCCATCAGTTCCCTCCGGGATATCAGCTCCAAGGTGGGTGAAAGCTCCACCTCCATCGAAAAAGAGGTCAACGGGGTTCAACAGGAGATCCAGACCGTCAACAACATGTCCGAACAGATCACCGGCGCCCTGAGTGAGATCATCAGCGGCAGCGAGCAGATCAACACCGCGATGAACGAGCTGAACGACAGCATTCAGGACCTGCGGGAGTCGGTGGGGGAGATCTCCAGCACGATCGGAAGCTTCAAAACATGAGGCGCCGTCCCCACTAACCGCAGAGCGGCATCACATCGTGGCCGGCCCCGAGGGGCCGGCTTTTTTGTTGATTGCGTTACAGGGGAATCGGGCGTTTTGCGGAGCATGTCCGTCCGCGCCGCTTAATCGATCAAGCGGGTCTTCAGCCGCCGCACGCCCAGATAGCCGACCCCCAGGGTAAACAGCACGATATACACCACGTCGCCCCACAGCAGAGGAATCTCCGCCGGAATGCTCACCGCCCTCGTCAGCCGCACCGCATGGGTCAGCGGCAAAATCTCTGAAATCGGATGCACTACCGCCGGCAGATTGCGGACCGGGAACACCACCCCGGCAAAGAAAAACATCGGGGAGATAAAGCCGGAAAAATAGAAGTTGAAGTGGTTGATGGTGCGTACAAAACTGGTGATCAACAGGGAGAGGGCGGCAAACATCGCCCCGGTAAAAAATCCGATAAACGGGGTCAGCAGCGAAAGTCCCGGCGCCATGATGCCAAAGGCGTAGATCACCATAAGTACGGCCAAGGTGAAGAAAAAACCTTTCGTACCCGCCCAGAGGATCTCTCCTACCAGGAGATCCCACACAGTGATAGGAGCGGCAAGCATCCCGTCGTAGGCCTTTTCGAACTCCAGCCGTATAAAGGTCCCGAAAGAGCACTCGAAGGCGGAGGTAAACATCGCGGTGGTCATAAGCAGCCCCGTCGCCAGGTACTCCAGGTACGGCACTCCCGCCATCTGATTCAAATAGGCGCCCAGGCCCATTCCAATTCCCACCAGAAACACCAGCGGCTCCAGAAAGGGCGGCAGACCGTTGCTGATCAAGTTGCGGGCATAGACCCGCACGTGACGGAACCACACCGCATACAGACGATACGAGAGCCTAGGGCGGTGGACTGCGCGCCGTTCGATATGCTCCCCCTCGCTGCCTGCGGCGGTGAAACTGCTATTGAAGCTCATTCAGATCCCTCCCGGTGGTTTTGAGGAAAAGATCTTCCAAATCCGCCTGCCGCACATAATACTCTCCCGGCGACAGCCCGCCTGCCAGAGTGTTGAGCAAGCCGGCGTTGAGAGAATAGTACAGTATCCGTTCGGCGTACTCCTCGCGCCGCACTTCCTCCTCCTGCATCTGCGCCTCGATCTCCTCCCGGCGCTCCTTGTTCCGCAGCTCCAGCACGTAGGGTTCAATATGCTCGGAGAGAAGCTGCCGGGGCGAGCCGGTCAGCACCACCTTTCCCCGGTCCATGATCACCACATCGTCCGCCAGCTGGGCCGCCTCCTGCATATAGTGAGTGGTCAGCAGAATGGTCACACCGGTGCGCTTCAGCAGATGAAGCCGGTCCCATATGAGCTGCCGGACTTGCGGGTCGAGGCCGGTGGTCGGCTCGTCCAGGATCAACAGCGCCGGTTCCCCCAGGAGCGAACGGGCGATCACCAGCCTGCGCTTCATCCCTCCCGACAGCTCCTTGATCCGGGAACGGCGTTTCTCCCGCAGCTGCATAAAATCGAGCAGCTCCTCGATGCGCCGGTCAGCCCTGCGGCGGCTCATTCCGTAGAACTTGGCATAGACGCGGAGGTTCTGCACAACGTTGAGCTCCTCGTCCAGGCTGTCCTCCTGGGTGACCACCCCGGAAAGCTGCTTGATCTGCAGCTGTTCGTTCCGCGGGTCGTAGCCAAAGACGTTGATCGCCGTCTCTTCATGCCGATCCGGTTCCGCCTTGCCGTAGAGGATTTTCATGACGGTGGTTTTACCGGCCCCGTTGGGTCCGAGAAAGCCTACACAGCTCCCCCGGCGTATCGTAAAGCCCACATCGTCCACCGCTCGGTTTTCACCATAGGTTTTGTAGATCCGGGAGGCCATGATAACCGCAGGAGCTCCATGGGCCCTGTGCTGAGTTTGGGTGCTTAGTATCTCTTCCATATCTATCCCTTTACTATAGCGAGCCTGCGGGTTTTTCGTCCATACGGAGGCAGCACCGCGGCAGGTTTCCCCGGGAAAAACACCAGCCCCCGGCTTGACATTCCCCCGCCTTATCGGTAATATACCTCCGTAACGAATGGGGGTGTAGCTCAGTTGGTTAGAGCGCGTGAATGGCATTCACGAGGTCAGGGGTTCGACTCCCCTCACCTCCATATAGTTTTTGAGTTCTGTATTAAGGAAAAAACGTGAGTGATAGTCCGAAATCGGACGGGCTCGACCCTGAAGTCGCCGAACTGATGGGAATCGAGAACGAAGAAAGCGAGGCGTCATCCGACGCCGACGTTCCCGATTTTAGCGACCTCATCGGCGAGGGCGAGAACGCCGAAAGCAGCGAAGAAGCCCCAAAAGAGCGGGAATCCTTTCCCGAGATCAGCCGTGTTCTTGCCGATAAACCCAATCCCATATTCTCCTCCAAAGAGTTCTACAAACAGGCCCTCTCCGGCGAAGGTGAGGAGGCGCAGCGTCTTCACTCCATTCTTGCCAAATTCCTCAACGTGGAAGATACCAAGGAGCGGACCGCCTACCGCCAAAAACTGGTCACGGCCTATTGGAACTTAGCGGCAAAAATCGCCCGAAAAATCCACACCAAACTCCCTGAACCCAAACGCATCATGCTGCGTTTCGGGTATCTTGTTCCCACTCTGGTGTCCAAGGAGCAGCGCAATCTCCTCTCCAAGGTGATTGACAAAAACGACACCGGCGAACCGATCTACTATATCGACGAATGGCTCCGCAAAGTTGCAACCGGTGAGATAGGGCAATCCGCCCAAGACGAGGTAAAAGCCTCCCAGCGCAACAAGGGCGACAAAATGCTGGTACAGGTGGAAAAAACCAAAGGCAACCGCGATACCCTCAAAAGTCAGATCAAGAACAAAATGAAAGAGCTGGAGCAGGCCGAAAAGGACATGAAGGAGAAGGTGAAAATCCTCTCCGACCATCCCGTCCACTCCCGGGACAGCGAGCTCAAGTCCCCCTACTCTCCGGGACAGCGTAGTGCTCTCGGGGAAATCGGCCAGTTGGTAAAGCACATGTTCGCCGCCGACAAGGAGCTCGAAAAGCTTTTCAACGATTTCGAAGATGCCGAGCAGCAGCTCAAATCGCTGCGTGAACAGGCGGAGAGCCTGGGGGCCGGCACGGAGGTGGATGAGAAAACCATCGAGCAAGAGTTCAATTCTGTCCGTCAAATGGCAAAAATGAGTGTGGGCCGCCAGGGAAATCACACGCCCATACTGATGAAGCAGTATTTTCGTCCCATGCCTGCGGAACTCGGTATCCGTGAAAACGTGATCAAGGTGCTGGCGGAGATAGAGGCCATCGACCCGGGAGCGTTCCGACGTAGTTATAAACAGCAAGTCAACCGCATCGTTCCCTACGTGATACTACTTCCCTGCTACGGCAGCACCGGCATCTGTTGGGAACCTTTCGAAAAGTACAATCGGGCCACCAGCCGCGGACGCATTGGCATTCCCATGTATCCCAAAGACATCAAAACCGCCATCATCACCGCCGTGGGCGACCTCCGCTGGCAGGTAGCCAAGGAAAAGGCGCAGCATTACTGGATGGAAGAAGGGCTGACCGGCCACTACTACGAATGGTTTTCCAACCAGAAAATACGCGGGGACGTGAAAGAGTATTTTATTCAGGACTACGTGCTGTGGATTACCAAAGAAAGCACCGGAATGCAGAAGCTCGAGCGTGAAGTCCGGGCGGTCTTCTGGCGCTATATGCCCTTCCCCCAACACATCAAGGACGAACTGAAAAATCGCGGCTACGTCTACAACGAGCTATACAAAAAAGATAAAAACCGCGCCATGTCCGACGGGTATTAAACGCTACTTCCGTTTGTTCCGGGTTCCAAAAATCGGGTGAAAATACTGATCCATGTCGATTTTCGAGGAGAGAAGCTTCACCGCCCGGTGATAAATAAAGAATGCCCCTCCGATAGACCCGGCAAACACTATCACCATGAGAATCTGCACCAGGTTCTGATTGGCGTTCTCGCTCAGCACCATCGAGAGCACCGCCAGCCCCACCGTCAGCAGCACCAGCATCATGAAAATATTAAAAATGGTGGCCGCGAGAATAAAGAGCAGCGTATTGAATTTTCTATTCATCCTTTTTTTCCTTCCTTCGTCCTTCCAGCACTAGCGTCCCCATCAAGAGAATACCGCCCACCACGACACTTGCGTCGGCGATATTAAAGGTAGGCCAGCGCTCCAAACCGAGGAAACCGTAAAACTTCACATCAATAAAATCAACCACACCGGAAGGACGCAGAATGCGGTCGATTTGGTTGCCGATACCGCCGCCCAAAACTGCCCCTACCGCCCAGCGCTGCAGCGGGGAAAACTCCTCCGTCCGCAGCAGGTAGTAGAGCAACAGGCCCAGTAGAACCAGGGGTAAAAGGACAAACAGTACGATCCGCATCGGCTCGGGCAGCCCGGACCCCAAGCTGAAAGCAATCGCAAGATTCCGGGTGTGTATAATACGCAGGACGCCATCCCAGAAGGAAAGGCCCACCGAATAGAGGGGAATGCTGGCGACAATAATGGCTTTCACGAGCTGATCCGCTGCAACCACGACGGCAGTCAGCAGAAGCGGCCGAAGACGGACGCGGCTTTTGTCTGATATCACGGAGCTGCGGCTCCCTGTTCCATTCATCTCCACCTCGTCCACTCTATAATCCGGTCGGGACGTCGATAAAGGTGGTTTCAATACCGGTATCCGCAGCGCACTTCTCGGCAAGCAGCTTTGGCCCGTAGGTCTCGGTATGATAATGTCCCCCGCCCACGAGGTGGATCCCCGCTTCGGCGGCGTAGTGGTAGGTTTGATGACTAATCTCGCCGGTAATAAAGAGGTCCAACCCGGCGGCGATGGCCTGATCCAGTTCTTTGTCCGCCCCTCCGGAGATAACTCCGACCCTCTCGATCCGATCCGGGCCAAAGGGCAGCACTCCCAAAGCACTGCTGCGGTCCAGCTCAAGAGCAGCCAGCAGCCGATCCAGACTCTGCGGCTCCCGGAGGCGGCCCTTGAAGCCAATGTGCCACCCGCCCAGCTCGCCAAAGGGTTCGCGCTCCTGCAGTCCAAGGGCGTCCGCAATGCCGGCGTTGTTGCCAAACTCCGGCTGCAGGTCAAGCGGAAGATGAGCGGCGTAGAGAGCCAGCCCGTTGTCCATCAGATGCTTGAGCCGCCGGTAATGCCCGCCGGTTACCGCCAGCGGCTTTCCCCAGTAGAGGCCGTGGTGCACGAAGAGAAGCTGTGCATTCCACTCGGAGGCACGGCGGAAGGTCTCCATAGAGGCATCCACAGCAAAGGCGGCCTTCTCCACTTCCTGCTCCGCAAGCCCAACCTGCAGGCCGTTGAGACTCGCATCGCTGCTCTCCATGGCTTCGATATTAAGGTGAGAACGAAAATAGGTATCCAGTTCGTTGATTCGCATATCCGCATTATAGCGCTTATCACCGTTTTTTCAAGGGAGCTGCGCCACCTCACAGGGGCGAGGCAAATAGTTATAAAGGTTGACACTGCTGTTGTCCGCTCCATATAGTCATATTATGGATCAACGCGAGCTTTCCGCCGACGAACTCTCCCTCGACATCTCTGAAGAGGAAATCAACCGCCTCACCTCGGAAACTGAGCTGCCCGACGTAATCGGCCAGCCCCGGGCTCTCAGGGCACTGCAGATGGGCACCGAAATCCGCTCTCGGGGCTACAACATCTTTGTGACCGGCCTCACCGGCACCGGCAGGATGACCGCCATCCGCAAGGTCCTGTACTCCTACGCGCCGCAGGAGAAGAACCTCGAGGACGTGATCTACGTGTATAACTTTGCCCACCCCGACTATCCCCGAGTACTTCGGCTTCCTCAGGGGGAGGGAAAGCGGTTCAAGGAAAAAATCCATCGCTTGATCGAGAACATGAAGGGGCTGATCAGCACGAAGCTGGACAGCGACGCCTATAAAAAAGAGCGCGACCGGCTCCTTTCGCTGGTAGAGCAGGAGGAAAACCGTTCGCTCACGGAGTTCGAGACCCGGCTTCTGCACGAGGGCTTTCAACTGGTCCATATTCATGAAAAGGACAGCGACGCCACCGATATACTGCCCCTTCACGAGGGGGAGCCGCTCAACTTCGAACAGCTCCAGGATCTGGTAGCCCGGGGGAAAATCAGCGAAGAGCACTGGAACCACACCCGGGAGCGCTACTACCGGCTGATGGACGAGATGCGACACCTGTTTGCCGAGATGCGGCAGGCCCGGGAGGCGCTGGAAAAGGAGCTGGAGAGCCTGCAGGTCGAGACGGTCAGTCCGGGAGTCGAGAAGGCGGTAGAGGAGCTGAAGGGCGACTACTCACAGGAGAAGATCCGCCACTACTTCGATGAACTAAAGAACGACATCATAGAGCATCTCTACCTCTTCTTGAAGGATCAGCCCACCGACGACGAGGGGAATCCGGCCCTGATCCGCTACGGGGTCAACGTGCTGGTGGACAATACCGCCACCGATACAATCCCCATCATTTTCGAAAACCGTCCCACCTACACCAACCTCTTTGGCACTATCGAAGCGCGCTTCGATCAGTCGGGCCAGAGCCGTTCCAATTTTATGATGATCAAGGCCGGCTCCCTCGTTCGCGCCTCCGGCGGCTTTCTGGTCCTCAACGCCCAGGATCTGCTGCAGGAGGACGGGATGTGGGAACTCCTCAAACGCGTCCTGCAGACCGAGGAAGTACAAATCCAGCCTGCGGAGCAGGTCTTCAGCTTTCACAACACCCTCCTCAAGCCGGAAGCGGTGCAGGTGGATACCAAGGTAATCGTCGTGGGCACGGAAAACCTCTACGAACATCTCTACGAGCGGGATATCGATTTTCACAAACACTTCAAAATCTCCGCCGAGTTCGACTCGGTGATGCCCCGCGACCGGGAAAACATGAGCCGCTACGTGGGTTTTATCCGAATGATAGAGCGGGAGGAAGGGCTGCGCCCCTTCTCTGCCGACGGGATCGCGGAGGTAATTCGCCACGGGATTTATCTGGCGGAACACACGGAGAAACTCAGCACCCGCTTCTCCTTTATCGCCGACGTGCTGCGGGAGGCAAGTTACTGGGCCGGCAACGAAGGGGCGGAAACGGTAAGGAATGCCGCTGTCCGCCGCGCCCTCGCAGAGCGGCGCTATTTGGCCGGCCTCCCGGAAGAGAAAATCTTCGAGATGATCGAAGAGAAGGAAATCAAGGTCCTGGTAACCGGCCGGGAGCGGGGAGTCGTCAACGGGATCGCCATTCATGACCGCGGCTACTATAGCTTTGGCGCTCCCACGGTGGTCTCCGCGCGGGTAGCTCCCGGGAACGAGGGGATTATCAACATCGAGCGTGAGGCGGGCCTCAGCGGCGAGATTCACGACAAGTGGATGATGATGCTCGAAGGCTATATCCGCCACAAGTACGCCCACACTTTCCCTCTCTCGATGTTCGCCAGCATCGGCTTTGAGCAGTCCTACAGCGAGATCGACGGCGACTCCGCCTCCGCTGCAGAAGTCTTTGCGCTTCTCTCGGCGATCTCCGGGATTCCGCTGCGGCAGGACCTCGCCGTAACCGGCTCGGTAAACCAAATGGGTGAAGTGCAGCCGGTAGGCGGCCTGTCTGAGAAGGTGGAGGGGTTTTCCCTCGCCTGCTCCCATCTCGGACTGACAGGCGAACAGGGGGTGGTCATACCGGAGCGCAACATCAAGAATTTGATTCTCAGCGACAGAGTTCTCGAGGCGCTCCGCAGCGGCACCTTCCATATCTATCCGATTCGTACTATTGACGAGGGGATCGAACTCCTCACCGATATGCCTGCCGGAACCCGCGGACACAAGGACCTCTTTCCCAAGCAAACCTTCAATGCGCTGGTGGAGGAGCGGCTGCGGGAAATGGCCAACCAGGTCAAAAATTACAGTTCCTGAGCAGAAGACGGCGCATAGCCGAAATCATACTTGACTTTCTCTCACTGAGAATTATTATGGATAAGTAGCATATTATTGCGTGAGGTGTAGTCCATATGGCCACGGCCCAGAAAGTAAATCCGGAAAAGATCAAAAAAGCGTACCGAAGCTCCATTCCGCTCAGCATCAAGAGCTACACGCTGCCGCGAGAGACGGAGGAGTACCTCGAAGAGATCTTGGGAATGTTCTTGAACGAATTCGGACAGGACCACCTCAAAGATCGCATTGCGTACTGCATGCGAGAGCTGGCGGTCAATGCAAAAAAGGCCAATACCAAGCGGGTATACTTCAAGGAAAAAGGGCTCGACATCTCCGACCCCAACGAATACGCCGAGGGGATGCGCAGTTTCAAGGAAGAGACCTTCAACAACATCGACTACTACCTCGAACGCCAGAAGGAAGAAGGGCTCTATGTAAAAGTCGTCTTCCACGCCAAGGGTCAGGAGTTCACCCTCAGCGTGAAAAACAACACGGAGATCTCCCGAAAAGAGCAGATACGGGTCTACGACCGCATCGCCCGGGCACGAGCTTTCGAGACGATGGAAGAGGCCCTCTCCACCGTACTGGACGACTCCGAGGGCGCCGGATTGGGCATCGTCATCCTGGTGCTCATGATGAAAAAGATCGGGCTGGATGAGGACGCCTTTGACATCGATGTAGAGAACGGCGAGACCATCGCCCGTATGACCCTCCCCTTCAACCGGGTGCATGCGGAAAATCTAAACGCCCTCAGCGAAGAGATCGTCAAGGAGATCGAGGAGCTGCCGCAGTTTCCCGACAACATCGTTCAGCTTCAGAAACTGATCAACGATCCGGAGTCGGAAATCAGCGACATCGCCCGCCAGATCAGCACCGACCCCTCCCTCACCGCTGACCTGCTCAAAGTGGTCAACTCCGCCCAGTTCATGCTGCCCAAACGGGTGGACAACATCGTGGAGGCCGTAAAGCTACTTGGACTGCGGGGCTTGAAGAATCTTCTCTACTCGTACGGGACGCAGAAGATTCTCAGTACAGAAATGAAATGGCTTTGGGACCACTCCTATAAAGTGGCCTTCTATGCCTACAATCTGGCGCGAAACTTCCGCAAGAAAAAAGACCTGCTCGACGACGCCTACGTCGGCGGCATCCTCCACGACATGGGCAAGATTATCTTCTCCAATGTGCATCCCGACCTCCTGGAGAAGATCAACAAGTTCTGCGAGCAGCGCGGTATAGAAGGGAATCTTTTCGAGGATCTCTCCGCCGGCCTGAATCATGCCTCCATCGGCGGCCGGGTGGCGGAAAAGTGGCACTTTCCCTCCCCGCTGATCGAATCGATCCGCTTCCATCACGAGCCGGTGATTTGCAGCCCGGAGAACAAGGAAGTCGTCTTTACCGTTTATCTGGCAAACGCCCTGGTCCACATTGCCGACGGCGAACTAGACCCCGAAAATCTCAACAGCGAAGTACTCGAAAATTACGGGATTAGAGACGACGCGCAGTTGAATATGATCGTAGAACGGCTCGAAAAGGCCTTTCAACAAGAGAATCTCAAGCGATAATTCGCCGCTCGTGCTCCCCGGTTCTCCCCATCCCACCCGGACCCTCTTCCCCGTCTCTCACCCGCCAGTGTAGCGCTGTGCTCATGCGTACGTGAACGTTGACCCCTCAGGTTTTATATATTATATTTACTATAAATAAGCAAGAACATATATCGGAGGTTATCAATGGCGGTGAAACTCTACTCTACCCCCACCTGCGGGTACTGCAAAAAGGTCAAACGCTATCTGCAGGAAAAGAATGTCGATTTCCGGGAGTTCAACGTAGCAAACGACCGGAAGCGCGCGGACGAGATGATGAAAAAAACGGGACAGATGGGCGTTCCCGTACTGGATATCAACGGAAAAGTGATCGTAGGGTACAAAGAAGCGGAAATCGAGCGAGCCCTGCGGCGCTAATCCCCTCCTCCGGCGGCCCGCCTTTCGGCTCTCCATTCCACATCCACGCAGGGCCGGACGCTGAAGCAGCCTCCCCGCCATCCCCCTTGTACTAGGTACAAGGGGGTACGTATGCGCATAGAAGAAGTCCATGCAGAAGTAGGAGCAAATGGGAAAGGCCTGGTAGTGAAGGCGGTATTGCGGGAGGACGGCAGGGAGGTGCCGGAGGCGCGTCTGCCTGCCCGCGAGACGGCGGCACTGCTGCCCAGAGAATACCTCGCCGGGGAAGCCGCCTCTCTCCCCGCCTCGTGCATCGAGGCGGCCGACGAAATTCTGGCCAAGCTGATCATAGGCCGCCGGGTACGGCTCTGGGAGTACGAGGGACGGGTGTATTTCAGTTTTTTGCCCTGGAGGAGCGTTAGCGCCTCCCCGCCTCCCGCAGAGCGGCAAACCAGCGGTGCATGAGAATACCAAAGGCCACCGACACGTTTAGGCTTCCTTTTGCCCCGCCTGTGGCAATGGAGACGATGCCACGGCTTTCCTGAGCACGCCGGCGCACTTCCGGGCTGATTCCCAGTTCCTCCGAGCCTATCGCCACGATGCCGCGGGCAGGAAACTCAAACTCCTCCACCGGAGTGCCGCCCACCTCGAGCGCCAAAAAGGGCTCATCGTCGAGCGCCTCCAGCGCCGTCCTGCTCCAGGGGAGAATCTCCACACAGCCCATTGACGTGCGGTATGCCCGCTTGTGTTCGGGGTCGGCGGTGTAGGCGGAGAGGTGGACATGCTCCGCTCCAAAGGCTTCGGCCGTTCGAAAAATAGCTCCCACGTTAAAGGGAGAGCGGATATCATCCAGATACACTCCGGCGGGAATGAGCACTGCCTGATCGCGGGTCATTCCCCCTCCTTCGGGGTCGTAAAAATCCCAATCCGCCGGCGCCGCTCCTAAATGCTCCATTAGCCCAAAACGCAGGTGCTCGATATCCCGTACCACCGCCTCTTCAGGAGCGCCGCTACTCTCCGCAAAGGCGCCGCCTCCGCTCCAGGCCTCGTGGACTCGCCGTGCCGCCTCACGCAGCCGCGGAGCAAGTTCTTCGTCGCCGGAGAGCATTTCCATAACACCGCGCCCGTAGCCGGCTTCGGGGAATCCAGCCCCCCGGGGATGCCGTTCCCAATCCTCGAGCATAGTGAGGATTTTACGGAGGCGGGTTTTCCTGGGCAGCGAGTATAGTTTCCGCAACGTAATCAAAGGAGACTCCTAGAGGGCGTCCCGCAGGAACGCTTCGATCTCCTCCCGGGACATGGCAGAGGGAAGGCTGCTTAGAAACGGCAGCTCCACGATACGCGCAGCGGCAAAAGAGATTTCATTTTTCCGCACCCCGAGGTCGGAGAGCCTTCCCGGCAGCTGCTCCACTCCGATCGAAGCGCGAATCTTCTCCACTACCCGATCGGCCGCCGCCACAACCGACAATCCGCGCAGATTCTCCCCAAGAATAGGCCCCATCCGCGCTACCTTGTCGGGACATACCCGCAGACCGTACTCCAGCACATAGGGCAGCAGGATGGTGGCGATCACCGGTTGCGGTATCTGTTTCATCGTCGACAGAACATAGGCGGAGGCGGTGCCGATGCCGTAGGAGCTCATAGAAAGCCCGTAGCCGGCAAAGAAACCGGCCTGAGCGGCGGTAAAGAGCGGCTCTGCTCCGGAGGGGTTTTTCAACAGCTCCGGGAGCGCAGAGATTGAGAGGCCGATAGCACGCAGCAGCAGGGTATCGGAAAAAAAGGTGGAGTCGGTGGAGAAGTAGCCTTCCACAGCCAGGAGAAACGCATCCATCAAGGTGGAGAGGCGATACTTCACCGTGTAGGCGTCAAAAAGCTGCGGATCGATGAAGGTGCTGCGGGGAAAAAAGTTCATAGAAGAGCGAAATACCACCTCCCCACCGCCAAATGTGAGCACGCTGCCGCCGTTGCAGAGAAAGGGGGAGCGGAAGGTGGAGGGGATTTCAATATAGGGTATCGCCCCGGTATGTTCGCTTCGATATCCGGTCTCGGGATCGCGTTCCTCTCCTACCCCCGCGGCAAGGGCCCGGGCAATAGAGAGGGTGTGCACATCCCCGAAGGAGAGTACGCCTTCACAGCGACTCACGCGTGCCAGATCCCGGGCCCGCTCAACCGCCTCCGCAGTGCTGTAGGGGTGCACATCGGCAAAGAGAATCGTCTCCACCGCTGCTTCTTCACAGACCCGCCGGAGCTCCCGCAGCTGTCGCCCTTCCTGCAGATACTCCTCCGAAAGCAGGAGAAAGCGGCTGCCGAAGGCGGCGGCTTCACGCCCCGCTCTTCCGATAGCGCCGGGGGCACAGTGAAATGCAGTTGGGATATAGAGTTGCATATCCTTCATCCTATCCCTTCTTACGTCATTTCACAAAAAAAGGCAAGGATAGATTCCCTGCCTCTTCGTTTCTCACAGCCATCGCAGACGTTGCACGCATGGCTTTCAAGCCGGCCCGTACATCCAAAGACCGGACCGTATGCTGTCTATTAACTAATGCCGAATTGCTCCATCAGCCTGTCGGCTACGTCTTGGACCACTTTATCATTGATGTAGGAAGGGTCTTGGAGCTTTTTCTTTACCTCTTCCACCCGGTCCCAGCGAATATCGGAGCTGTCCTTGACCTGCTCCACCGCCTTGTAAACCTCCCCCATGGTTTTCGCATCCGAGGAGATGTTGATAGAGTCCTTCGCATCGCCTTTGACCGGTTTCTGCGTGGAGTTGTTCTTATTGAGCTTGGATACGTGCTCAATCGGCCCAAGTCGTTCAATATTCATTCCCGAACCCTACCTTTCAATTTACTTATCGTCATCTGTACCATAGATATTAACGCTTTTTCTTCCCGGAAACAAGTAGCACAAACTCCCCTTTCAGAGATTTCCGCCCCTCGAATTCCCTAAACAGCTCCTCGGCACTGCCTTCGAGAAACTCCTCATGGAGTTTCGTCATTTCTCTTCCAACAAGTACCGGCCGCTTAGGTTCTTTTTCGGCCACATTCGACAAAATCTTCACTATCCTGTGAGGAGATTCGTAAAGAAGAAACGCCTCGCCTCGTTCGAGCAGTTCGGCAATGCGGCTGCGGCGCTTTCCGGATTTCGGACTGAGGAACCCGTCAAAGGTTACCGTCCGTCCAGGAAAGGAAGAGACGCTCATCAAGGCGGCCAATGCAGAGGGGCCCGGGATCGGGACCACCGCAAAGCCCCGCCGCCGGGCCTCTTCTACCAGCCGTCGGCCGGGATCGCTGACGCCGGGGGTGCCGGCATCGCTCACATAGGCCACATCCTCCCCTCCTTCGAGCACGCGGCAGATCCTGCCGGCCTCCCGCTCTTCGTTCTGGGAGCGGATACTGATGAGGCGGCTCTGTATTTCATAGTGGGCGAGGAGCTTTCCGGTTCTGCGAGTATCTTCACAGGCCACCCACGACACCTCGCGGAGGATTCGCAGTGCACGGACGGTAATATCCTCCAGATTGCCGATCGGGGTAGCCACTATATATAGACTTGCCATGAGCAAATTGTAACGGCTACAATTGATTGCGACAACCGCCGGGCACTGCGGTGTCCCCGGGCACCGCTATGCGCCCGGGGGCAGTGATACCGCTGAGCACCGCGGCGGAAAACAGGAGGGAGGGTCTCATCGAATACGCCGTACTCGCAGCCTTAGGCACGCTCATTCTTCTTCTCGCACTCTTCGGAACCGGCTCCTCCCGTTCCGGCTCTTCCCGTTCCGGCTCCTCAGCGCAAACTGAGGTAAAGGAGGCAGAAGCTTTCCGTCACTGCCCGCTCTGCGGCAGCGCTATGCAAAGGAAAGAAAAAGTGCACTCGGTTCTCTATCCCGGCGGTCAGGACCGTATGATGGATATTCACGGCTGTCCTCACTGCTATCCACCCAGCCCCTCCGTGCGGCGCCGATGCCCCGTATGCAGCCGGGAGCTCGGGAACGAGGAGGTGGTTATCGCCCGCTTTTTCCAAGTCGAGCAGCGCCGGCATGTGCATGTGCTCGGCTGCAGCAGTTGCTACCGGCGCCGCTCAGGCTGACCCCGCAACGGTGGCGCTCCGGGAGGGGGCCCCTCTCTCGATGTTTCCTGCGATGTTCCCTTTGATGTTTCCTGCGATGTTCCCTGCGCATCACCCGGTCGGTACGGCGGCTGAGCGGGAAAGACCGGCGGAGCGCCGCTTCGCAGATGCACTTCCAGCACCGCCTTCACTTTGGCAAAAATTTCACGAAACAGGACTCGCAGCCCCACGGAGCTGGGTACGTCATGAGCGGCAAAGGCCACCGCTCGTTCCATACCGGATTTGCGGGCGAGAAACACGGCCCGCTCGGCGTGAAAGCGCTGCGTAACCACCACGCACTCTTTCTCTTTGTACAGGTAGCTGCATCTGAGAATCGAATCCCGAGTACTGAGCCCCCCTTGGTCACGCAGGATCCGCTCCCCGGGAATTCCAAGCTCGACCAAAGCTTCGTAAAAGAAGCGCGGTTCATTGTACCCCGTATCCCTGCCGTCGCCGCTGACAATGAGGTACTCCACCTTTCCGGAGCGGTAGAGGGCCGCTGCAGCCTCCACCCGGTATTTGAAGTATGGATTGATCCCCCCGGTGAGCAGGTATTTACTGGTTCCCAGTACCAAGGCCACCCGGCGCTGCGGCACATCTTCCAGACGCTGAAATATGTGAGCACTGGAAAACTCTATTACATAAAAGTTGCACCACACGATGAACAGCAGCAGCCCTATCAGCGGGTACTTTGCCCGCCGTAAAAACCGCCCCAACGCTCCTCTTTCATCGTCCTTCCGTGTTCGTCGCACTGCATTCCTCCAGGGAGCCTCAGAGTATACTTCTTCACGGGAACGGTGCAAGAGACCGTATCAACCCGGAAAGCGGCGGCTCTCATCCGTTTCTGCAGCGTACCCCCAGCCTCCGACTTGAATAGCCCCGGCGTGAATGATAAAGTCTTGTGCATGGAAAAGATGAAGAGAACCGCCACGTGCGGGGAGCTGAAAGAAACGACCGTCGGTGAGACGGTGATTTTAAACGGATGGGTACACCGTACTCGCGACCACGGAGGCATCCAATTTATCAATCTTCGTGACCGCTACGGGCTTACCCAGGTGGTAATCGATGAAGACGCTCCTGAGGAGCTGAAAGATACGGCCAAGGAGCTGCGCCGGGAGTTCTGTATCGCCGTCAGGGGGACGGTACGGAAACGCCCGCCAAGTATGGTCAACCCGGAAATGACCACCGGGGCGATAGAAGTGGTCACAGACACCCTGGAAATCCTCACGAGGTGCGAACCGCTGCCCTTCAATCTCGACGAGAGCTCCGACGCCAAGGAAGAGCTGCGCCTGACGTATCGCTATCTTGACCTGCGAACCTTTTCCATGCAACGCAAGATCAAACTGCGCACCGACGTGACCTTTGCAGTCCGGGAGTATCTGAAGGGTCACGACTTCATGGAAATCGAAACTCCCACGATGATTAAATCAACTCCAGAAGGCGCACGGGACTTCCTCGTCCCCTCCCGACTCCATCCGGGCACCTTTTACGCCATGCCGCAGAGCCCACAGCTCTACAAACAGATCCTGATGGTCAGCGGCTTCGACCGCTACTTCCAGATCGCCCACTGCTTCCGCGACGAAGACGCCCGGGGCGACCGCCAGCCTGAGCACACGCAAATCGACATCGAGATGAGTTTTGTCGGAAAGGAAGAGGTCTTCGAGACGCTCGAAGGGATGATGGGCCACACGTTCCGTAAAACCCTCGGCGTAGAACTCGAACTTCCGTTTCCGCGCATCACCTACCATGATGCGATGAACCTCTACGGCAGCGACAAGCCGGACCTGCGCTACGGCCTCTCCATGAGCAACTTCTCCGCGATTGCCGCGGCAAGCGGCTTTGACGCCTTCAAGTCGGTCGTGAATGAGGGCGGGACCGCAAAAGCGCTGGTGGCACCGGGCTGTGCCGAGTGGTCGCGGAAACGGATCACCTCCCTCGAGCAGGAGGCAAAGATTTACGGCGCCAAGGGCCTGGCCTGGATGAAGGTCACCGAAAACGGCCTGGACGGCGGAGTTTCCAAATTCTTTGCCGACCAGAGCGAGCGAATCCTCGAAGAGCTGGGCGCCAAGCCGGGAGACCTGATCTTGGCCGTAGCCGACGACTGGGAGACAGCCTGCACCAGCCTGGGCGCCGTCCGCCGGCGGCTGGGAAAAGAGCTGGGGCTGGCCAAGCCGGGCGTATTTTCCTTTGCCTGGATCGTCGATTTCCCCCTCTTTGAGTGGAATGCCGACCAGCACAAGTGGGATCCCGCTCACCATATGTTTACCATGCCGCAGGAACAGTACCTGGACGAAACCCTGGAGAACGATCCCGGCGCGGTAAAGGGCGACCTCTACGACCTGGTGTGCAACGGATATGAGCTCGCCTCCGGGTCCATCAGGATCCACGATCCCAGCATTCAGCGCCGAATCTTCAACATCGTCGGTTTTTCCGAGGAAGAGGCGGAGCGCCGCTTCGGCTTCCTGCTGCGGGCCTTCCAGTATGGTCCGCCTCCCCACGGCGGCATCGCCCCCGGTCTCGACCGGCTCGTGATGATCATGGCGGGGGAGGAGTCGATCAAAGAGGTGATCCCCTTTCCCAAGAACAACGTGGCGGCCAATCCGATGGACGGCTCCCCCAGTCCCGTCGAGGAGAAGCAGTTGAAGGAGCTCCACATCAAACTGGACTTGCCGGAAGAGAACGAACACGAATCGAAGCAGGAATAATGCGATGGTAACCCGCGAGATGATCAAGCGAATCCCCAAAGTAGATCTCCACACCCACCTGGACGGCGGGCTGCGGCCCGCCACCATTGTGGAACTCGCCAAAGAACACGAAGTCGAGTTGCCCGCCGAGGAGCCCGCTGCTCTGAGCGACTGGTTCCACCGCTCCGCGGGAAGGAAGGACCTCTCGCTTTACCTCCAAGGTTTTCAATACACCGTAGGGGTTATGCAGACCACTGCGGCGATCGAACGGGTCGCCTACGAGCTGATGGTCGATTTGGCGGACGAACATACCGTGTATGCGGAGGTGCGCTTCGCACCGGTACTCCATCAAGAGCGGGGTCTCAACCTGGAGGAGATCGTCCAGGCGGCTATCAAGGGTATGGAGCGGGGACGCAGAGAGAAGGGCATCGAGTACGGTCTGATCCTGTGTGCAATGCGTCACCAGGATCCCTCGATATCCCTCGAGGTCGCCGAGCTGGCGGTGGCGTTCCGCGACCGCGGGGTGGTGGGCTTCGACCTTGCAGGCGATGAAAAGGGGCATCCCCCAAAAAAACATTTGGATGCCTTCCAATTCATTCGCAACCGCAATTTCAGCATCACGATTCACGCCGGCGAGGCTTTTGGCATCGAGTCTATTTGGCAGGCCGTGCAAATATGCGGTGCCCACCGCATCGGCCACGCTACCCGGCTGGTGGAAGACATGACCATCACCGGCACCAGGATAGAAAAAATGGGCAGCCTGGCCCACTTTTTCCGGGACAAACGCATTCCTATGGAGGTATGCCTGACCAGTAACGTACATACCGGGGCGGTGGAATCCCTGGACGATCACCCCTTTGGCGTGTTTTTCCGCAACAACTTCCGGGTAGCCCTCTGCACCGACAATCGTCTCATGAGTGCAACATCTCTCACGCAGGAACTCGAACTCGCCTGTACCCACTTCAATCTGGACCTGCGGGACCTCGAGAAGCTTACGGTCAACGCGATGAAATCCGCCTTTGCCCACCACGACCGCCGCATCCGTATCATCTACGACACGCTGAAACCCCGCTTTGCCCGCATCCGGGAGGAGACCAGCGCCGACTACGCCTAAGGCAGCAACGTGGATCAACTAGGCCTGGGGCGGCAAAACTCATAGAGCAGCATAAAGTTTCTGTTTCAGTAGGCGCTGTAAGGCAGTACTTCCTGTAATCTGATTTTTACTCGTACCCGGGCATGATAACCGCCCGCATCGATGGTGACGGAGGGCGGCTCTAAGTAGAGCACCCTTCCCCGGATCTCCCGCGGTTTATTGAGTTCTCGGGGCCGCAAATAGGCACGCAACGCCTGTTTGACTCCCTCCTCAAAGGCGGTGTATTTTCCGCGGTACCCCTCGCTGAGGGGCGCTGTGCCGCGGCCACTCGCATCGGGAATGGTGTTACTGCGCCACATACGCCGGCGGCGCTGCTGGTAATCCGCCAAATCATAGCGCACCCGTACGTAAAAACGCTCTCCTTCCGTACGGGTGTCGAGAATTTGCAAACGCTCGTCTCCGGCTTCGATCTGCGCCAACGGCTCCATGCTAAACTCCTCCTCGACCTGCCGCTCCCTATCCTGCGGAACGTAGCGCACCCGATAGCCGTAGATCATTCCGGAGAGCACCATCCGCACCTCCTCGATGACCCGCTCGATCGCCTTTTCTCTGTTCAGTTCGTCCGGACCTTCCCCACCCACCATCGGGTTGAGTTCGGTCCAGAAGGAGGCGACAAGAAGATCCTCATCGGAAGAGAAGTCGGCTGCAACGAGGAAGGGTGGAGCGGACGGGGCCAGAAGCAGCAGCACGGCGGCGGTGATAACCGCCGCCCGCACCCGCCGGCACCCCGACAGACGCCGCCTCTCAGCGTGCATCAGCGAAAACGCCCGCCACTGCGAAAGGAGTCGATCGGGTTGATACCAAGACGAATCACGAAGTAGAGGAAAGCAAAGGCAAAACCGGCCAAGTGGGTCAGATGCGCCACACCGCTCTGTACGCTGAAAATCTGGCTAAAGAGCTCGATACCGGTGTAGCCGATCACCAGAACCGGAGCACGAATGGGGAGAATCCCCATCAAATAGATCTGCGCGTGGGGAAAATAGGTGGCAAAGGCCAGCAGCACCGCAAACACCGCTCCGGAGGCGCCCAGCAGGATGACCCCGTACATACCGGTAAGGATATACACGATAAACGAGAAGAGTCCCGCTCCGACACCGGTCACGAGGTAGAAGAGGGTAAACTCATTGGAGCCCATGCGCTTTTCCACCTGCACCCCGAAGAAGAAAATTCCCAGCATGTTGAAGAGAATATGGGAGAGGCCCGAGTGAGTGAACATGTAGGTGAGAAACTGCCAGAAAAACCCTTCCCGTATCACCAACGCGGGCACAAGGGAGGTGAACACCCTGCTCTGCGGAGCCACCGAATTGAGCATAAAGAAGATGATGTTGATAATAATGATGATGAAGGCGATATTGTTATAACTGTAGCGGAAAGGTTTGCGAATAATAGAGCGTTTCATATTGAGAAATTAGTAGTATTTTGTCGCCGGGTCAAGCCGCCGGACGCCGAATTCTGTCCCGGACTGCAGGGAGCTCAATGACAGGGCGTCCGATGGATCCGATGGAAAGGCTCTTGCGAATATAGATCATTAAAGTTATCATCTTTCTGTTGAGGTTCATACAAACCTGCGATGTTTGAACGTACCTCTACTCTAGAAGGAGCTTTTTGTGGGCAGAGAAACCGCCGATTACTACGCAAAACGAGCAAAAAAAGAGGGGTATCCGGCCCGTTCGGTCTTCAAGCTGGAAGAGATACAGCAAAAGAACGCAATTTTTCGAAAAGGAGACACCGTGCTGGATATAGGTGCCGCCCCCGGCAGCTGGAGCCTGTTCGCCGCCCGTACGGTAGGCAACGGCGGAAAAGTCGTAGCCGTGGACCTGAAGGAGTTGGAGCTCTCCTCCGAGACCCCGTCCGCCCTCGTCACGCTGCAGGGAGACGCTTTCTCCGAGGAGCTGCAGCCCCGCATTGCCGAGCATGCTCCCTACCAGGCGATCATCAGCGATGCCGCTCCGGCGACCACCGGCAACCGAACGGTGGACACTGCCCGCTCGGAGGCCATTGCCGAGCACCTCCTCTATCTTGCCCCCTCACTGCTCGCAAAGGGCGGCAATATGGTGATCAAGATATTCCAGGGGGGTGAGGAGAAAGAGCTGTTGGAGACAATGCGCGGAATGTTCTCCAAGGCAAAACCGCTGAAACCCAAAGCCTGCCGTAAGGACTCCTTTGAGCTGTACCTGATCGGCCTCTCCTTTGCCGGGACAGAGGAGCAGGCGGAATGATCCGCGCCGGCATAGCCCCATTGGCATCGAGGCTGTTCACGGCCTTCCTGGCGGCATTGACGGGGGCGCTGCTGCTCGCCTCCTGCTCCACTTTCTCCTCCGGCGCAGCCGGCCCGGAGGAGAGAAGCGCCGCCCCCTCCACCACTTCGGGCAATCTCTCTCGGGTACAGCAGAAATTGATCGAGGGCGCCGAGCAATTTGTACGTACCGGCGACCTCACCGCCAGAGGCCGCTCCTTTGCCAGCGACTGCACCGGAACCGTACTGGCCATCTATTGGTACGCAGGAATTGATCTAGTATCTCCCCTCTCCCGCTACAGCGGCAACGGCGTAAAGCGGCTGCACAGTTATCTCCAGGATCTCAATCTCATCTACTCGTCCCGGTATCCATCTCCCGGCGACATCATCTTCTGGGACAATACCTATGACCGTAACGGCGACGGGCACGTCAACGATCCCTACACGCACGCGGGAATGGTACTGTCGGTGGCAAAGGACGGTACGATCGAATACGTCCACTATAACTACCGCCGCGGGGTGGTGACCGCCCGCATGAATCTCCTGCAGCCTCACGTCTACACAGTAGAGCGCAACGGCAATCGGATCATCCTCAACTCCCCGATGCGCATGAAGGGCGCTCCCGCCAGCGACAATACCCTTGCCTCCGAGCTGCTCCGCAGTTTTGGGAAAGGCTATCGGATACCGCGGGACCTCAGCCAAGCCCCCTGAGACTTGGCAAAAGCTCGAGCGGCAGCGCGACAATGCAGCAGGGCGTTCAAAAGTCTTCGTATTCCTGCTCTAGAAGCTCTACCACATCCTTGAACTCCGGCCGGTTCTCTTTGTGAGTATTCATCAAGGTCTTATGAGCCTTGATCAGCATCTCTAGATGCTCCTTCTCCCCCTGCCGCTCGTCGAGAATCTCCTCGAGGCCCTGCTCTTCGAGCTTGGAGGTGTCGGTGACGATATTGAAAATCTTGTCGAAACGAACGCTTCGGAGAATCTCATTGATATCTTCATTCGGGGAGATGATACTGACGTGAACGTCCTGGCAGCTGCGGCTGCGATTGGCAATCTTGGCGATAAGCCCCAAGTTGGTGCTGTCGATGTAGCTTGCTTCTGAGAGATCGATGACCGCATGCGTGAATCCCCGCTCGAGCAGCCCCTCCACAAAGCGGTCAAACCCGGAGCTGGTGTCGTACTTCAAGTTCCCCACCATTTTTATGTAGGTGATTCCCTCTTTTTCCGCAAAATAGTATCTCCCGCGATTCATATCACGCACTCCTTTGGACCATCAAAAAGGTTATATCGTCGGGAAAACTGTAGTGGCTGGAAAGCCCCAGCCGTTCGGTAATCGACTCCAGATTTCCGTTTTCATCGTAAAAAATGTTGCTGATCAAATCACGCTTTTCCCGCACCGTCGCCTTGGGCAGCAGCTCCAGAATACCATCGGAGATCACCAGCAGAGTAGCTTCGCGGGAAATCTCCACCCTGTTTTCGACAAACTCCGGGCTCCCAAAGATGCCCACCGGTGTTCCGGCGTCCGAAAGCTGGGTAATCGTCTCTCCCTCGCGCAGCATGGGATAGGGAAATTGGCCGCAGTTGGTATACGTGAGCGTATCGGTATCTTGATCGATAATTCCGTAAAAGATGGTCAAGTACTTTCCGAAGTTCTCGCGCAGTATTTCACTGTTGAGTTTTTTCATCATCATCCGCGGCTCGAAGATAAGGGAGGCCCCATCATTCAGGTAATTCTCGAGCTGCGTGTCGATAAAGTTTTTCAGCAGTACAGTGATGAAGGCGGAAGAAATCCCGTGACCGGAGACATCGGCGATATAAAAGCCAATTCGCCGCTCATCGATTTCGAAATAGTCCAGAAAGTCCCCGCTCAGGTACATAGAGGTATATACCCGGCTGGAAAAACGGGAGTCACCGAAGCGCTTCTCCTCTTCCGGAAGAAGCTTCTGCTGCATCCTCCCGCCGGCGGCCTGATCACTCTCCAAGCGTGCAATATAGGAACGCAGCTTTAAATTCGCATCGGTGAGCGCCCGGGTCCTGTCGTGGACTTTTTGTTCCAAAAAGCTGTTGAGATCGGTGATAGTGCGCAAGTCGTGGTAAGAACGAAACGCGGTGATCACCGCGGCGGTCAGTTTTCGCCCCTGAAACTCCGATTTTTCTATAACTTCGTTGATATCATAATCAATCACAATGCTCGCTTCGGAGAAATCCTGCGTGTTGTCGCTCCGTACAATAATCCTCAACAGCGAATTGCCCATCCGCTGCCGGATCGTGCGTATTAGCTTCAGCCCTTCGTGATCCACCTGCAAGAACATGTCCACAAAAGCCACTGCGATATCAGGGTGTTCCTCGAGGATGGCAAGAGCCCCTTCCTCATTGTAGGCGTCGAGAATCTCGACCCCCCTGTCCTGAAAGCGAATAGCTCCGACTTCTCCCCTGATTCGGCGGTGGATCTCTTCGTCACTATCCGCCACCAAAATACGCCAGTGCTCCGGGAGCGCCCCAGCCCGCTGTTCAGTTTCACCAATCACGTGCGCACCATCCTTCTTGTCCCGCCTTATTACACCGGAAACGGCGCCTCCACTTCAATCCCTTACCTTTTAAAATATATGCAGCCCTTTCACCATGGCAATCCTGAAAGACTTCATATCTTTATCATATTAACGTCAGCATAAAAAGGGGGACGGAACAAGTCAAACAAGCCGATAAGCCTAATAGGTCCCCGAATCTAGCTCGTTCGCCGAGGTTCCGGTAATGCGAACAAAGACCTTATTGGGCATACAGGCACTCCAGTCCCCTTTGCGTTTCAACGTGCCGCTTTTAATACAAAGTTTGTGGGGACACGGCGAGGCAATCACTCGGGCGGTTCCGTTGCCGATGTAAACCTCCGTCACACCTATAGGGCCCTCTACCTCGAGCGTACGCTCCTCATCGAGCGGATAGACCAACGTGGAATCTTGGCTTTTAATCATAACTCGGGCGGGAGCAGCGTCCCGCCCGTAGACTTCGGCAGCAATTAATCCCGTCACAGAGAGGGAGAGGCATACAGCTAGTATATCAAATAGTTTCGGTTTCACGCCTCCCCATCATACGCCGGTTTACATGGCCTTTTCAAGGATGCGGTTCAATCGATTGACAAAATCGGTGGGTTGTTTCAGCTCCGCTCCTTCGATCAGCATCGCCTGCTCGAGGAGAAGATGGCTGACATCCTCCAGGAGCTTGTCGTCCTGAGAATCCTTGAGCCGCTTCACAATTGCATGGTTGGGGTTGACCTCGAGGATGGGTTTCACATCCGGCATCTCCTGCTGGCCCATCGCCTTGAGGATGTGCTGCATCTGCACCGTCGGGTCGTTTTCGTCGGCAACAATGCAGGAGGGAGAGTCCGAAAGCCGTTTAGAGGTAACCACGTTTTTCACCCGGTCGCCGAGAGTCTCCTTGATCTTCTCGAGCAGCGGCTCGAGCTCCTTCTCCTTCTCCTCATCCTCCTCGGTCTTCAAATCTTCGGCGGCACTCGCCCGATTGACCGATTTGAGTTCCGTCTCATCGTAGGTACCGATGGAGGGCACCACGATTTCATCGATATCCTCGTCCATGATCAGGACTTCGATATCCTTGTTCTTGTAGGCCTCGAGCAGCGGGGAGTTGCGCAGCGTGTGCTCGTCCTCTCCGGTGAGGTAATAGATGGCCTTCTGGTCCTCTTTCATCCGCTCCTTGTACTCTGCCAAGCTGGTGTAGCCGTCCACCTTGGTGCTCTTGAAGCGAACCAGCTCCAGCAAGGTATCCCGATTTGCGAAGTCGGAGTAGAGTCCCTCCTTCAACGGACGATTGTACTGCTCGATAAATCGGCTATATTTCTCCGGCTCATTGTCAGCCATTTGCTTGAACTCGCCCAGTAACTTCTTTACCGCCGAGCTGCGGATATTTGTCATAACTTTGTTCTGCTGCAGGATCTCGCGGCTGACATTCAGCGGCAGGTCGTCGGAGTCGATGATCCCGCGCACAAAGCGCAGATACGCCGGCATAACCTCCTTGGTGTCGTCGGTGATGAAGACCCGGCTCACATACAGCTTGACCCCCGGCTCGTAGTCGGCCTGATACATGTCGAAGGGCGCTTTTTGCGGCACGTAGAAGAGGGACGTATACTGCAGGGTCCCTTCGGCATGGGTGTGCAGGTACATCAAGGGGTCTTCGTTGTCATGACTGATGGTTTTATAGAACTCCCGGTACTCCTCGTCGCTGATCTCACTCTTAGGACGTTTCCAGAGGGCGGAGGCTTCGTTGACCTGTTCCCGCTTGGTCTCCTGCTTTTGGCTCTTCTCTTCGCCTTCCCCCTCTTCCTTGGTTTCAGTGTGGGTCAGGAAAATGGGAAAGGCGATGTGGTCGGAATACTTCTTTACCAGCTGCTCGAGCTGCCACTTAGTCGCAAACTCCTTTCCGTCCTCATTGAGGTGCAGAATGACGGTGGTGCCGTTTTCTTCACGCTCGGCCTCCTCGATGGTATAGCTCTCCTCGCCGGTGCTTTCCCAGCGCCAGGCTTGCTCGTCACCGGCCTTGCGGGTAATGACTTCCACCTTTTCGGAGACCATGAAGGTGGAGTAGAAGCCTACGCCAAAGCGGCCGATCAAGTTGGCATCCTTCTGAGCATCGCCGGTGAGCTGATTGAGGAACTTCTTGGTGCCGGAGCTGGCGATTGTTCCCAGTTGCGTGCCAAGGTCCTCTTTGTTCATCCCGATGCCGTTGTCTGCGATCGTAATAGTCGATTTGTTTTCTTCATCAAAGGAAACCTCAATGCGCGGCTCAAACTTCATCTGCTTGAAGGAATCGTCGGTGAGGGTCAGATATTTCAGCTTATCCAAGGCGTCGGAGGCATTGGAAATGAGTTCGCGCAGAAAGATTTCCCGATGAGAATAGAGTGAGTGAATGATAAGGTTCAATAGGTGAGAAACTTCGGTCTTAAAATTGTGTGTAGCCATGTGTCGCTCCTCGCTTGTAGGTGAGATTGTTATCGTAGCGATTGTACTGTCGTATAGGAAATATACAAAAAGGGAAAGGCGATCGGCAACTTATTGTGCCTCCTCTTCCCCGGACGGCGGTAAGGCGTCGGCAGATATCAATTCCCGGAAGCGGCGCCGCAGAAACTTCTTGCCTCCCCTCTGAAGGGAGCGGGCAGTTCCCGCCAGCAGCCGGCGGGTCCCCTCTCTGCTCTCCAAGGCGGCAAGCACCGGAAAGGAGCGGCGTAAATAGGAGAAGCTGCGCTCCACGTCCATTTTACTCCGGGGCTGCAGACTGCTGCCGGCAGGGCCGCTTTCCCGACTGCGGACCCACTCCAACTCCTCATCCAGTTCCCGGCAGACCCCCTTACCGGCAAGGCGCCACACCAACTCCAGCTTCACCAGCTCCCGCATCCGGTCCAGATTAGTGCCGCTCCGCACAATCCCCGGAATCTGCAGCGACACCAGCAGCTCCCCCTGGGGTGAAAAACGGGTAATTTGCTCCGTATAGAAGCCCCTCTCCGGGACAAACGGTTTGGCCCGCGGCTCGAGGCGAATGTTCTCCAGCTCGGCAAGCCGTTCGCGCGCACGGCGCAGCGCCTCCTCACTCTCTGCATCCGCCCCCCGGGCTGTCCGCTCTTCCAGTTCGGGAATCAGCTCCTCGGCAAGGAGCTGCTTTGCCTGTCCGAGGGGAAGGCGAATAAAGTTCGTATGCCGCACCTCCTCTTCCGCCGGATCATCGATGCCGGTGGGCTCGGTCTCTCCGGTCTGCCGGTTGTAGCCGGATTCAGGCCCAAGAAGAACCGGGAAGATGCGCCGCAGCAGCAAGCGCAGCCCTTCCGGGAGCGCCTCCGGTCTAATGAAGGGCCGGTAGCGATCGTCGGGCTGCAGATAGTTGCGCAGTGCCGCTGAGAGCGCTCCGGCCACTCCGTCGCGGACATCCACGCGGCTCTCCTCCTGTTCCAGCAGTCCTTCCCCACCGGACAGCACCAGTTGTCTGAAGCGCTCTTCCGCCTTCTCGGCCGCCGTCCCCCCTCCTTCGAAAGGAACTGTTTCGGACTCTCCCTCCCTCTCCGGGAGTTTCTCCTGCGCTTGATGCTGTGTACCGACCCGCCGGGCCCGCTGAAGACGCCGAAACCCCCGCCGTGTTCTGCGCCGCAGGCTGCGGTGGAGTTCGCGGCGACGACGGTCCTCCTTCGGTTTTCTGCGCAGCTCTTCGAGCAGCTCCAGCGCCGCGCCAAAATCCTCGGCAGCGGCCCGGTAGTCGCGCTCCGCTGCTTCGGTCGGGAAACGCGCTTCTGACTCCCCGGAGCCGGGAGAGAGTGGGGTCTGTCGGTCTTCAGCACCCATAGTAATTAAAGTATAACACGTACCGAACCGCTTGTGCGAATCCTCGGAAAAACAGGACTTGATATCTCGATACCGGAGGAGTATAGTACAGAGTGATAATGGACGATCACCCTCCCCGCGTATTACTCTCTACTCCGCATCCCCCTCTCCGCGATATCTCCCGGTGTACGGTGTACACTCTCCCTGCGAGGTGCAAGGCCTTTTGATAGCTCAATTCATCTCCGTCGTCGCCCTTATCGCCCTCTCTGCCGTCTTCTCCTCTTCGGAGACGGCCTTCACCAGCTTGTCGGCAGTTCAGGTACGCAGTCTCCTCACCCGTCACGGCCGCCGGGGACGCATGGTGGCCAAACTCTCCGGTCGTCCCGACACCCTGCTCACCACCATCCTGATCGGCAACAATCTGGTCAACATCGGCGCCTCGGCACTCGCCACCCGGTTGACAATCGACCTCTTTGGCAACGCGGCAATCGGCATCATGACCGGGGTCCTCACGCTCGTGATCCTCATTTTTGCCGAGGTGACCCCTAAACAGCTGGCGATCATCCACAACGAGAAGCTCTGCCTCACAATGGCGTACCCCATTTACGTGTTTTCCCTCATACTCTGGCCTTTTATCAAGCTGATCGGCTTCATCAGCAGCGCCATCACCGCCATTTTCAGCCCTTCCCAGGACACCCGGGTTTCGTTGGAGGGGATCCTTCATATGGTGCACCTGGCGGAAAGCGAGGGGGTGGTGGAGCGCTATGAAACCAGGATGGTCAAGAGCGTGTTCCGCTTCAACGACACCAAGGTACAAACCATAATGACCCATCGGACGGACATTTTTAGCCTGGAGCAGTCTCAGACTCTGCGGGAAGTGCTGCCGGCAGTAACCCAAGAAGGCTATTCACGCATCCCGGTGTACGAGGAAAACCAGGAGCACATTGTCGGTATTCTGCTGGTCCGGGAGATGATGAAATACATCGCCGGGGGAAAGATGGAGACGCCGATATGGCGTATTACCACCGAGCCCATCTTCGTCTCGGAAACGCGGCGCGTCAACGAGCTCTTTTTTCTCTTCAAAAAAGAGAAGCTCAATATGGCGGTGGTAATGGACGAATACGGAGGCCTTGCCGGCATCGTCACCCTGGAAGACGTGGCGGAGGAGCTCTTCGGGGAACTCTACGATGAGAACGAGCACCAGGGCTGGGAAAAAATCACCGACCTCGGCAAAGGTCAGTGGCGCATCACCGGCGACACCTCCATCCACCAGCTGCAGGATCGCTTTGGCATCGATATACCCCAGAGCCGCTACGCCCAGACTCTCGCCGGTTTTCTTATTGAGTACCTCGGCCACATCCCGGTAGAGAAACAGAAGGTCGAAACCCCCCAGGCACTCTTCATTATCGAAACCATTCGCAACAAGCGGATCGAATCGGTACTTTTTATCCCCCGCACAGAGATGGAGAAATAACAACCTCCCGGCGTAAAAAGCGCAAGGAGAATCACGAACGATTGACGCAAAGAGCCTTAAACTCTATCATTCCGCCATGAGCAAGTACCCTTTTTCACAGATCGAAAAGAAATGGCAGAACTACTGGGAGGAGCGGAAGAGCTTCAAAGTAAGTGAAGACTCCTCCGTTCCAAAAGAGAAGCGTCTCTACGTACTGGACATGTTCCCCTACCCGTCCAGCTCCGGCCTCCACGTGGGCCATCCCGAGGGCTACACCGCCTCGGACATCTACTGCCGCTTTAAGCGCATGCAGGGCTACCAGGTCCTGCACCCGATGGGATTCGACTCTTTTGGCCTGCCGGCGGAAAATTACGCCATCAAAACCGGGACCCATCCCCGCGTCTCCACCGAGGCAAACATCGAACTGTTCACCAAGCAAATCAAGAGCCTGGGCTTCAGCTACGACTGGGACCGGTGCATTTCCACCCACGATCCGGAGTATTATAAGTGGACCCAGTGGATCTTCCTCCAGCTCTACAAACAGGGGCTGGCCTACGAGGACAACATCCCCATCAACTGGTGTCCCTCCTGTCAAACCGGCCTGGCTAACGAAGAGGTGACCTTTGGCAAGTGCGACCGCTGCGGCACCGAAGTGACCCGCAAAAATATCCGGCAGTGGATTTTGAAGATCACCGAGTACGCCGACCGGCTTCTCGAAGGGCTGGAAGGATTGGACTGGTCGGAGTCCATTAAGGCGATGCAGCGCAACTGGATCGGCCGCTCCGAAGGGGCAAACGTCACGTTCAAGCTCGCCGACGGGAGCACCGAGTTCTCGGTCTACACCACCCGCCCCGACACCCTCTTTGGCGCCACCTATATGGTACTTGCTCCCGAACATCCGCTGGTGGAACAGGTCACCACCGCGGATCGCAAGGAGAAGGTGGAGGACTACCTCGACCAGGCGGCCAAAAAGTCGGACTTAGAACGCACCGACCTTGCAAAGGAGAAAACCGGCGTCTTTACAGGCTCCTACGCCATCAACCCGGTTAACGGCAAAGAGATTCCCATTTGGGTGGCGGACTACGTGCTCTTCTCCTACGGCTCCGGCGCCATCATGGCGGTGCCCGCCCACGACCAGCGGGACTGGGAATTTGCAAAGAAGTTCGACCTTCCCATCGTCGAGGTCCTCGAAGGCGGCGATATCGAGAAAGAGGCGTTCGAGGAGGACGGTCCCCATGTCAACTCCGGCTTCCTCGACGGAATGGGCAAAGAGGAGGCGATTGAAAAGATCACCTCCTGGCTCGAGCAGCAGGGACTCGGCAGCCGGGCGGTCAACTACAAGCTGCGCGACTGGGTCTTCAGCCGCCAGCGCTACTGGGGCGAGCCTATCCCCATCGTCCACTGCGAATCCTGCGGGCCGGTACCCGTGCCGGAGGATCAGCTGCCGCTGACGCTCCCGGAGGTAGAGACCTACAAGCCAAGCGGGACCGGCGAATCGCCGCTGGCCACCATCCCTGAGTGGGTCAACACCAGCTGCCCCCAGTGCGGCGGCGAAGCCCAGCGGGAGACCAACACGATGCCGCAGTGGGCCGGCTCCTGCTGGTACTACCTGCGCTATCTTGACCCGAACAACGATGAAATCTTTGCCGATCGCGAGAAGATAGACTACTGGATGCCGGTGGACCTCTATATCGGCGGAGCGGAGCATGCGGTGCTGCACCTGCTCTATGCCCGCTTCTGGCACAAAGTGCTCTACGATTTAAGCCTGGTCAATACCGAAGAACCCTTTCAGCGGCTGGTCAACCAGGGCATGATCCTCGGGGAAAGCGGCGAAAAGATGTCCAAATCCAAAGGGAATGTGATCAACCCGGACGACATCATCCGCGAGTACGGCGCCGACTCCATGCGGGTCTACGAGATGTTTATGGGTCCCCTGCAGGTCTCCAAGGCGTGGTCCACCAACGGCCTCGCCGGCGTACATCGCTTTTTGGACCGCATCTGGCGCGTCTCCGAGCGGCCCCTCACCGACGATCAGCCCCCGGAAGAGTACCTGAAGCTGCTGCACAAGACCATCAAGAAGGTCTCTGAAGATACGGAGAGCTTGGACTTCAACACGGCCATCGCTCAAATGATGATCTTTATCAACGAGACCTTTAGCGACAAGACGACGTACCGCGAACTCTGGGAACCTTTCGTCAAGCTCCTCTCCCCCTATGCCCCGCATCTCGCCGAGGAGCTCTGGGAGAAATTGGGCGGCACGCCTTCGGTTACCTTCCACCCCTGGCCGCAGTGGGAGGAAGAGTTGACCCGGGAAGAGGAGGTCGAAGTAGTCCTCCAAGTCAACGGGAAAGTCCGTTCTAAGCTCAATCTCCCGGCCGGTACCGACGAGGAAACGATGAAGGAGCAGGCCCTGGAGGACGAGAAGCTCGCCAAGTGGGTCGAGGGCAAAGAGGTGGTCAAGGTGATCACCGTGCCCGACAAACTGGTGAACGTGGTAGTCAAATAACGACTGCTTGACGGCGACGTGCCGGCTGCAGGCATCGCGGTGCAGCGCTCCGCGGTGCAGC
>CAYFUX010000009.1:54930-115315 GCA_964346455.1 uncultured Spirochaetaceae bacterium
CGCGGTGCAGCGCTCCGCGGTGCAGCACTCCGCGGTCTTACCACCCGAAATCGCAGAGGGGTTCGAGGAACACTCGAACCCCTTTGTTGGTATCCCCTCTTTTTTCCGCCTGGATCAGCGCGGCAGTCCCCGACGCCGGACGGTAGAAGGCGTGGATCCCTGCATACATCCCCGTTACGGTCACCCCTTCAGAATGGCTCACGACTTTCCCGCGAAAGAGCGGATTGGCCGCAACCCAGCCCTCCCCGGAAAGCGGCAGAAGCACCTCCCGCTCCGGCAACGCATCTACATGCCGGCGCGAAAAGATTCCCAACGCCAAGACAGTGCGCAGCTCCCCGGTGTCGCAGCGCCACGGGTCGCCCCCGCCCTTACGCTCCATCTCTTCTGCCAGCGCGGTCCCGTCTACATCAGGCTGCAGACCTGCAGCCGCCAAACTCAGCATCAACTGCGCCGCCGCACCCTCCCGCCAAGAAAGCCGCAGTGTCCTCCGGCCCGTTATTACCTCCCCGCTCCCCTCCGCTGCCCCGGCAAAGCCTCCCGCCGGCGGAAGCCGTCCCGCAGGGAGCGCAATCACCGGGCAGCTCAGCCGGCGTCCCAGCCGCAGCTTCACAGAGCGTCTACCGGGAGGCAGCCTCGCCGACTCGCGTCTCCCTTCGCCGTCGAGGTATTCGATCCGGTAGGAGAGTGCAGCCCCGGCTTGTTCCCATGGATGCGGCTCTTCCGGCAGGTGCACCGTCACGGGAACGCCCGGCAGGACATACGCGCAGCCGACGGGCAACAACGCGGCACACAGCAGTAGGTTTCGCAAACGCTTCATATAGGGTACCAACAGCGGGGAGGCAAAGCTGCTTCACCGAGGGGTGTAATTTTTTTCACATCAGCCGCACGGCTTCCGTCGAGCCGCTCTGCGGCGAATTACCGCCGCAGCTGCTGTTTGTAGTGTGAACGCAGTTCGGTAAAGATGCCCCCGTACTCTTCTCCGGCGTAATCCTTAAAGGTCCAGGGAAGAGTGCGGTAGGCACCGTGACGGTACATCAGGGTGACTTCCGCATACACCCCCTCCCGGAGGGGAATGCGCTGGGCATTGTCTTTTGTCGAGGCCAGAATGAGCTTGCCGAGAGAGAGGAGCCCCGGATCCAAATTTATCCGCCGCCTGCCGTCTACAGCGAGTTCATCTTCAAGGGCGTTCGTAAAGAGTTTTATATCCGCCAGGCGCGCCGGGTCGATCAGGGTTTCGAAAGCGACAAAGTAGCGGGTGATCTCCGCCCCCATCTCCGGCCGATAATAATCCGTCCAGGTAAAGGGTATGGAGCGGCTTCGAAAATCGATCGGCCCGTACTCCTCAGTCAATCGCCGTTCCGCCTCCACCGATGCCTGCGCATCGGCGGTCAATACGCCGACAAGCAGTTTTTCCGGGGTAAAGGACTCTATCTTTCCCACGCTTCGGGCTCCTCTTGCATGACAATTGGCAATATCGCAGCTGTATTAGCACGGTAACGATTGCCAGATTTTTTATTTTATCCGATAATATCCGTACCATGGAAGAGCAGCACCCATCCGATTTCACAAGCACACTAGACTCGAGTCTCAACGCCTACAAGGAATATCTCAACAATACCGAACTCCCCAAACTGAAGGAAAAGTTCCGGTTTTTTCACAACGCCTTCCAATCCCTCTACAACATCCTCCTGCGCAAAGGCTTGCTGGAGGAAGATCCCTACAAGAACGAGATCAAACTCTCGGAGGTGGATACTCCACCTACCGGCCCAATGAAGGAGTCGGAAAAGGTGGAGACGATGAGTCGGCGGCTGGCGCAGTACGATTCGATCCTGGAGTTTCTCAACAACTACTACCAGTTCCAGATCGAATATATATCGCTTCCGCGTTTGAAGAAGCTGGTGGAGCTGACCTCCTACATCAAATGGGGAGCGCTCTCGGAGACGAGCGCTAATCTCAACACCCGGGTTTTTACCCAGATCATCCATAAACTTTCCCCCCAGAGCAGCGGCGGCGCGGACGACATGTCGCACAAAATCGTCAATGACAGTCTCCAGCAGCTGGGAAAACTCTCCAAAGAGATCGTGGCGATCCTCAAGAAGATCACCCTCTTTCAGCGCGAACACTATAAATATCAGGTCAGGTTGAATATCACCGACAATATGAAACTGAAACCTGAAGCAGTACGAGATCGCCGTGAAGAGGTGATGAAAACCATTAAACGAAAGTTCCCTCAGGTCATGCCGGAGGAGAAATTCTTCTCCGAGCTCATCGAGGAGATCCTGGAGGAAGATTACGGCCCCCAGGGAGAGAAGCTCCGGCGAGAGCTCCTGGAGCGGCTGAAGGTTCGCAAAGAGAAACCCCAGAAAAAGGAGGAGAAGGAGTCGGGCAAGACGATCCTCCTCAATGCGGGCCGGCTGTTATCCGCCGGGGCCGGCTCCCTCGACCAAGCGATCGCCAAACTGCAGTACAATACCGGACTGCTGGAGAACAAGAAGCTTACCTTCGGCGAACGTTTTCGGCGCTGGCTCTTCAACCTCACCAACCGGGAACAAGAAAAACGAATTTACGAGATCGAATACCTCGATCCCAAGACCGGCGTCTCCCGGACAATGAAGCTGGAGTTCAACGGCTTTGTGGACAACCTCCAAAAGAAGAGCAAAATCCTTGCCGCCTTGGGCAACCGGCTCAGCACGACCTATCAGAAGCTGGAGGCGGAGAGTGAGGAGAAGATCTACTCCTACCTCTCCTCCGTCATCGACGATCTGCAGAACTCACTGATCAAACTCCCCGCCCTCGACGAATATTTTAGGACCGAAATATCGCGCAGCCAGCGCAATCAAATAAAGTCGGTGCGAATCGAAACGTCGGCTTTGAAGAACGCCGTCGTGAAGGCCAACCAGAAACGGCACGAATACGTGGCCCGCAAAGAGGAGCACGAGCAGCTCAAGCGCCTCGGCGTGGTCTCCGAGGAGAAGTAACCGCTCTTTACGCGCCGCCGCTCTCCTCTGCGGCGCCGCTCACCCCTGCGGCGTCGGTAGAGTGGTAGAGCCCCAGCAGTCTCACCGATTCGGCCTGTTCCCGCATCCGCGCGAGCGCCTCGTCCAACACCTCCCGCCGCGCAGGGATGTCGACCGCGGCAAAAAACATGTACTGCCACGGCTTACCGTGTATCGGCCGGGACTCCAGCTTCTTCATGTTAAGTCCCCCTTCGGAGAGCACCTCCAGCACCCGATAGAGGGCCCCGGGAGTGTCGCCGGTGGTAAAGACCAGCGCCGCCCGGTTGGGCCGGCGCGCCGCTCTCCGACCCGTCCGAGATACGAGAAAAAAGCGAGTGTAGTTGTGAGGATTGCTCTCGATTCCTTCTTTCAGCACCGTCAAACCGTACTCTTCCGCAGCTGCGCGCCCGGCAATCGCCGCACTGCCCGTATCACAGGCTTTAGCCACTTGAGCGGCAGCTCCGGCGGTGTCAAAGCAGGGTATCTTCTCGAGGTGGGGATGACGGGCAAAGAACCCGGCGCATTGAGCGAGCCCCTGAGGATGGCTGTAGACCCTTTGCAGCCCTTCCAGGGAGCTTTCCTCCGGGGCGAGCAGATTGTGGACAATGCGAATCTTCTGTTCCCCTGTCACAGCTATGTCGGGATACTGCAGCAGAAGGTCGAGCACCTCGTTGATCGTACCGGCCAGTGAGTTCTCGAACGGCACCAGCCCGTAGGGCACCTCCCCTTTCAGCACCCGCTCAAAGACCTCTGAAAAGCTCTCGCAGGGCAGGACGTCGGCGGATGGGCCGAAAAAGCGGTGCACTGCGCTTTCACTGTAGGCCCCCTTTACCCCCTGATACGCGACCGTCTGCCGCTCTTCCGCCCCGGCTTGCGCCGATACCGCGCCCCTCTCTCGAGGGCCGGTGCACCCTGCACCCGCCGCCTCGCCGTCGGCCTCGCCGCTGCCGCCGCTGCCGCCGCCGGCCGCTCCGCCCTGTGAGCCGTCGGCGGCCGGAAGCCGCTCGATCTCCCGATGGATTACCGGGCTCATCGCCTCGAGGTCGCGCATCAGGTTATTGAACTGCTCGGGGTAGAGCGACTGCGGACCGTCGGAGAGAGCCGCCGGCGGATCGGGATGCACTTCCACCATGAGACCGTCCGCCCCCGCCGCTGCCGCGGCAAGGGACATGGGCGCCACCTTCTCCCGCATTCCGGTCCCGTGGCTGGGATCCACCAGAATAGGAAGATGACTCAATTCTTTGACCACCGGAATGGCCGAAAGATCCAGGGTATAACGGGTGGAAGTCTCAAAGGTGCGGATTCCCCGTTCGCAGAGCATTACATCCCTCGTGCCATGAGCCATCAGGTACTCCGCCGCCATGAGCCACTCTTCGATGGTTGCCCCCGGCCCGCGTTTCAGCAGCACCGGTTTTCCCAGCTCACCGGTCTGTTTGAGAAGCTCGAAGTTTTGCATATTCCGGGCGCCGATCTGCAGCACATCGACATAGCGCGCCAACAGCGGCAACTGCTCCGTCGCCATCGCTTCACTCACCACCGGCATTCCGTATGCCTTGCCGGCTTCGTGCAGGAGCTGCAGCCCCTCTTCGCCCGGCCCCTGGTAGGCATAGGGGCTGGTCCGCGGCTTGAACGCTCCGCCACGCAGCATCACCGCCCCCGCTTCCCGCACCGCCTTCGCCGCCGCCATAATCTGCCGCCACGACTCGACCGCGCAGGGGCCGGCAATCACTGCCACTCGGCCGCCGCCGATACGCACCTGCCCGATGCTGATCACCGTGTCTTCGCTCCGTGCTTCCCGCGACACCAAGGTGTAGGGCTTGTGAATCGGAACCACTCGCTCCACTCCGGAAAAGAGCTCCAGGCTGCGTCTGTCCATCGGCTCCCGGCCCAGAGCAGCGAGCACGCTTTTCGGTCCGTCGTGGATCTCTCGGACCTCAAAGCCTGCTTCCTCCAGAAACCGGCGGACCTCACGCTTTTCCAGATTTCCGATTCCTTTTTTTAATACGACGATCATTTGTGCAGGCTAGTCTGCCGGACGCCGTGTGTCAACGGCTTCCGCCATACGTTCCTCGGAGATATCTCTCTGCCCTGCGGCTTGAAAAAGGCCAAAGGAGGCCGTAAACTGCTCGGTGATGTGAGTTCGATAGGAGAAAATCTTGGAGATGTGAGTTAGCGTCATCTTGGGAGCGCCCCGCTCGTTTACTCTCCGCCGCCCGGCGTTGTACATCGCCAGCGCCACAATCTCGTTGTCGCCGTGTTCGAGGCACCAGCGCAAGTAGTCAAGTCCTGCCGCTGCGTTGGTGCGGGGATCGAAGAACTCTTGTTGCGTTAAATCCGGAAACGAGCGGTTGTTGAGCTGAAAGAGCCCGCGATCGATCGAAGAGGCATTTACATTCACTGCCTTGGGATCAAAGCTGCTCTCTACGTAGGCCAGCGCTACCGCCAGACTGAAGGGCACTTCGTTGAGGTACGCCTCCTTCAAAATAATCTTCGCCAACCTGCGGGAGCCGATAATCTCGCTGTAAAACGAGACGATGCTCGGCCGCGTATCCGGATTGCGATAGATTTGCCGCTCCCGGCTGTAGTGTCGGTCGTTCCAAAAGGGCTTTCCGGTCTCGTACTCCCCGCTGCGCACTGTGGTCAGGGCAGGCTCGTACTCTTCCGGAACCTGCACCGTCCGCCCGGCAGCCTCGGCGCGCTGCCGGCCCGGATACGTGTCCTGCGGGTCGGAAAGATCCGCATAGGCAAAGGTCAGCGCAGCCAAAAAGGGGAGCCCGAAAAGAAGTGTAGTCAGACGTGTGATACGTCCCTCCTTGTAGCATGGGTATGAAGTATATATGTCGCTTAACATGTCTAGAGTGAGGCTCGCAGACTAATGTACTCATCATAGGACAGGAAATCAAGTGCCGTACGGTAGGCAAAACCCCTCATATTCGTCACGATAGCACCATGGAGAGAAGACCGCAGCTGGGTCTGGGAACATGGGCCTTCGGGGATCCGTATTGGCCCGGCCAGGACATCCGGGACTCAAAAAAAGCGCTTGCCGCCGCCCTGCGGGGCGGTATTACCCACTTTGACACCGCGCAACTCTACGCCCGGGGAAAGGCGGAACAGCTCACCGGGCAGCAGCTGCAGAGCGTACGCCGGGAGGTCACCATTGCCACCAAAGGGATGTACCGTCCCCCGGAGTCGGTGATGGCGGGAATCAAAAAGAGCTTGCGGCGGCTCTGTAGCGACTACATCGACATCTTCTACCTCCATTGGCCCAAACCGGGGGTCGACCCGCGTCCCACGATGGAGGCCTTCGAAGAGGCCCGCCGGGCGGGCTATATCCGAGCTCTCGGAGCAAGCAACGTGACCTCCTCCCAGCTCGCCCTGCTTCGTGAGGGAGCAACAATCGAGTACTGCCAGATTGGCTACTCCCTCCTGTGGCGCCGTCCTGAGGACGACATCATTCCCTACTGCCAAGACTGCGGCATCCGAGTGGTGACCTACAGCTCTCTCGCTCAAGGCCTGCTCGCGGGCCGTTTTCGCTCCCTCTCCGAAGTCCCGGAGGATGACAACCGGCGTCATATGGTCCTCTTTAGGCCAGAGTGCCGCGAGGCGGTAGATACAGCGCTGAAAGAGTACTACCGTCTTGCCGATGAACTGGATCTCCCTCCGGTGCAGCTGGCCCTCGCCTGGAACCTCTCCCGCCCCTGGGCGGACACGGTTCTCTTTGGGGCCCGCAACCGGGAACAGGTTGAGGCGGCTCTTCCGGCCTCCACCCTGCAGCTCTCGGCCGCAGCACAACAACGGCTCGACGAACTGAGCCGCACTCTTCTTCCCCGCCTGCCGGAAGAGGAGAATATCTTCGGCCACCGGCCCCGCTGATGGAGGAGCGCCGTATGTATCGACCCGTCGGAACGAGCAGTGCCGAGCACCACGCAAAGGGTTCCCGCTTTCTCGCCCGCATCCTGCCAGCCTCTGGAGAAAAAGAGGCGAAGCGCCTGGCAGAGGCGTGTCGGGCGGAGTTTCCCGACGCCACCCACGTGGTGTACGCCTTTCGTAGCGGCGGCCGGGGCGACATTTTCGGGATGAGCGACGACGGGGAGCCCCAGGGGACCGCCGGCCGTCCGGTACTTGAAGTTCTCCGCGGGGCGGAGCTTACCGACGCAGTGCTTCTGGTGCTGCGCTGGTTCGGGGGGACCAAACTGGGCACCGGCGGACTGGTCAAAGCCTACACCCGCGCCGCCCAGCTCGTGCTGGAACAGTCGGTGCAGGAGGAGCTGGTCGACCGAATCGGCTTCTCTCTGCTCCTGCCCTACCGCTGTTACGAAAAGGGGAGAGAACTCCTCGACGCTCGGGGTGCACAGATAACCGGCGAGGAGTTTACCGAACAGGTGCGCATCACAGGGCGTCTTCCCAGAGATGAACAGGAAGCTGCGGCGTCGGAACTGCAAGAGCTCTCCGCCGGGGCGGCGGAGATCGCCTTCAGCGAGTGCGGCGGCGCATGAACCTGCGCGTCAGGAAAAATCCTCGGCAGTGTACACCGGAATCAAATGATAGGCGGGTACCTCGTACGGATGGCTGCTCAGCAGCGCCTCCACGGTGCTCTTTACACAGTCGCTGCGGCAGGCAATTTCCACCCGGAACTCAGCTGTATGGACGGTTTCTCCGATCCGCCCGATAAACGGCTTGCTTCCCTCTTCTGGAGCAAACTGCCCCTCCCCGCCTACCTGCCACGCGCAGCGGGAGTAGCCTGAGAACGCGCCCGCACCGGCGTCAAAGAGGGCGCTCTTCACCGTCTCCAGGTACTCCTCCGGCACATAGAACACCAGCACGTACATCCGCTACTCCTCCTTCCGGACCCTTTCCATCTCCGGCTCCTTCTTGGCCGGATCGCCGGAGTTATGTTTATCGGTCCCCTCTTGTTCGACATCCTCTCCTACGAGCATCAGATCGATCATCGCAGATCCGCCTGCAATCAAAACATTTTCTACAATAGTAATGGATGCAATAATGGCTGTTGTCAATATAAAAAAGGTGCGCAATAATAGTACCACACAAGGAGGAACCATATGATCAAGAGTTTCAAAGAGCTCGAGGAACATGCGTCAAAAGGCGAAGCCAGAAAACTCGCCGTTGTTGCCGCACACGACAAAGAGGTGCTCCTCTCTTTGAAAGATGCCGTCCATAACAACATTATCTCGCCCGTATTGATCGGAAATAAAACAGAGATCGAATCCCTCATGAAAGAGCTGGAGCTCACGTACGAAGCGGAAATCCTAGGTACCGACTCCGATCAGGAATCGGCCGAACAGGCTGTTCAGCTCGTCTCTTCGGGAAAAGCGCACATGCTGATGAAGGGGCTCATTTCGACTCCCGTTATCCTCAAGGCGGTACTGAACAAAGAGTGGGGCCTTCGCACCGGCCGCCTCTTGAGTCACATCGCTGTCTTCATGGAGCGCACCCACAACAAGCTCTATCTGCTCAGCGATGCGGCAATGAACATTGCTCCGGAATTGAACGACAAAAAGCAGATCGTGGAAAATGCGGTGGAGGTGGCCCACAAGCTGCAAAACGACAATCCCCGGGTCGCCCCCATCTGTGCCATCGAGACAGTCAATCCCGACATGCAGGCCACCGTCGACGCCTCTCTGCTGTCAAAAATGAACGACCGCGGTCAGATCAAAGGCTGCGTCATCGACGGACCGCTGGCAATGGACAACGCCGTCAACGAAGAAGCCGCCAAACACAAGGGCATCACCGGCGCAGTTGCCGGCAATGCCGACATCCTGATGGTGCCGACTATAGAAGTGGGAAATGCCATCTATAAAACACTCGCATTTTTCGCCGACGTCGAGTTTGCCGGCACTATTTACGGCGCCGGCGCACCTATCGTCTTGACCAGCCGCTCGGATTCATACAAAACCAAATACAACTCCATCGTCCTCGCCGCCGCACTGGCGATGTAGCGATGAGGAGCCGACGCCGCCCGGGAAAGACGGGCGGCGCACACCGTAAGGAGGATTCTATTCCATGGCAGAAAAAATTCTAGTAATCAATCCCGGCTCCACCTCCACCAAAATCGCCGTTTTTAACGGGGAGGAAGAGCGGGTAAACAAAACGATTCGTCACGACTCCGGAGAATTGGCAAAGTTCGACTCCATCACCGATCAGTACGACTTCCGCGCCTCCATTATCCAGGAGACGCTGAAAAACGAGGGGATCGCCGTCGACGATTTCGACGGGGTCATCGGACGTGGAGGGCTACTCAAGCCGATCCCCGGCGGGGTTTACACCGTCAACGAAAAGATGGTGGAAGACTTGAAGGCCGGTATCAGCGGGCAGCACGCCAGCAATCTCGGCGGGATGATCGCCAAGCAGATTGCCGACCAAGCCGGCGCTCCCAGCTACATTGCCGACCCGGTGGTCGTCGACGAACTCCAGGAGCTCGCCCGCATCTCCGGCCACCCCAAACTGCCCCGTAAATCGATTTTCCACGCCCTTAATCAGAAGGCGGTAGCCCGCCGGGCGGCCGCAGATCTTGGCAAGAGCTATGAAGAGTGCCGTCTCATCATTGCTCACATGGGCGGAGGCATCTCCGTCGGCGCCCATGTCGGGGGCAAGGTGATCGACGTGAACAACGCCCTCAACGGGGAAGGGCCCTTTTCTCCCGAACGAAGCGGGACCCTGCCGGCAGGCCAGCTGGTTTCGCTGTGCTTCTCCGGCGAGTTCGAAGAGAAAGAGATCATGAAAATGCTGAAGGGCCAGGGCGGCTTCATGGCCTACCTGGGCACCGCCGACGGCAAAGAGGTCGAGGACCGCAGCAACGCCGGCGACGAAGACGCCGCACTGATTCTCGATGCGATGTCTTATCAGGTCGCCAAGGAGATCGGCGCCCTCTCCACGGTGCTCGAAGGAAACGTGGACGGTATTATTCTCACCGGCGGTCTTGCCTACAACAAAGACTTGGTAGAGAGTATTTCGCGCAGAACATCCTTCCTCGGCCGCCTCTTCTCTTACCCCGGGGAGGGCGAGATCGAGGCACTGCGGGACGCCGCACTGCGGGCCATCCGCGGAGAAACAACTCCCAGGGTCTACGAATAGGATCCGCGAATGAATAAGATCCGCGAATAGGGACGCGACTACGGAAGATACGATATGTATTCTTTACAGCTATGCTGTACAGCGCCCCGCCCCTGACGGGGCGCTTGTATCGAGGAGATCACGTGAAGATCAGTGCGTCAGACCATAGGAGTTCCCTCAAGCCTGTTGCATGCGCAACGCTCATCCTCGCCCTTTCCGCGCTCTTTTTTCCCGTGCATGGTTTTCCGCAATCACCGGCAACGACACTGTCCGCCGACACGCTCCTGAGCCAAGATATCCCTATCTACTACGGAGAGGAAGACTTTCGGGAGAGGATTGCCGATCCTCCCTCAGGCAGACGGGCACCTCTCGGAGTACTGCTCTCCGGCGGTTCCGCCCGCGCCTTTGCCCACATCGGGGTGCTAAAAGCCCTCGATGAGCGCGGCTTGAGTCCCGATTTCATCGTCACCAATTCAATGGGCTCGATTATCGGGATCATGTACGGCGCCGGCCTCTCCCCGGAGGAGATATTTCTAACGATAAAAAGAGTACAGCTCTCCTCGCTCCTACAGCCAGAACTCCCCTTTAAGGGGGGACTTCTCAACACGCGCCTTTTCAGCGAACTCATCAACAACGCCATTCCCTATGAAGACCTGGGGGAACTGCCCATCCCGGTCATGGTCGTGGTCGAGGATCTGGCAAGCAAGCGAACGGTCGTACTGGCGGAGGGTACGCTGGAAAAGGTCTTTCCCGCCTCCTTTGCACTGCCGGTATATTTTAAGCCAGTAGAGTTCCGCGAACACACCCTCATAGACGGGGGGATTTCGAACCTTGCCCCGGTGCAGATCCCCTACCGCTACACAGAGGATGTCATCACAGCTACCACCTTTTACCGTAGAGAGCTTGCTTTCAAAAATCCCATCACCATCCTGAACGTAGCCATGGACATCGGCAAAGCGCGTTCCGGTATTAAGGCAATAAAACAGTACGACCCGCTCTGGATTCGGTGCAATGTAGAAACCTACTCCTTTATGGACTGGGCAAATCTGGATGAAATAGTCCGCAGGGGTTACGAATCGGCCGATACATTCTTAGAAACCCACCCGGAGGTAGTGGAACGCCTGTCGACAAACTCGGACCATTTAGCTCCCGTCCGAAAAAGAGCTTCTAAGAGTTTCGAACGCGCCATTGGAGAATACACCCGGATAAGGACGGTGCGTTTTTCCCCGCCCGAATGGGGGGTACGTGCAGGCCTTCAAGCGGAGGGAGGACCGGAATCCCACCAGCTGCTTCACTCCCGCAATAGATTATCCGCGGGCACGTATCTGCGCAGCGGTTTTGGTCACCTCGAGGTAAAAAGCTTTTACCAGCCTGCGTGGCTAAACCTCTATCAAATGGAGGACGACAGCTTTTATGGCCTCAGTGCCCAAATAGAATGGCTGCCCGCCGGACTATTCCGCATCAGTGCGGCGGCGGATATCAATGCGGTCCCTGAACCGCAGGGGTTGAGCTCCTTCGACTCGTTTTACGGCAAAGGCTCGCTCTCCATTCCTCTACGATCGGGAGAACGCAGCCTCATCGCCCCCTTTCTGCGGGGTGAATATACCGCCGACGCCCGGTTTATTCCGGAAGAGTGGGCGGCTGTCAGCGGCATATCCGTTCATCATCGGGCTGAAAGCCGGGGCGACAGTGCCTTTAACGGATCGGCAGGGCTTTTCCTTAATTCCCGCGGCCCTGCCCTGCAGATGGAAGCCAGCGCCGAGCTTCCTCTCACTTCCACCTTTGTTCTACGCCAGCGCCTCTTCAGCCGCAGTACGCTCGCAAGCCCCAAGCAAGTCCCTTACTATCCGGGCGACTATTACCGGGGCTCCTTCGAACAGGAACTCCTTACCGACTTCATAATCGGAAACTCCGCCTTGGCCCTGCGCTTTCCCGGCTGGAATCCGACCTTTGGAGAGGCTCTGATCCTCGACTCCTTCTCCGTGGGGCCGTTTTTCGACTACCGGGGAAGCAAAAACAATTTCACCATGGTGTATGGCGGAGCACTGGATGCCTCCTTGAGCCTCATAGGCTTGTCCCCTCTCAGTGTCCACCTCGACTACGGTTTGACGGAGCAAAAAGAAACGCGTATCTCCTTTTATCTCTCTCTGTAACCTATATTGATTCACCTAGGCAAATACCTTATCCTAGGCGTGTGGGAGCAGAGCAGATGTTAGTTGAAGCAGAAATTTGGACGGTTGCACGCACGGATCAGGGTAACGCGGTTTTAGTTCGCCCGCTTGGCGCTGAAGTGGCAGTGCCGATTTTCATCGGTCAGCTGGAGACGCAGTCTATTCTTATCGGCATGGGGAACGTGCCCATGCCGCGGCCGCTTACCCACGATTTGATCCTTTCGCTCTTCTCGGAGCTCGGGACCGAATTGCAGCGGATCGAGATCACCAATTTGAAGGAGGGAACCTACTTCGCCAAGCTGGTGCTGCAGCAGAACGAACAAAAAATGGTTATCGACGCCCGCCCCTCAGACGCAATGGGCATCGCCGTCCGCAAAAAATGCCCCATTTTTATTGCTGAGGCAGTGGTCGACGAGGCAGGGATCCCCCTCAGCTCAATTACCGAACAGAATCTCTCCTCCGAAGATACAGATCCCCAAGAGCAGGAGCGGGAAAAACTCCAAAAAGAGCTCGATAAGGCAGTGTCCGAAGAGAACTACGAAGAAGCGGCCCGCATCCGCGACCGCCTAAACGAACTCGACGATACAAACCAATCCTGAACCTTCCCCCCCCAGAGAAAGGAGCGGCCGATGCACCAGGCACAATTCCATTGTTTTTCCCCGAGCACTTTCTTATCCATTCCTCTTCCCCCCTCTCAGACGGCAGGACACCGTCCGGTGGATTTTCATGTCACCAGTACCGCCCGGCAGCGTTACCGGCTCCCGGATCAGCTTTTCACCAAGCGTGGGCATCTGGTGGGAGCAGACTATTCCACTGCCCGTCGCTGTGCGGAGACGATCAATTCCGCCCGAAAAGCGGATCTCTACCCCGAGCTGCGGGTCAGCCCCGCCGAGACCTTTGCCCTGGGCATGCTCCATGAGCTCTACCACCACATCATCCACATGTACCTGGACCGCTACGGCGACGATCTGCTGGAGACGCTCGAACAGCAGCTTGCCGCCGAACCGGGCGAACAAGAGCTCTCTGCGACGCTCACATCATTTATCGAGACCTTCCCGCCGCCTTCGGTGTATCACGGCAAACAGAGCGCCTCCGAATATCTGGCGGATACCACCGGAACGATCTCCAACCGTCAGCTTGCCCTGGAGGAGCTCCTGCTGCTCTGGATCGGCAACCGCAATCCGGCGGTCACCCTCTACAAGGAGCTCTTCGACGACGCCGATCTCATCGACACCACCGCCTACGACGAGATAATCTCCAACTCCTACTTGTTTTTTGAAAAGCTCCCCGGATTGGGAGAAGAGCGGCTCAACCTCATCGAATTTCTGCGCAGCCCGGCCCACGCCGTACCCGACAACATCTCCGGACAACTGAACTATATCCGCGGTCACTGGGGAGAGTACATCGGAGAGTACGCCGACCTTTTGCTGCGCGGCATTGATTACCTCAGCGAGGAGTGGCGGCCCCGCGGCCCCGGCGGCCCCGCCCCCACCTACGAACTCACCTACGGATACGGTGAAGAGGAAGGCGAGCGCTACAGCCGCGACACCCATTGGATGCCCAACATAGTGCTGTTGGCCAAAAGCACCCTGGTGTGGCTGGACCAGCTCTCCAAGGCTTACGGCAGAACCATCGGCAGACTGGACGAGATTCCCGACGAAGAGCTGGACCGCATCGCCGAGCGAGGCTTCACCTCCCTGTGGCTGATCGGCCTCTGGGAGCGCAGCCGCGCCTCCAAAACCATCAAACGCTCCTGCGGCAATCCCGAAGCGGAGGCCTCGGCGTACTCCCTCAAACGCTACGAAATCGCCGAGGAGATCGGCGGCTGGCCGGCCCTGGAGGAGCTGCGCCGGCGCTGCTGGCAGCGCGGTGTCCGGCTGGCCAGCGACATGGTGCCCAACCACACCGGAATCGACGGCGACTGGGTCTACGATCATCCGGACTGGTTCCTGCAGCTTCCCCACGCCCCCTACCCCTCCTACCGCTTTGAGAGTCAGAACCTCTCCGACCATCCGGACATCGGCATCTATCTGGAAGATCACTACTACGACCGTACGGATGCGGCGCTGACCTTCAAACGGGTCGACTTTCGCAGCGGCGAGAGCCGCTACATCTATCACGGCAACGACGGGACCTCCATGCCGTGGAACGACACCGCTCAGGTGGATTTCCTCAATCCCGAAGCCCGGGAAACGGTGATCCAGACTATCCTGCATGTGGCGCGAAACTTCTCGGTGATTCGTTTTGACGCGGCGATGGTACTGGCAAAGCGGCACATTCACCGTCTCTGGTACCCCGCCCCCGGCAGCGGCGGCGACATCCCCGGCCGTGCCCAGTACGGCATGAGCGAAGAGGAGTTCAACCGAGCTATGCCCAAGGAGTTTTGGCGCGAAGTGGTGGACCGGGTGGCCGAAGAGGCACCCGACACCTTGCTGCTCGCCGAGGCGTTCTGGATGATGGAGGGCTACTTTGTCCGAACCCTCGGGATGCACCGCGTCTACAACAGCGCCTTCATGAATATGCTCAAAGCCGAAGAGAACGAAAAGTACAAAAACACGGTAAAGAACACTCTTGCCTTCGACCCGGAGATTCTCAAGCGCTTCGTCAACTTCATGAACAATCCGGATGAAGACACCGCCGTCGAACAGTTTGGCGACGGCGACAAGTATTTCGGCGTCTGTACACTGATGGTTACAATGCCCGGGCTCCCAATGTTCGGCCACGGCCAAGTGGAGGGCTTCCGGGAGAAGTACGGCATGGAGTACCGCCGGGCGTACTGGGACGAGCAGCCCGACGAGGCCCTGGTCCAACGCCACTACGAACGTATCTTCCCCCTGATGAAGAAACGCCACATTTTTGCCGAGGCGGAACACTTTCTGCTCTACGACCTCTACGCCGGCGACGGTTCCGTGAACCACAACGTCTTCGCCTACTCTAACCGGGCGGGCGACGAGGCGGCGCTGGTACTCTACAACAACTCCTACCACGCCGCAGCCGGCACCATCCACAGCTCCGCCCCCTACATGGTAAAGGGTGAAGAGGGCAACCGCACCGCCCGAGAGTTCACCCTCGGCGAAGGGCTGGCCCTTACCAGCGAACACGACTTCTTTACCCTGCTCTACGAACAGCGCTCCCGGCTCTGGTACATTCGCGAATCTCGGCAGCTCTGCCGGGAAGGGCTTTCCGTCCAGCTCGACGGCTATCAAAGTCAGGTCTATCTCAATATCTCTGAAGTCTACGACACAGACGGGCTCTATCGCCGGCTCTGGGAAGAACTCGGCGGGCACGGCACCGAGGATATCGAACGCGCAAAGAAATTGATCTACCTCAGACCGATTCATTCGGCCTTCAGGGAGCTGCTACGAGGCCATCTTCCCGAGACGCTTCACGCGATCCTCTACGAGGAGCGGACTTTTACAGCCTCCGCTGCGCAGGAGCCGGTGGAGCGCTATGCCGCCTTCCTCGATGCCTGCCTCTCCCTCGGCTACGGCCGGGAGGAACGGAGACAGGAGACGCTCGAACGCTTCAAGAGCGAGTTGGCCTCCATCGCCCCCCTTGCACCTCTCTGCCGCCCCGCCCTGCGCCCTCAGCCTCCCACGCTGGAAGGTTTCTTAGGCCGGGGACTCGGAATGATGCCGGAAGCGGCGGCGCTGCTGCTCGGGCGGCTACTGATCGTCCCCCTGGCACATTTTATCGCCGACGACGCCCGCTATCCCAACGCCGCCGTCTGTGCCGAGGATCTGCTGCTGCCGGAGCTGCTGCACTCCCTCTACCGGGAGGTTCACATTCCGGAAGACCACTTTCCCCGGCTCGATCTCCTGCTGCTCGCGCTCAGCGAACGGGAGGACTGGTACGGCCTGATCGACGACGAGAACCGCTCCTCCCGAGACCTGCTGGAGCGGATTATCCGCGCTCCCTACGCCTCCCGTCTGCTGCAGATAAACCGTCACCAGAATATAGAGTGGTTCAGAGGAGAGGCACTACAGGAGCTGCTCTGGTGGTCTGCACTTCTGGCCCTTATGCAGCTTATGCATCGTATGCAGCAGACCGCAGAGGGCGGGCAGACTGGCCCGGCGGACAAAGCGGAGTCGCTCTTTCGCCGCACCATTGTCCCCTGGCTCAGAGCCGAAGAGCGGGCCGAGTATCGGGTGGAACTGCTGCTCGAGTACGCCTAGCCCCGGTCTGCCCGCGGCGGGCGCCGAGAAGGCGCTTACGCTTCGAAGTGGTTCCGCGCTATGGGCATCCGGCGCCCGGTTCCGAACGCCCGGGTGGAGACTTTCAGCACCGGCGGAGCCTGGCGCCGCTTATACTCGTTTTTTCCCACCAGCGACACGATATCGCGGACTGTCTGCAGGTCAAATCCCTCGGCGGCGATCTCGTCTGCGGATTTGTTTTCCACTACATAGCGGGAGAGAATTCCGTCCAGGATTTCATAGGAGGGTAAACTATCTTCATCCTTCTGATCGGGCCGCAGCTCCGCCGACGGGACCTTTTCGATAATCGACTCGGGAATGACCGCCTCCAGAGAGTTGATATGACGGCAGAGGCGGTAAACATCCTGCTTCAGCAGATCGCCGATTACCGAGAGCCCCCCGGCCATATCGCCGTAAAGGGTACAGTAGCCGGTAGCCAATTCGGATTTGTTGCCGGTGGTCAGCAGGAGAGAGCCGGTTTTGTTTGAGTAGGCCATCATCATCACCCCCCGCAACCGGGCCTGGACATTCTCCTCTGTCACGCCAAACTCGGTCTCCCCGAAGACCTGCTCCAAAGATTTCAAAGAAGCCTCATACATCGGTTCTATTGGCAGCACGTCAAACTCCACGCCCAGATTATTCGCCAGCTGACGGGCGTCTTCGGTGCTCGCATCCGCCGAAAAGCGCGAAGGCATGGCAAAGGTCCGTACCCGCTCCGGTCCAAAGGCCTGCACTGCCAGTACCGCCACCAGGGCGGAGTCCACCCCGCCGGAGAGGCCCAAGTGGACCCGCGAGAAGCCGCACTTCTCCACATAGTCTTTCAGCCCCAGCACGAGGGCTTGCCGCAGATGTTCGCACGGCTCTCGATCCCTCACCGGTGCTTCCCCGCCAGGCACCTCGGTGTCAAAGAGACGAAACTCCTCCTCGTAGCCTTCGCAGACGGCGGTCACCCGTCCCCGTGCATCGCTGATCATCGAGGCCCCGTCGAAAATCAGATTGTCGTTGCCGCCCACCATATTTACGTAGACCATCGGCACGCCGCTGGCTCTGCCGATCTTCTCCACCAGGCCGCGGCGGACCTCCCGCTTTCCCTGGTAAAACGGAGAGGCCGAAGGAGCCAGCAGGAGCTCGGCACCGGCGTCGAGCAGTTCCTTCACCGGATCAAGCACGTAGCGTGTCCCGGGGGAGGGTTCGCTCTGCCACCAAATATCTTCACAGATAGCTGCTCCTATCCGCACGCCTTTGAAGGTAAAAGGTCGCCGTTCGGCAGCGGGCTGAAAGTAGCGCGCTTCGTCAAACACATCGTAGGTCGGTAGGAGGGTTTTCGCCTGAGAGTGGATGATCTGTCCGCCATGAAGCACGGAGACTACGTTTTGCAGCGCCTTCCCTCCGACTCCTTTGGTCTTGTCCACATAGCCCACCAGTACGCCGAGCTCCTCCGGCAGCTGCCGCTGCAGGTAGCGAAGCATCCGCAGGTTCTCCTGGACAAAGCGTTCGTAATCGAGCAGATCCATCGGCGGGTAGCCGCAGACCGACATCTCCGGGAAGACGATCAGCTCCGCCCCCTCACGTTCTGCCCGCCGGGCATAGTCCAGTATCTTCTCCGCATTGCCCTCGAAATCCCCAACGGTGGTGTTTATCTGCCCAATCGCTATCTTCATCGCTGCTGCGCCTCCTTTGTCCACTGTGCTGTTCGCATAAGCGTAACACACTTCCACCGGCAGCGGAAGCGTGTAGTCTGTGGGCAAGACGGCACGAAGCACCCTACTGAGCCGCAGAAGATTGCAGCTTGACCGGTACCTTCCATGCGGTTAGTATATGAACGTTATGGTCGAGACAATACTGATAACCGGCAGCAGAAGCCCTTTCGGGACGGAACTCACCAATCTCTATCTCACAGGCGGACATCGAGTGCTGTCCACCTATCCAGCTGGAGAAGAAAGCCCCCAGCCCGGGGCGGAAGCGGATGAAAATCTTATCCCCATCCCCTGGAACCGCCGCTCTCCCATCTCGGGACATTGGGTACTCCTCGAGTCGCTGAAACACTGCCAGCACATCGACGAGGCGTTGATCGTATTCGAGCCGCACAACGAATCCCGCCCTCTACACGAGATCCCCGCCGCCGATACCGAATGGTATTTCGACACCTACCTCAAGGGCAACATTTTCCTGATCAAAGAACTGCTGGCGTACTTTCAAAAACAGCGCCGCGGACGGCTCTCCATATCCGTACAAGCGGCCGAGTCCGGTTTCCTCGCCCCCTTCGACGCCTGCGCCGCCGGCGGCCTCCGCCAGTTTGCCGGCTCCCTCTTCTCTCTCTACCAGAACGAACCGCTGGTCATCGACGGCTTTGAGTCCCGCAGTACTGATACGGAAGGATTTGCCGAGTTTATCTACCGCACCCGCAGAGAGCGCGGCGGATCTCAGCACGGCAAATGGCACCGCTACAACGATAAATCGGTTTTGAACGCCCTCGGCTTTGTCTCGCACAACCGGTGAGCACCTTCGGGTATACTGATGCAGCGAGCCAAATGGTACATAGGGCCGGATTGACAAATCGGGCCGAATTGACAAATCGGGCCGAATTGACGAGCCCTCTCGAATAGAGTAAGGTAACAGCCATGAAAATATGGGTTAAATATCTCTTTGCCGTCCTTGTCGGGACGCTGCTCGGTTTCTACTTCTTTGACCCCGCCGCCGCAGACGGCGAAGCGCTGCCGTTCGCAGCTGAACTGGTACTGCATATCGGCCGCTACACAGTGTATCCGCTGGTATTTTTTTCTCTTGCCTATGCTGCCTTCAAGTTGCGTATGGAGCGGCGTGTGCTGGCCACCTATCTCAAATCGCTGCTCGGCATTGTGGTAAGCGGAGTGCTGCTCACCGCCTTCGGAATCGCAGCGGTGCTGGCCCTCTCCCCCGAGCGTATACCCATTATCATCGAGAGCGAGCGGGCTTTCTCTTTCCCCGAATATACGGAGCTGGTCTTCTCCGTCTTGCCCAACAACCTCTTCAGAATATTCCACGAGAGCGGCGACTATCTCTTGCCGGTGGCCTTCTTCGCCCTCTTTCTGGGGCTCAATTTTGCTTTCGATAAAATTGCTACCCGCCCGGCGGTACAGCTCTTCGACTCCTTTTCCCGCGTTTTCTACCACATCGGAAAGTTCATCATGGAGATTCTGGGTCTCGGCCTCGTGGTGCTTTCCGCGTACTTTGTCGTCCGTTTGCGCGCTACGGCGGAGCTCGATCTTTTCAGCCAGCTGATTCTGCTTCTCGCCCTGCTGACGGCGTTCATCGTCTTTGGCATCTATCCGATTCTCTATTACTTTCTCTCCGGCAAGGAGAATCCCTATAAACAGCTCTATGCCCTCCTCGGGCCGCTGCTTACCGCGGCGGTCTCCGGCAACAGTTACTTCTCCTATATCTCCCTCGCCACCCACACCCGAGAAAATCTGGGAATCAAGCGGGAAACCGGGGCCTCCACCCTGCCCTTCTTCACCCTCTTTGCAAAAGCGGGAACGGCAATGGTGACGGCCGTCACATTTGTGGTGATTCTGCGCTCGTATTCGAGTCTCGGCGTCGGGCTTCCGGAGATCGTGTGGATCTTCGTCTTCAGCCTGCTCTCCAGCCTTTTGACTGGCAGCGTCCCGGGAATGGGCGTCATCGTGAGTCTGGCCACCATGTGCAGCCTCTACGGCGGCGGGCTCGAAAACGGTTTTCTGATCGTCATTCCTGTTCTGCCTATCATCACCAGTTTCGCCGTCTTCCTCGACGTCCTCACCACGGGGCTCATCGTGTCGCTTATCGCCGGAAGGCATGAAGACCGGAAAGATATCTACGCCGGGGATTTCATTTGACACGCTTCCGGGCGCCCGAATTTCAGTCGGTGCTGTGAGGAAAGAACAAGCCCACAGAGACGCCGATCATCAAATGATCTGTGAAGGGAGCGCCGCTTCCGTCCCATAGACGATGGACGGGGAAGTACCCCACCGTCCGTCCGACTAGCTGGAAACGGTCGGCGATAGTCCAGCGGCCGGAGAGCCGTGCAAATGGCAGCAAGTAACGAAGATCGGAGTAGAGTCCATCGATAATCTCCTCGGTGGCTTCAGGTTCGGCAAACCCTACCGGTATCGGCAGTTCCGCCGCCATCCCTCCGGAGAACGAATAGGAGTGGCTCCGGAAACGGAGAAACCGCCAGCGCAGAGGCAGTTCCACAATGGGAACCAGTCCGGTCATCTCCCGCACCTCCATATCCACCGGCACCACTTGGCCCTCAGAGTTCAGCTCATAATACAGCATGCTCAGTGAGAGGGAGGGGACTAGTTCGAACTGTTCCGAAACAGTCAGCGGCAGGCGAAAAATCAGCTCGTTTGTAAGTACATCAGACTGGTAGTCAGAGGATTGGTCGCTGCTCACCCCGATCAAGCGAATACCGCCTTCCCACTCGGTGCCCGAAATAGAAAGAGCGGTCAATGGCATAGCCGCACACAGCAGCAGCGCTGTCCAAATAGATCTCCGCAAGGGCAACAAAACGTTCATATCCACAGTATAGCACAGGCAGAGAGATTTTCACCCTCCTTCCGGAGGCACTGCTTCCCCACCGCCGCTTAATCCCATAGGCGGAAGACTGCGAGCTCCCGTCTATAGGCTATTGGCCGAGCATCGTCGGCCGGGTCTCAATACGCCTTGGAGAAAATCGCCTCTTCCCGAGCCGGTTCCCCGCACCGTACGCAGACAGCGTCTTCCGGCAATTCCCGGTCAAAGAGCAGCACCCGAATCGTCGCCTTGGTGTCCTCTTTGATCGCCGCTTCACAGGTATCGTTTCCACACCAATACGCTCGTGCAAAACCGCCTTCGCCGGCATAGAGCCGTTTGAACTCCTCGTATGTGCCGATCCGGTAGGTATGCTGCTCCTGTCGTTCCTTCGCCGCATGGTACAGTGCGCTCTGTATCTCCTGCAAAAGTTCGGTAAGCCGGCGGGAGACCTCTTCCACGGCCACAGCCACTTTTTCTCCGGTGTCGCGGCGCACCAGCATCACGTTCCCCGCCTCCATGTCGCGGGGGCCTATCTCGATACGCACCGGCACTCCCCGCATTTCCCACTCCGAGAACTTCCATCCGGGAGAGTTGCTGTCGTCGTCATCCATCTGTATCTTGAATTGGCCCCGCAGCTGCTTGTGCAGCGTATCGGCGTACTCAAGCACCTGCTCTTTATTCTTGTTCTTGAAAATAGGGATGATGACCGCCTCGGTGGGAGCCAGTTTCGGGGGAACCACCAGCCCCTTGTCGTCCGAATGGGTCATGATCAGCGCTCCCACCAGCCGAGTGGAGACGCCCCAGCTGGTCGCCCACACGTACTCAAGCTCCCCCTGCCGCGTCTGATAGGTCACGTCAAAGGCCTTGGCAAAATTTTGTCCCAGAAAATGGGTGGTGCCGGCCTGCAGTGCACGTTTGTCCTGCATCATCGCCTCAATGGAGTAGGTTGCTACCGCGCCGGCAAACTTTTCCGTCTCTGACTTTCTGCCGGTGACCACCGGCAGCGCCATGTACTCCTCGGCAAAACGGCGGTAAACATCCAGCATACGCAGGGACTCTTCCTCCGCCTCCTCTCGGGTCTCATGAGCAGTGTGCCCTTCCTGCCAAAGGAACTCAGTGGTGCGCAAAAAGAGTCGCGTACGCTTTTCCCAGCGCATCACATTGGCCCACTGGTTTACCAGCAGCGGCAGGTCCCGATGCGACTGGATCCATTTTTTATACATACTCCAGATGATCGTCTCCGAAGTGGGCCGCACGACCAGCGGCTCGTCCAGTTCTTCTCCTCCGGCATGCGTGACAACCGCGAGTTCCGGTGAGAAGCCTTCTACATGCTCCGCCTCCCGCTGAATATAGCTCTGAGGAATGAGAAGGGGAAAATAGGCGTTGCTGTGGCCCGTCTCCTTGAACATGTCGTCGAGGGCACGCTGCATCGCCTCCCACAGCGCATAGCCGCGGGGTCGAATCACCATGCAGCCCTTCACCGGGGAGTAATCGGCAAGTTTCGCCTTCAATACAATATCTACGTACCACTGGGAATAATTCTCACTGCGGGGAGTTATTTTTTCAGCCATATCTACCTCTGGAGTTTACTACTACATTGCGTATACGTTGCCTCTGCCGTCCAGACCGGACAACGAAGCATCGGTATTGTACTGAAGAGCGTATAGGAGGTCAACCGCACCGGCGCGGAGAAGCAGCGGACTCCGCCGCCGGGGCGGTTGAGAGGAAAGAGTTAGGAATTGACCTGTAGGGTTTCCACCATGTATCTGATACGGGAGCCCTCGGAGGCCCACATATGTTTTTCCACTACACAGACGAGCCCTTTTTCATCCGGCGAGAACAGCACACGATTGATACGGTAGTTTTTTACCCCTTCGCGCTTGTAATTCGGCAGCCCGAGGGTGTACGTGCGGGTGTTCCCCGCCTTGTTCGTCACCGATAAATTAATATGAAATGAGGCTCGCATATCCTCACCTTCGCCGTAGGTGTCTTGCACAAGGGTAAGCACATACTTATCGCCCTTGTAAAAATCACGAAACTCAAGCCGCTTCTTCGGCTCCTTTCCGTCTATCAAGAGATACACAATCCGTCCGGTCGCCAGATGATTGATACCGAATTTCTCTTTCAGCGGAGTATACCTATGGAGCAGATTAAAGAGACCTCCGCGGCCGTCCTGTCCGGGGGTTACCTCATCGTCAAACTCTTCTTTCAGAATCCCGTCTTCCGCAAAGGTATTCCGTTCTACATCAACCGTGTAAATTTCCGCATAGGGACTGTCGCCTTCTATTCCGTACTGTCCAAAGACGAACATCTCGGAGTCTTCGGAGAAGCCCAAATTTACAAAGTTCGCTACATCACCTGCATACAACGTCATCGACACAGCACACAGGACTATACTTACCATCAACATTCTGCGCTTTCGCATACACCTCTCCTTCCACACTACTATATCGTACAAAAAGCGCCACGTCTGTAGGATTTATCCTTTCCACACGCGTATTGATTTTTTGTCGCCCTACCTTTTACATTAGCAGCATGACGAGAAAGGTACGCAAGCGATTTTTACTTGCCGCGCTGGGCTTATGTATTGCCATTTTGCTCGCTAACTTGGCCACGTTGACCTATTTTTTTGTGATTGCCCGTATCCCCATAGCCCGTTTTCTTATCTTACTCTCCGACTACGGCATCCCCGACAGCCGCGGCTTTATCATCCTCAGCCACCTGCTGCAGGCCGCTTTTGTTCCGGTAGCCATTCTCTCCACCTATCTCTTCTTCCGTAAGACTCCCTCCCCGGAGATCTTCTTTTTCGTATTCGCCCTCGTCAGCTTCTCCCTCGAATCGCTGCGCTTCACCGTTCCACTACTCAACTCATTGGCCACCTCCCCGATGGCCCTCATTCCGATCACCCGCCTTGTCTACTTCAGCCGAATACTCACGATTCTCTCCCTCTTTGCCTCAGGCCTCTTCTCCACCGGGTTGACCTATCAGCGCCAAGAAATCTATCTCGGCGGGTTTGTGATGATATCCTTCATTCTTGCCGCTGCCTTGCCAATAGACTTCACTACCTATAGCCTCCCCTTTCTCCTCGAGGCGGGGCGAGAAACCGGCTTTTCTATCGCCTACTACACCATTGCCGCGATCGCGGTGTTCAATTTTATCTACGCAGCCACTATCCACAACAACCACAATTACCTTTTCAATGCGGCGGCATTAGTTATCTTTATCGTCTCAAAAGAGATGTTTTTCTTCTTCCCGGATACATGGTACATCTTCCCGGCCTTGGCCGGCATCATCGGAGCTACCCTATTATTTGCACAGAAAACCCACGAAATATACCTCTGGCTATAGAGGGATCGGCGGGGAATCAGCGATTTTATACGAGGATATAGTGAGCGAGCAACCCGACGCCGAACGGAAGAATGATATTATCCAAATCCTTGAGCGGAAAGAGCTCGATAAATGTTGCGGTAATTCCAATGAGGAGGGCGAGGGGAAATTCGCCGAGAATTCCGAAGGAGACGGCGGTTACTACGGTTAAACAAGCAAGGCTCCCTGCCACCGTTTTTCCGCCGGTAAAGGGCAGTACCGCACTGCTCATCATTTTCCCAATGAGGCTGGAGAAACCGTCGCCAAATGCCAAAGCATAGATAGCAAGGGTTGAGGCGGGGGCCGGATACAGCATGAGAGCAATCAGAGCGCCAAATGCAAGGGTGATCGGCCCGAGCTCAAAACCGGCAGCATCGATGCTCCGGGAGGCGCGGCGGGTAATACGCGAGACAAGCATCACCGGCTTTCCCGACAGCCGTTGCGATTCCGCCCACGTGTAAAAGAGAATACCGCCCATGAGCGCCGCTGCTGTAAGCTGCATATGAATTTCCGCCGCCAGGGGTACGATGGCTATAAACATATGAATAGCTTTCCGCAGGAGTTCTGTATGCAGCTCTTCCCCCCTGCTCATCGTTTTTGGCAGCGTAATATGTATTATATCCATCGACATGTCCGTCCATTCGGTGCAGGTATATTCACGTAATTAATGTTGCAACTATCATGCCAAATTCCAAACATAACAGTCCTATATTATTTACCTACAATGTAAATACTTACATTCTTACATACAAAACCTTTTTGGATTACCCGCTCAATTGTACGGTTTTGTGCACATGTTTTTTCACTTTTTACTAAAGGCCGCGTCTACATTCCGCTTCTATGATCGACGAACCGAGAAAAAAATTCACAAACCTTATCCCCTAAAATATTGCATTCGACCCTCTGTATTTCAATACTACTATTAAGATTAACAAAATGGGTTGATCGTTCATACGCACATACAACCCCTTTTACTACCCTCAACTAGGAGTTTACAAAATGCTTGAGAACATGAAAATTGCCTATAAAATTGGCGGGGGATTTCTCATCATCCTTCTCCTTATGGGGGCTCTTGGATTTCTCTCCTGGAACAGCCTCAACCGCGTGGCAATGGCCGAAGACATCATGTCCGGCGCGGAGGAGGCTGCGGAGCATGAGGAGCAGCTTATGGACGCACAGCAGAGTCAGACAGTCGCATTCATTCTCACGGCGTTGGCGGTGGCGCTCTTGATCGGGATATTCCTGGCAGTAATCATCACCCTCGGGATCATTCGGCCTCTGCGGCAAGGGGTGGACTTGTCCAAGCACATCGCCCGGGGAGAGCTCAATGCGACACTTAATATAGAGCAGCACGATGATATCGATCAGGCCACCCAGTCCAGTACTGCCAGTGCCGAGGAAAGCGCCTCGGCGGCGGAGGAAGCACTACCGCCGGCACGGCCTCGGGTCGCACCGCGTCCACAAGCCAGAAGCACGTAACTTTGCCCCGCACCACTGCCGGCAAAACCGGAAGAAGTAATTAACCTGGATGACGAAGATTTCGACAGGTTTTAAAGGAGACTAATATGAGCGATGAGTTCGAAGAAATGTGGGATGACGGTGAAGAAGAAGAGTCACAAAAAAACAAGTATCTCCTCTTTAAACTGGGCAACGAAGTCTATGGAGTAAACATTCTGCATGTCACCGACATCATTGAACTGCAAAAAATCACGGAAGTGCCGGACATGCCCGACTATATCCGGGGAGTTATCAACTTACGCGGTCAAGTCATTCCGGTAATGGACCTGCGTCTACGGTTCAAAATGGAACTCCGGGAATACGACGACCGCACTTGTATTATCATCGTTAATATTGATGACAATCCGCTCGGCTTTATCGTCGACACTGTTTCGGAGGTAGAGGATATACCGGAAAAGAATATCGATCCCGCCCCCGATTTCAAAGGTAGCGAGACAAAAGAGCGCTATATCATGGGACTCGGGAAAGTGGACAATGAGGTAAAGATACTCCTTGATGTGAAGAAACTCGTACGCAACGAAGAGCTCGAAGCGGTAAAGGAACAGATGAGCTAAGCTGGCACTAAAACAGCGCCCTGGGGGCACAGGGGAGCCCCAGGGCGCACTGGGAAAGAAAGTTCCCGCCGCACAGGGGGAAGTCCGCAGGCCGGAGACCACCACACGAAGCTGTGTGGCGGTTTCTCACGGTTCGGCGCGCATATTCTCGCTTTCCACACGACCCCTATTCTCCTGACTGTTCAGGATCGGTTTCCGCCGGACGATCTGTCGGAATTACCGTGGCCGTGTCCATGATCATGGCCGTGACCATTGCCGTGGTCATGGTCGTGATTCCGGCTGCAATTGTTCTCCCCGGAGACCAATTCACCTGCTGCATAACGGCGCAGCACCTCATCAACCTCTCCGCTTATTCCCAGTACACACTCGATCCCGGTATGCTGAAAAATTGTCTGTGCTCGCTGCCCCATACTGCAGGTAATCACGGCCTGTGCTCCGTGTTCCTCCAAGAACTTTGGAATCCGTCCCGGGGCATGCTCAGGACTCTCCACCGTCTCCCTGCTGATGATCTCCCCGTTCTTTACCTCGGCAAGGGTAAACGCGGGGCTATGCCCAAAATGTTCGCTTACTCTATTTCCTTCCGTTGCTACTGCTACTCTCATCTGCTTGCCTCCTTACTCAGATTTCGATTCATGTATGTCAGACTGCTCGCTGCACTCACTGCAGAGTCCGAAAAACTGCATTACCCTACTTTGAACCCTGAACCCGTGTTCGTGCCTCTTCTGAGCCTCCGCCTCCTGAAAGACATTTTGTTCTTTCTCAGTAAGCGGGCCGCCGAGAATTGTTTTACGACAGCGGCGGCAAATAAAAACCTTGCGGTTATGCTCCTCTTCTCCCACGGCCAGTTTATAGCGGGAACGACCTTCTCCGGATTCAAGCTTGTGCAAGAAGCCGTGCTCTTCGAGCAGCTGTAAAGTCCGATACACCGTGGCCAACCCAATCCCGTCCCCGGCTCGGTCCACTACACTACGGTAAATTTCTTCGGCACTCAGATACTCTGCTTCGGACTCGAGCACCTCCAAAATAATTCGGCGGGGATGCGTCAGCCTAAAGCCGTGCCCGCGGAAAGGCTTGCCGCAGCAAAATCCGCCGCCCTCTCCGCTGCCTCCGCGGTAACCGGGGCCTTTACCGGCTCCCCGTCCACCCCGTTTTGCCATTCGTCCTCCTTTTTGATAATGATTTTCATTTATTATGATAGCGACTTTCGTATTCGACGTCAAGCACGGGAGGAGATAGCCCCAATCTTCCCCCGCTATGCAGCCGCTGCAAAACTTTCTATACTGCCAAATATGGACCTATTCATGCAGGCCCCGGTTATCCTGAAAATACTTCTCTCCCTCGCTGCTATTTTGGCTGTCAATAAGGCTTTCGGGAGTCTCTCACCGGCGCTGGTGGCGGGCTCAGTCCTCTTGGCGCTCTGGACCGGACACGGCCCCGCATCCGCCGCCAGCGTTGCCACAGAACGCCTCTTTAGTATCGATAACGGTCTGCTCCTGGCAATCATTTTTCTCGTAATTTGGCTCTCCAGCCAAATGGAAAAAACCGGTGTGATGCACGATCTGGTGGGAAGTGTCAGAAGCTTCCTCAGCCCCCGAAGCTCAATGGCAGCCCTTCCTGCGGTAATCGGCCTGCTGCCAATGCCGGGAGGTGCCCTCTTTTCCGCCCCGCTGGTGGATGATGCCGACGAACGCAACGAGGTATCTCCTCTGCTAAAGACCAAAATTAACTACTGGTTTCGCCATGTTTGGGAATACACCTGGCCGCTCTACCCCGGTATTATCCTTGCTACCGACATATCGGGGCTGCAGGTATGGCAAATTTTTCTCGTAGGACTTCCTCTGATGGCGGCCTCCGTCGCAGCGGGCTACATCTTCATTTTACGCCGGGCAAAAGTGAGTCCGGGACATACCTCGCCATCACAGCACCGTTTCCTGCAGCTGCTCAGCCCTATTCTCATTATCATTGCCGTCTACACCCTCGTTACTCTCCTGCTGCCACAGGCGACCGAAACGAGCCGCTACCTGCCGATGATTATCGGGATCGGATCTGCTTTACCGTGGCTTCAGCTTTGGCGCCCTCTCGACCTGCACAACTGGAAAGAAATCATCCTCAGTAAAAGAGCGCTCAAGATGGCAGTTATCGTGGCGCTGGTACGGGTCTACGGGGCGTTCATTGAGATGCCCTTGCCGGATGGAACACTGCTGATGGATCAGATGCGGCTCGAGCTCCACAGCCTGGGCATTCCCCTCGTGCTTCTGGTGATGATTATTGCCTTTGCCAGCGGATTGACCACCGGGGTTTCGGTAGGTTTTGTGGGAGCAAGCTTTCCTATCGCCTTTTCGCTGCTGGGCACCAACCCTCCGCTCAGCGCAATGCTGGGCATGCTGGCCATCGCTTACCCCTTTGGCTTTATCGGGGTCATGCTTTCTCCCGTACACGTATGCCTAATCGTCACCAACGAACACTACAATAGCAGCCTCGCAAAAAGCCTTGTCTCTCTCATACCCCCCTCGGCGATGGTCCTGGCGGTCTCACTCCTCTTGCACTCTTTGTTGATGTAAGGCACAGTAAAAGCTGGAGTAAACGCATATGAAACAGCACACACACGATCCCAAGCATCACAGCGAAGATATAACCGAAGAGTTGAACAAACGGAAGGAGGATCTCGAAAAGGAGATCCACGAGTACAACCAAGAGCGAGAACAGATCAAAGCGATGCTGAGTAGGATCGGCGGGAAAAAATATTCGAAGACCGATCTTATCTTCAACATCATCTTCCTCACCACTATCGTTGTCTTCTTTGCAGTGGAAGTAACTACACAGATTCTCCCCACCTACGTATCACTGGAAGTGGGCATCCTCTTAGTTTCTATCAAGATCATTTGGATGATTCACTCCCAGCACAAGTTCAATCACTTCGAATTCTGGGTTCTCAATTCCATGGAGTTCCGTATGAATAATGTTGACAAACGGGTGAAACAGATAGAAAAGCGGCTCACTGCACTCACCGGGGAAGATAAAACGGCACAGAAGACCGCATCGCAGCAATACACCGACAACCTCAGCTACAAAGCACAGCAGAATCACACACAGAGCACCGGCGACTAAGTGATAGAGTAATTGGTGGAGGCATATTCACACTAGATCTCATACCGCTGAAACGCCCTACCGCCCCCGCTTTTTTGCAGCCGGCCGCTCCTAGTGGAGCCGGCCGCTTCTCATAGTAAAGCCGGCTGCTCATAGCAGAGCCGGCCGGTGTGTCACTCCTGGCGGTTTTCCTCTGTCACCGGGTTTCGCAGCACGCCGATTTTTTCGATTTCCACCTCCACCACATCGCCGTGAGCTATGCGTCCCACTCCCTTCGGTGTTCCGGTGGAGATGATATCCCCCGGATTCAAAGTGAAGTGGCGGCTGATAAAAGAAATAACCCGGCTTACCGGAAAGATCTGATAGGAGGTGCGGGACTCCTGCACGGTTTTCCCGTTCAATCGGCAGGCAATGTTCAGTTCTTGAGGATCGGAGATATCCTCCGCCAGGGTCACCTGCGGTCCCACCGGGCCAAACGTATCGAGGGACTTTCCCCGGAACCAACCGGACTTGTCACCGGTTTGAAAATTTCGTTGGCTTACATCGTTCATACAGGTGTAGCCAAACACGTACGAAAGCGCCTCCTCCTCGGGGACGTTTTTGCAGACGGCCCCTATTATGACCGCCAGTTCCGCCTCGTAATCGACCCGGGGGTCTTCGAAACCGTACTCTTGAATAAAAGCGGGAATCACGATCGGCTCGCCGTGACCGACCAACACGTTGGGCGTTTTGGGAAAAAGCAGAGGCTCGGATGGACGTTCGGGGGAGTAATTCTTTGATTTTAAGAAGACACTCTCTTGTAGGTGGTCGTCATAGTTGAGGCCCAAGGCGATAATCTTGCTGGGGCTGACAGTATACTGCTCATCTTTGCCGGAAATCGGCAGCGTTAACATGTCTCCTCCTTTTTGATACTGGCACAACCGAGGGCCGCTGCGGCGCTGCATTTGACCAGCATCGCTCGCCCACGGTTACCGTACAGTATACCGCAGCACAGAGCCTTGTTCCAGAGCCAGCCTTCGGGATTGCACGAATAGGTAGCTCGTTTCGAGAAGAAGCGAAAGGGTAAAACTTACGGCCGCAATGGTGGCCCCATCTATCACCACAAACCGGGGCACCAGCAGCACCATGAGCGACAGGCTTCCGGTATTGAGCCCCACCGCCCGGGCGATTATTTTCGTACGGCCGTAGTAGATGAACAGCCCCCGATACCACGACAGGAAGGCCGTGAGCACCGGGACAAAACTAACAATAATCGACGGCAGGGTCGTGTATGGCAGCAGATCCGGTGAGAGGCCCGCCACCTGACGGTACCACAGATCAGCTGCCGGACTGAGGGCTATCGCAAGAAATAGCGAACCCACCGCACCGGCCAGCAGAAAGGCGAACCGGCGCAGTTCGTACATATCCTTATCTTCTTTCAGCAGTGCTACCGCAACCTCCTGATAGGCCATGGTAACGGAGCGAAAAATAAACATCACGCTCAGCACCACCGGCCAAACCGCCAGCGACTCGAGTGGATCTGCCGCCCGGGCTATTCCGTAGTTGAGGATGGGCCTGGCAAGGAAGGTCAGTATGCTGGTAAGCGCCAGAGGATAGTAAAAACTGAAGAGATACTGGCGATCCACCACCTTACCACCGCTCTCTTGAGGAAGCTCTCGGATCACCGGCCGGGCAAAAAGATACGCCGAGCCCATTCCGGCGGTTACCCCCATGATGAGCGCCGCCGAGCCTAGGTAAGCTCCGTCCGTCCATCCCAGGAGGAACCCCGCCGCCAGCGTTCCCAGAGTAGCCACGAGACGGCAAAACATGGTATAACTTATGCGGCCGGTTTTTCCGTAGCGGATCAGTACGCCCTGCCAGAGGCGGCGATATCCGATTGTCGCCGACCACGGCGTCATGATCAAAAAGGCTGTCCGGCTTATACCGATAATTTCCTCCGGTACTCCCAGCAGATTCCGCAGGATCAGCACATACAGGGGGCTGACTCCCAACAGAAGATGGAGCGCCGTCAAAGCTATCGCCCATAGGTGCATAAACCGCAACAGCCGGCGATAATTGCGGATCCCGTCGGTGAGTGCGGTCGCAGCGGCCAACATCTGGATGATGGGGCTTTCGATAATCAGTGCAAAGGAGAACGTCACTCCGTAGGCAGCGAGATTCTCCTTGGCAAGCGGCAGCCGTGCGATCACCGCATTCACTCCCGGCTGCTCAATGGCCATGAAGATCCACATTACCGCCAGAGGGAACCAGAGGAGGAAGATTCGTTTGAGCGTCACTTGCTGAGAGTCGTTCATGGAGTTTTTCCGCCTGCTCCGTTTTACCGAGGATAGGAAAAAAGAGTATACTATATACGGCAATACTATTGAAACCCGCTCTCACCGGAGCGGAAAGGAGGAATGATGCTGTCAGACAATTGGGAAGCCAAAAAGTTTGACGAAGCTTTTGACGAGACCATCATCCAGGTCCGCCGGCTTCGTCAACACGACCCCGAGTTCGATATAGAGCAGTTGAAACATATGTTGCAGACGGCCTGCACCCGACTGGAGAACAATCAGGCGGGCCGCAGCGCGGTCTCCGAAGTCGCCGGAGAGGGAGCTATCGCCGCCTATCAGCAGGCTTTAGCTGAATGGCAGCGGGAACTGTCCGGCTCCGAAAACCGCAGCGAGTAAACGCCCCAGCAGCGTGGCAGCGGCTTCAGCGGCGTTTTTCGCGGCTTAACCGAGGGCCCGAATGCGCTCCACGTACCGGTCAATCGCAAACTTCCGGCGCAGTCCGCGATCGTTCATATAGCGGACCTTCCCGAAAATCGGACGCTCGCTCCACGCCCGGTCGTGCTTGCCAAAGCACCAGGCGATACCGGCAAAGCTGTTGGGATCCCTGCCGTCCAGCCCATACCGGTTGTTCAGCAGCAGCGCTCGGGAGAAGGCCTCCTCCGGGGTGGGAGACCATTCCAGGATCTTTTTCCCCCAGTACATACGCATATAGTTGTGCATGGTTCCCGTCAACAGGAGCTCCCGCTGCGCTGCGTTCCAGTAGGGGTCCGCGGTTTCGCCCTCCTCCAGCTGCTCCGGCGAGTAGAGCACCGGTCGCACATCGTCGGCATGCACGCCAAGGCTAGTGCGAGCCCACTGCGGAAGAGCGGCGAAACTGTCGTAGGAAGGGTCGTAATAGGTAAAGTTCAGGGCCAATTCCCGGCGAACCACCAGCTGCTCCAGAAACGCCTCTTTCCCCGGCGATGAACTCGCCATAAGCTGTATCGCAATCTGCAAAGGACTTATTTGGCCAAAATGGAGGTAGGGACTGAGTCCCGAAACCGTTCCCGCCACCGGATCGTTGCTCTCCTCGTCGTAGCGGTCGAGTTTCTCCGCAATGAACTGCTCCAGCCGCGCCTCGGCCTCCTCCGATCCTCCTCGAACCCCCTCCACGGGAGTTACCGAGGTGTCGATGTTCAGCCGTTCCACCTCCTGGGGCAGACTCGCCGGAGCAAGGCCGTCAAACGCCCCCGGGTCCGCTCGGCGGGCCGGGCTTCGCCGCGCGAGGCTCTTCAGATAGACCGGCAGCTGACGGTGAATCTTGGGGCGCAGGGTACCGGCGGTATACTCCTCCTTTGGAGACGCTTCGGAAACGGGAACAACCGCATCGCTCTCTATCTCTAGCAGAGGAATAGAGAGCCTCCCGGCCGCCTCCGCCCGCCACTGCCGCGGGACGCGAGTGTAGGCCGTATCACACACACATATACGCGCCTCCCGGCAAAAACGCTCCACTTCATCGGGTGGATAGCCTGCCCGCACCACAAGAGGAATGCCGCGCGCCTCGAGCCGCCGCCCGGTTTCCGCCAGCCCTTCTGCCATGAAACGGTAGTGGCGGAGGTTCGCCTCCGGATACCCTTCGGTGAGGACAAAGAGCACCACCGGAGGGACTCCGAGTTCGTTAGCCCGTTCGATACAGTACTCGAGGGCATGATTCCAACCCTCGCGCTGACTGCGCTGCATCCAGTACACCGCGTAATCGCCCTTCTGAGGCGGAGAAATGCCATTTAACGCCTTCACACGCTCCCGTTGTATCATACCCTACTCCAAAATCCCCAAATTTTTTCTCTCTTGAGCTTCACCACTGGCATAACGCCTTGCTTTTTAGCATACTAGGATTACGTATGAATGAGCAACAATTCCCCACATCCCTTACCTATTCCTTGCTCAACAGTATCCCCACCTGCTCCTCAACCTCGATCGTGCACCTGAAAGCGAACGGTTGGATTCTCTATGCCACCCTGGAAGCACGTCATATACTCGGTCTCCCACGGTCCGGAGCACAGCCATTGGACCAGCAGTGGCACCGGGAGCTAAAACCGGCGCTCGAGCGGGGCGAGACGATAGAAGAGTTCCATATCGAAAGGGGCGTCTACCGAGTAATTCCGTTTCACCCCTCTACACAGGAGGAGGTGATTCTCTTTTGGCATGAAATCACCGCTCAAAAGCGGTACGAACAACTGATGAACCTCGCCAACTATCTCGTTGACAACACCCTCGACGGCGTCATCCTCACCAATGCCGAGGGAACAATAGAACGAGTAAACCCCGCTTTTTCCCGCATTACCGGCTTTTCCCCCGAAGAAGTGGTGGGCGCAACCCCATCCGTATTAAAATCCGACCATCACCAGCAGAGTTTTTATACGCAGATGTGGGAGAAACTGAATACGCTCGGTATATGGCAGGGGGAGATATGGGACAGAGCAAAAGACGGAAGCACCGTGGTCCTCTGGGAAGTCATTACCAGAGTAGGAAACAGCCGCAGCCGGGAGACCAAGTACTTAGCGCTTTTCCATGAACTCCAGCGTGCTGAACATAGCGAAGACTATTCGCTGCGCCACTTTCACTATGATATCCTGACCGGATTGCCTAACCGGCAGCTTTTTTACGACCGTCTCTCCCAGGCAATCGCCTCCGCACGGCGTGAAGGGGACTCCATCGCGGTACTGCTTCTGGATATCGACAATTTTAAGAAAGTCAACGAGAGTCTCGGTCATCGCCACGGCGACACGTATCTGCAGGTGGTAAGCGATCGACTCTCCTCGGTATGCCGCGAGGAGGATACGATTGCCCGACTCGGCGGAGACGAGTTTGGCATCATCAATCTCCGGCTCGGCAATCAAAATCATGCCCTCGAGATACTCGAACGCATCAGCTCGGTATTGCAAAAACCGATTACTCTCGATTCCTACGAGATCATACCTAGTGCAAGTATCGGGGTCACGTTTTTCCCGGAAGACGGTCCCGACTCGGAAGCGCTGATGCAAAACTCCGAGTTGGCCATGTACAAGGCAAAGAACAACGACCGGGGCCGCTATGCACTCTTCAACCAAGAGCTGCATAATCGCGCTCAGCATCGCATCACCCTGGAGGCCAATCTCAACCGCGCGCTTCAGCAGGATGAGTTTGAACTATTCTACCAGCCTAAAGTACGAGCCTCCGACGGAATCATCGCGGGGGTGGAGGCACTGGTACGCTGGAATCATGCCGGAATGATTGTCTCACCGGCGGATTTCATCCCGATTGCGGAAGAGACCGGAATGATTTATCCCCTCGGCCGCTGGATCATGAAGAAAGCCTGCGCCGATCTGCTGCGATTGAACAAGAAGGGGACGGAAAACCTGCGGATGTCCGTCAACGTCAGCGGAAAGCAATTTCGCGACTCTTCGTTGGTAAACCAACTGGAGTCGATCTTTACGGAGTCCGGAACAAATCCACAGAACATCATTATCGAAATCACCGAGAATGTCGCTATCAGCGATATTGAATCCACCGTTCACATGATGCAGGAGCTCATGCAACTCGGTCTCGGGATATCCATCGACGACTTCGGAACCGGCTATTCCTCCCTCGCCTACATAAAGAGTTTCACCGCTCAGGAGCTTAAAATCGACCGTTCCTTTATCAAGGATCTGCCGCACGATCCCGGAGACCGCGCTATTGTAAAAGCGGTCGTCTCTATGGCTCAAGAGTTGGGAATGGAGGTGACTGCCGAAGGGGTAGAGACGGAAGAGCAGCACAAATTTCTCCAATCACTTAACTGTGATTGTCTGCAAGGCTACTATTTCAGCCCTCCGGTCCCTTTCGACTCCCTTGAGGCTCTACTACAGGGGGAGCACTATTGAAAAAGAGTGCAGAATTGGTCTAGACTATATACTAGTCCACTAGCTTTACACCCATCTGCACTCAGCTTATGAAGAGCCGGCCATCTGAAATACGTCGGCGCTTGAAAGAATTGATATGAAGGTCGAACAAAAAGAACATATTCAAACCATCGCCAGAGTCGTTACAGAATGGTTAGGAGAGGGAAATTCCTACTCCAGCCGCCCGGCTCGTTGCGTCATCGATGGTATTACCCCGGCTACCTACTTCGTCTCTGCGATCCGGGTCCACGAGAAGGAGCTGTTTTTGCAGGAGGTGTTTTCCTCCGAAGTGCGAGGACAGGTAATCTACCGCAGTTGGACGCTGCGCACCGACGACGGGAAGGAATGGTACGTCGCCGGTATTGAGCATCTCGGAAAACCGATCCCCTACAACGCCGTACACAGCCACGCCGAGGATCTTCTCCGGCGGCTTCAAATCGTCTTCTCCCTTCAGGCCGGAAGCAGCACCTACTACGCGGAGAACCGCGCCCGAGCCTACGACGCCTTGAGTGTGAACCTTCCCTCCGACGTGGCGATGCAGCGCAACGGCCTCTTCAGCAAACTCCACCGCGGACTGGTTCGGCACGCTCCCGTGGTGGCGGCGGCAATACTTGTGGCCGGTATTTCCGGGCTGTTGCTGGTCCATATCATTCGTGTAAATACCTTCGAAAGCCGGATGAGCAGCTCCATGCGGGAATATTCGGAACAGATGGACTCAGAAATACAGCAATTTATCAATCAAACCGAAGACGAGATATTTACTCTTATCAACGATTTGAAGGAGAACCGCAAAAACTTTACCTTCGACCGCCAAAACGCCTATGTGAACGTCATGCGCATGGCGGAAGAGCTCGCCTCCTATCTTCCGGCGCGTAAAAAAGCGTACCGCTTGATCGCCCGCAACATCAAAGAGGCAAAGACCTACAGTGAGATTTACTACGAGATGTCCCGTCTCCCGACTGAAGAGTACCAGGCCCGCATATTTCTAGCCACCGACCGGCAATCGGCGGTACCCCTCTCGAAACACGAAGCCGTTTTTCCCGAACTCGGCTACCCGGTAAAACTGGATAACGAAAAGAGTGACGGCCGGGGTTTTCGCATTACCGACGGCTTTACCAATCGCCGTAAAGATCCGGTAGGAACGGGCGGCGTTTCTCCGCATTATGCGGTGGACATTATCAATGTCAGCAACATCGCCTATGTAAATCACGCCGGTGAAATTATCCGCAAAGGCAATCCTCCGGGCAATGTAGTGGCTTCTCTGGAGGGCAAGGTAGTCGACCGCGGATATGACGATCGCTACGGTTGGTACCTGGAAATCGTCCATCCCCTCACCTCTTCGGTGAAAGAGCAGTATCCGGAAGCTACGCGGTGGAGCACCTATTACTCCCACTTTGCCGAGAAACCCGATATCTCGGTGGGCGAGTCGGTGGAACAAAACCAGCGCCTGGGAAAGATCGGCAGCACCGGAAAGTCCACCGGTCCGCATCTCCACTTTGAAGTGCGCATCTACTACTCCGACGGCCCCTATACCGGCGACGAAGGGGCCTACGACAAAATCAATCCCTATCCTGACGCGCCTAAAGAGCTGAACGCCGATTACACCGCGCCGCAAAAGCAGGACCAGGAATAGTGAGAGACTGAATAACGGGGGGACAGGAGGGGAGAAAGAGCGCTCAAAAAGAGCGCTGCAGACTGTAATCGAGCAGTTGGTAGAACATGTCACGATACGTCCCCGACACTCCTTCGAGGGAGCTGATCAGCTCCCGTGCCTCTTCAGCATAGGAACTGCATATCTCGCCCACTTCACGCCGAATTTCGTACCGCTCTATCAGATCGCGTACAAAACACAGGTCCTCGTCGGTAATATCGCCTGCACCAAAGATGGACTGCAGAAGTGTACGTTCCTTCTCACCGGCCCTCTCCATCAACATGGTGTAAAAGGGCGTTTTTTTGCCCTCTTTGATATCCGAACCCACCTCTTTGCCCAGCTTATCAGCCTCTGCAAAGAGCCCGAGTTCATCGTCCTTCAGCTGAAAGACTACTCCGAGTAGTTCTCCGATACGCTCCACCGTCTGTGCCTGCGCCGTGGTTCCGCCGGCAAGATGGATCCCGCTGAGCAGCGGCAATGAAAACGTGTAACGACCGGTTTTGTACGTGTAGAGGGACAGAATCCGCTCCCGCTCCACCGTACCGCTGTATTGTCCCCAATACACATCGAGCATCTGCGCCACCCCCACATAGGAGAGCTCCTTGGAACAGAGAGCCGTGAGTGGCCCCGAAGCGTGAGACTCTAGAGTCCCCAGGATCTCAAAAGCCAGAAAAAACGCGATATCACCGGAACAAATTCCCAGGGATTCGCCGGTGTGATAGGCGTCACGCAGCCCCTCGCGCTCCGCCTGGCGAACATATTCATAAAAGACGGTCTCCGCGCCTCTACGTTGTTCGTCCCGGTCCATGATATCGTCATGAATGAGAAACGCAGATTGAAACAGTTCCATCGCAGCCCCGACGGCAATTGTATCTTCAGGCTGCTCTTCCGGATTCTTCCCTGTGATCAGTAAATAGGTAAGAGCTACCAGCCCGCCACGGATCATTTTTCCCCGCAAAGCAAAACGCCGGATGCTATCCAGCGCCTCCTCTCCCATCGCGTGGACCTTGCCCAAATCATCCTGTTTGTCCGACTGATATTTTTCTAAATAATCGCCGATTCGCCGTCGCTGTGCCTGAAAAAATTCCTGCATATGGCGTATTCCTTTCCGTGTGTCAAAGCTTCGGTCCCTCATGCCGCCCCGGTTAATCGCAGCCCCGCAAAGAATCCGAGCTGAATAACGACATACCAGCTGGGAATGGTGCTGTCCAGCCTCAAACCGGCCCGGCGGTATGCCCATCCGGCGGCCGCGGCGATGCAGAACCATGCAGCGTAATTTTGCAGCGGAATCACCTCACCCCGCCAGCTCCAGTACCCCTGGGAGATCGCCACCGGTTCCATCACTATATCAAACAGCATCGCCGCAATTCCCGTGAGTAGCCCCGTCATCAGTGCGGAGGAGGTAATTATTCTGCTTGCCCGCACGCATCCGAGCAGCACCAACACCCAGTTAAAGCCGATCACCGGCGGCACTTCGACCAATTTTGCTCCCAGCACGCTTCCGTACTCGTACTCACCAAATACCGCCCCGGTTGCAACTCCCAGGGCCTCCAAAAAAAAGGTCACCAGGAAGCTAGCCGCCCCCCATAGCAGAATACCGCGCCGGGTTTCCTGCACCACCGGGTAGAGCACCAGCAATCCCACTCCAAACAGCACGTACGGGGTGAGAATCGTCATATAGGGCCGCGTCGCCGGAAGGAGATGAAACCCCACGCCAAAGAGATAAAAGAGCGCTATCGTCAGCAGCAGCGGACGTGCCGGAAGCGCCGGGAGTCTGGACGACCGGAAAAACCTCATTGCCCCAGTCCTTTTCTCAGATACACGTTCACAGCGTTCTGCATACCGTGCCGGATAATGCGTCCCTTGCCGGGCTTTACTTTGCGACGAAAGACCACCTCAGGCTCCCGATGAATGACATTGCCCGTCCAGGCATACATATCCGCCGCGGTCTTTATCGGTACCAGATAGCGGTGTGGTAGGTAGCGATACCCTTTTTCCGCCTCCCGTTGCCATTCATAGTAGCGACGTAGATGTTCACGGACAAAGGCGGCAAAGCGGTGCGGGTACCTACGAGCCTGCTCTTCTGAGAGCTCCCCGAGCCCGCTTCGCTCCAGGGGAAGATACCGCCGGCCGAGCTGCAGATCCTCATCAATATCCCGAATAAAGTTGATGTACTGCATTGCCCTGCCCAGCATGCGGGCGTAATGATCCGCCTCCGATGAAAGCTGCATAATCCGCGCCATAAACAGTCCGATGACCTCTGCCGAGCCGTAGATATACTCGAGGGTCTCCTCAAGGCTCTCGTAGCGACTCTTCTCCGTATCCAGACGCATGGAGTGGAGAAACGCATCGGTCCAAGCGTACTCAAAGCCGCGCCGCGCCTCCAGTTCTACAAAGCTGTCAATAATTACGTCTCCGGAAGCTTGTCCATCGCGGGCCCGATGGTAATCGGCAACAAAGCGCTCAAAGCCGGCACGATTTTGCGGAACTTCATCCACAAAATCGTCCGCTTTACGCACGAACCCGTACAGACGGGTTACGTCGCGCCGCGCCTCGGGAGGAAAGAAGCGGCTGCTGTTGAAATAGGTTTTACTTCCCCGCTTGAAGATCTCTTTTTGAACATCTGTATCGTGCATTCGCTTTACTGTATTATCGAGATAAGGCCGGATGTCAAATTTCGTCCCCGCTTCAAGTTTCGTCCCCGCTTCAAGCCCCACTCCAGCTCCCGCGCCCCCGGACCCGGCGTGACCGTGGTCGCGGGGTAAGCGGTGGTCGCAGGAGAACTGGTGGTCGCGGGGTAAGCGGTAATCGCGGAGACTTCTGCGGATGCCACTACTTCATCTCTACTATACTCGGGTCGTAGTCCGAGGGGGGGACCAAACCGAGGAGTTCGATGCAGGTAGCAGCAAGAGAGGAGATTCCAAGGCCGGAGCGCAGCTCGTCCTTGTACTCCCCCTTGCCCTCGGGATCATAAATGTAACAGGGCACCGGATTGAGGGAGTGGCTCGTTTTCGCCTGCGGCTTTCCGTTCTCCTTGTATTTGACCTTCCCGCTTTTCTTGTCCCGGGCAAACATGTCATCCGAGTTGCCGTGGTCGGAACTGACGATTAGTACTCCGCCGGCTCGCTCCACTGCGGCCTTGATGCGCGCGAGAGAGAGATCCACCGCCTCGAGACTGCACAGTACCGCCTCCCAGATTCCGGTGTGGCCTACCATATCGCCGTTGGCAAAGTTGAAGCGGATAAAGTCATACTCCCCGCCTTCGACGGCGGCGATCACCTCGTCGGCCACCTCGGCGACTTTCATCCAGGGACGCTGTTCGAAGGGCACTATGTCCGATTTGACCTCTTCGTAGGTCTCGAGCGTATCGCTAAACTTACCGCTACGGTTACCGTTGAAGAAGTAGGTGACGTGACCGAACTTTTGGGTCTCGCTGATCGCATATTGCCGCACTCCGGAGGCGGCAAGGTATTCACCCACCGTCCGTTCGATTGAGGGGGGTGAAACGAGATACTGCTTCGGCACGTGCAGGTCGCCGTCGTACTCCATCATGCCCGCGTACTCTATCTCGGGTATCCTCCCGCGATCAAACTTGTCAAACTCCTCCCCCTCCTCAAAGGCGCGGGTGATCTCGATCGCCCGGTCGCCGCGGAAATTGAAGAGGATGAAACTGTCGCCGTCTTCCACTTTACCCACAGGCTCGCCGTTTTCGGCCACTACAAAACCTGGAATATCCTGGTCGATCGCCCCGGTCTCTTTCCGCAGGGTCTCGATCGCCTCGTGAGCGCTCGAAAACTGCCGCCCATTGCCGTGGACGTGAATCTCCCAGCCTCGGCGGACCATATCCCAATCGGCGTTGTATCGGTCCATAGTGATTTTCATTCGTCCGCCGCCGGAGGCGATCCTGGCGTCGAAGTTCTCGTCGGAGAGGTCCGCCAAAAACTCCTCAAAGGGGTCGAAGTACTCGAGGGCGGAGGTCTCGCCCACATCGCGGCCGTCGAGCAGCGCGTGAACCCGTACCCGGGAGACGCCCTCCTGTTTCGCCTGCCGTATCATCGCCTTCAAATGATCTATATGGGAGTGAACAGTACCGTCGGAGAGCAGACCGAGAAAGTGCAACGCGCCGTTCTTCTGCTTCACGTTGTCCACCAGCTTCCGCCAGGTATCCTCCTTAAAAAGGTTGCCCTCTTCGATCGATTTGTTGACCCGTTCGGCGCCCTGGGCGTACACGCGCCCGCAGCCGATAGCGTTGTGGCCTACTTCGCTGTTGCCCATATCCCCGTCGGAGGGCAGTCCCACCGCCGTACCATGCGCCAGCAACTGCGTTCCGGGTACGGTCCGGGCAAGGGTATCCAAGGTTTCCGTTCGGGCTGCCCGAACACCGTCCCCCTCTTCGTATTTGCTAATTCCCACACCGTCGAGAATCGCCAGTACTACCGGCCCTCTACGCTTTGTGAAAGAATGATTCTGTTTCAGTGCCTCCACCATTCCAATGCTCCTTACGTATCATAGTATATTCTATCCATTATCGTCGCCTACATGTTCCCCCGAGAGACCGAAGCGTTCCCAGTCTTCGGCATTTCCGCGAGGTTCCACATGGACGTGAACATCATACACATTTTTGATCTCTCTATGAATACGATTCTGCACCTCTTTGGCCAATTCATGCCCCTCGTCAACAGTCACGCTGCCGTCTACTTCGATATCCAGATCTACTACATAGCGATTGTTGAGCTTCCTAACTCGCATTTTATGGGGATTCTCCACTCCCTCCACTTTCAAGGCGGTGTCGTAGACGGTGGCATAAATACTGCGGTCGTTGAGTCCATCCATAAGCTCGGTATTGGTATCCAAAAAAATCGACAAGCCCATGCGCATAATCCAAAGACTTACTCCCAGTCCCACCAGCGTGTCCAAAACCGGCAGTTGGAGCACGACGGTAAAGAGTACTCCGAGCAGCACAGAGAGGGAGATGAAGACGTCCATTACCATATTCTTGGCGTCGGCGATCAGCATGGGACTGTCCACCCTTTTGCCGGCGCGCCATTTGATCCACGCCAGCACCACTTTACCGACCATCGATACCGCCGCCATCGTCAGCGCGGCGGCCGAAGGCAATCCTCGCGCCCCCTCGGAGAAGAGCTGCCGGATCGTCTGCAGGGCGAGCTGGGCTCCGGCAAAAAAGATAATAAACGCCAGCAGCTTAGTGGCGATCGTTTCCGCCCTCCCATGACCGTAGGGATGCGTCTCGTCGGGAGGCTTGTCGGTAATTCGGGAGGTGTAAAGCGTCACCACCGAGGTGATCACATCGGTGAGGGTATCAATTCCAGCTCCCACGAGGGCCATCGATCTGCCTACAAAGCCGATGAACAAACTCGCAATAGCAAGGGCTCCGTTGCCGATGATTCCGTACCAAGAAGCACGAGCAATAATGCGCTGTCGTTCTTCTCCCTGTATCACTATCAATCTCCCGCCGTTATAAGGGTGTCGTCTGCTCTTCAAGCCAGTGACGCTCGGACTCTTCCAGCCGCGGCGAGAGCTCTTCCCACACCCAACGATGGTAGGCGTTGATCCAGTCCCGTTCAGCGGTATCAAGCATCGACGGCTCGATTAGCTTTCGCTCCAGCGGGCAGAGCGTCAAGGTCTCAAAGCCGTAAAACTCGGCAAAGGGGGTGGCAAAGCGAGACACCGTCAAAATCAGGTTCTCTATCCTTATCCCGTACTCTCCGGGGCGGTAGAGCCCCGGCTCGTTCGAGCTTACCATTCCAGGATCGACCGTCGCGTCCCGCAACCGCTGGCTGATGCTTTGAGGCCCTTCGTGCACATTGAGAAAGTACCCTACTCCGTGCCCGGTACCGTGACCGTAATTCAGTCCCCGGTTCCACAAAGGCTCCCGCGCACACACATCCAGTTGAACGCCCCTGGTGCCTCGGGGAAAGGTCGTCGTGGCCAGACGGATGTGTCCCTTTAGCACCGTAGTGTAGTCTTCCCGCTGCTGCGGAGAGGTCTCGCCCACCGCCACCGTTCTGGTTATATCGGTCGTGCCGTCCAGGTAGTGGCCGCCGGAGTCGATCAGGAGTACCCCCTCCCCCTCTATGGTGTAGGCGCTGTCCGGAGTAGGGCTGTAGTGTACCACCGCCCCGTGATCACGAAAGGCGACGATGCTGGCAAAACTCTCTCCCATAAAGCCGGGCTGCATGCTGCGGTACTCCCGCAATTGCTCGGCAATGCTTACCTCGTTCTGCGTTCCGTAGAGCGCAGCGTGGGAGAGCCAATAGAGAAACTTGACCATCGCCGTGCCGTCTTTTCGCATCGCCGAGCGAATCCCCTCGATCTCCGCCTGTTCTTTGTGAGCCTTGAATTCCGTCGTCGGATTCGGTCGTTCTCTAATCGTCACCGTCCCCGGCAGCCTGTCAAACAAGGCCCGGTTCACCGCCGCCGGGTCTATCAGCACCCGCATACCCGACGGGATGCTTCCCGCCGCCTCGAACACCTCTTCGTAGGGACGAATCGCTATACCTTCCTCCTCCAGTAGATCGAGGAGTTCCTTCGAGAACTTTCGGCGATCGGCAAACAGCTCTGCCTGTTCCCGCCATACAAAAGCATACGCGATAAAGAGCGGGTTGTAGGCGATATCGCTTCCCCGCATATTGAAGAGCCACGCGATGTCATCCAGAGTGGCGAGAATCTGCAGGTCCGCATTCTCCTCCGCCATTGTCTCACGGACCCGGGAGAGTTTGTTTCCGCGGTCTTTCCCGGCATAGCGAATGTCGTGTTGGAATACCGGCTCCTCCGGATAATCCGGACGGTCTTTCCAGGCACGGTCCAGCACGTCCGGGACAGCGCGAAACTCGAGTCCCCGGGCCTCCAGTTCACGGGTAAACCGGCGCGACTGCTCCACCGACATCGTCTCCGCCGCTGCGCCAACCGTCGCTCCCTCTTCCAGCTGCGTGCTCAGCCACTCGGTGAGCCCCGGGGTCTCCGGCTCCCCCGTCTTGAAGAGCCAAATGCCGCTTCCGGACAGTTCCCCCTCTGCCTGAAGATAATAGCGAAAGTCAGTCCAAAGTCCTGCCGTCTCTCGGGTTACCGCCACGGTGCCCGCCGAACCGGTAAACCCACTGATCCAGGCCCGGTCGTTCCACCTGGCAGCGGGGTATTCGCTCATGTGCGGATCGCTGCCGAAAATCAGGTACGCCGAGTATCCTTCACGACGCATTTCCGTCCGCAGAGTATCGAGTCGCTCTCCTATTTCCATTACACACCTCCGTACCAGTCTGCTACTTCTTCCACTGCCAGTGCGGCAATAGGACAAATAGTAACATTTTTCAACGCCAGCGTCAGTTGGCGTGGGGTTCCGGTTTCACCGATATGCGGATATTCCCGGCACGCCTTTGGACGCTGCCGATAAACGGCACAGTAGAGGTCCTCTCCCAGAAATGGACAAGGCAAGAAGGCGAAGACCCGATCGCCGTCCTCATCCCGCCGGGTATAGCGCTGCACTACATCGGCAGGTTTGACCCCGAGGGCCTCCGCCAGCCGTGCAATGTCTCGTTCGAAAAGCTCAGGACCGGTGGTAATGCAGCAATTGCCGCACGCAAGGCAGTCGATCTCCTCATATGCCTCCGCTTCCGCCTCTTGAAAACGGCGGCCCGCCGCCTTCAGTTCTTTGCGACTCAAACTGCGAAATAGTTTTCGGTACGTACCAAGCCGCCCCTCCACTCGGGCGACGATTTCACGGTACTCCGGGCGCATTCGCCCGCCGTCTCTCATGCGATCTCCTTACGATCAAGGTGTGTGCAGTGCACGTACATTGTATAGCGCGGGTGATTGTTGAACTAATTGAAAGGCGTGTCAAGAATGGGCGCCGTCGTACGCCGCCGCATCTTTTCTGAACTCCGGGAGACGAAATCGTGATGACTTCCCATTAAGTAGGCTCTATCGTGATAAGAAGCGCTCACTCTTGGGCGGGAGGCCGGAGGCCCATGTGCCGAAGCACGGAGAAAAAGGCAAGAGTACTGAACGGTTTGGACAGCCGGGCCGTCCCCGCCCCGGCTGCGCGGCCCGTACGCTCCTCACGGCTCAACAGAAGCAGGGGATAAGGATAGTTAGGTTCCTCCGCTCCGCCGAATTCGCGAAAAAAGCACTCGTGCTCTTCCATCGGCATATCCTCATCCAGTATGACCAGCTCATACCCGCCGCAACCGCTCCCGGAAAGTTTTGCAAGGGCGCTCCTGCAGTCGACGGCCTCGTCCATCTCGTAGCCTCTGCTGGCAAGCACGAAACGCAGATGCTGGCGTATCGCTTCCGAACCGTCAATAACTAGCACTCTGCGTTCCATGCTGTCCTTTACCCCGGGCCTCGGGTCTACCCGAAACGACTCAGATCACATTCTCCAGCTCTTTGATAGCCGTGAAATCCTTCAACCTGGCGACCGCTTTATTCTGAATCTGGCGAACCCGCTCACGGGTAATCCCCAGGATTTTTCCGATCTCTTCCAGCGTAAGCGGGCTTTTTCCGGAAAGCCCGTAACGGAGGACAATGATTTTTCGTTCCCGTTCACTCAGCTCCTGAAGAGAGTGCTCGAGGATATCCTTCAGATTGACATTGACCATGTTTTCGAACGGCTCGGTGTACTCATCGCTAAAAATCAAGTCGGAGAGAGTGGTAACGTTCTCCTCGTCCACCGTGACGTCGAGAGAGGCGGTTTCGCCCGAATACTTCATGATATTCTCCACCTGGTCAACGGAGATGTTCATGTAGTCGGCGATCTCCGTATGTGTCGGTTCCCGGCCCTTTTCCTGAGTGAGCATCTTTTGGACGGAAAAGCACTTACGAATCACATTCAGTACATGAATGGGAATGCGGATCGTCCGTCCTTTGTCCGCCAGTGCCTTTATGACCGCCTGCTGAATCCACCATGTGCCGTAGGTGGAAAACTTGCACTTTTTGGTGTAATCGAAGCGTTCCACCGCCTCGATCAACCCTATATTTCCTTCGTCAATCAAGTCCAGGAAGCTTAATCCACGATGCTGGTACTTCTTTGCAATAGAAACTACCAGCCGCAAATTGGAAGTGATCATTTTATTGCGATAATGGTTGAGTCGCTGCTCGGTCAGCTCTTTGCTCTCTAAATACTCTTTACGCTCCAGATCACCTGCCTGGTACGTCTCCTCCAGCTCCCGGAGAGTTTGCTTGTCGGTCTGAATGATTTCCCCTATTTCCAGCTCTTCCTCTTTAGAGAGCAGGGGATAGGAAGAAATTTGTTTAAGATAGAGGCTCAAGGGGTCTGCATCGTACCCCTCGTCCGCCGAAGCCATAACATCCTGTTCCTGTTCTACACCATCTTCTGTATACAATACTTCTTTCATAATCCACCCCTTACCGTGTGTAATGCGTGTTCATTCTCTTATAGTCCAGAATTGCTCACAATAAGGGAGGTTTGAGGATTACTATCAGGGTTTCCCCTATAAGGGGTAAGAAAAAGGAGGGCTTAGCGGACCGCCCGCTCCACTACCAGCAAGTTCATGTCCACTTTCTCTTCCGCGCGAACCGTTCTTCCGTTTATCTCACACTCTTTCAGAAAGGAGGGGACTTTGATGTAAATCAAGCCGGGATTGCGAACCTGCGGATTGACCGAGTAGCTTATCGAACCCTGGTCAAAGAGAAAGTTCTCCACCTCACTGCCGGGGAAGAGCACCCCTGTGGAGCCGGCCACTGCGTAGGGGCCGTTGTCTACCAGCAAAAAGCAGCGCGACTGGTAGGGACGCAAAGTAAACCGTTCGCCAAAAAAGAAGCCTTCTTCGGCACAGAAATGGAGCCGCTGATCAAGCGTCACCAGGCGTTTCTCACCGGTAGTGTTGTGAAAGGCAATATACTCCATATCGCCTACCAAAAATCGAGTCTTCAAGGGACTAGAGGAGAGGATGCGTTTTTCCTTCAGCGGGAACTGCGAGAGATACCGCTCGAGGATATAGCCCGAATACTCGTCGGGATCGTCGCTGGTAAACACGAGGCCGCCGTAAATCTGGTTCATCAGGAAAAGCGTGAACTTTTGATCCTCCGACAGCTCATGCCCCTCTTCCCGCAATATGTAGACATCGGGGTCGCTGACAAAGGCTCGCCCCGCAAGAGGCCAGCGGCTGCGGGTGGTGGTGAGCGCATTGACAGTGGAAACCCGCTCCCGGTAGCCCATCAGTTTCTGCCACCGGTCTTCCCATTTTGGGGCTATGTCGGAGCTGACGCGGCAATAATCGACTTTACCAAAACTGCTGCCCAGCGGTACGCCGCATCCGAGAATCGGGGTCTCCCCGGCCAACTCCCGGAGAAAATCCAGCGCCTCGTACATGAGCCCTCCGCGGGTCTTTCCGTTGCGGTGGCGTATTCCGGCGGCATAGAGAAAATCGAGTTTTAAGAAGCCGAACCCCCACTCCTCCAGCACGCGCCGAAACACATGGCGCAAATATTCCCGCACCTCGGGCAGCTCAATGTCCAAGGCGTAGAAACGGCCCCTCCACTGATCGGGGTTGTATCCCACCACCAGCGGGCGTTCGTTCTCGTCCTTCACAAACCAGTCCGGGTGGTCCTGAAAGAGATCCGAGACCCCTTCGGCGATAAAAGGAGCCAGCCATAGACCAGGGGTAAAACCCGCCCGAGCAATATCGTCGGCAATCCTGCCCATTCCCCTCGGGAACGAATCGCCCGGCTTCAGCCAGTCACCTACCGCATTCTGCCAACCGTCGTCTATTTGAAAGATGTCGATAGGGATTTCGTTCTTTGAAAACGAGTGCAGGTTGTTGTGGACGATATCTTCGCTGATCCCGGTGTAATGGTAGTACCAGCTCGTCCAGCCGGTTCTCACCGGAGCTTCGGGCTCTACTCCCATACGGGCAAAGTAACGGCTGAAAGGCGCGCCCTCTTCACCGCCGGTCTCAAAGAGATCGAGCAGCGTCGTTTCACCCGCGATTCGCAGCCCTTCGCACTCTAACTCACAGCTCATCCGGGAGCGATGCCATTCCCAGCGCAGGCGGGTATAGCCATACCGTTCAGCCAAACTGCCAATCAGATGGAAATGCTCTCCGTCCCGCACATAGGCAAAGGTGTAACCGTGTAGACTGCGATTGGGCTCGTAGGTGGTAAAATGGTAGTCGCCGTAATTCTTGAGGCGGTACTTGCGAATCCACGGGGAGAAGAGAGGGCACAGGCCACGCATATGCTCCCCCCGGCGCCACTCACGGCTCTGGGTCCAAGACTGAAAGCCGTTCATAAACACCGCCCGTTGACGCTTCGCGGTGAAGCTGCGCCATACGGACAGGCGTGTAATCTCCAGGGGCGCCTCGGTGCGCGTTTCTACTCTGATGCGGGTGCCGGACTCCTCCCGGTCCACGTGGAGAGTAACCGGCGCAGTTGCGGCTCCGCTCTCCTCTTCTTCGGAATGCAATGCTATCCGCTGAGGCTCTGTGTCCGCCGCAGCGCGGTATTCACATAGTCCGACCCACGTGTCGTTCACTCGCTCTCCCCGGCCTCGGTGATCTGCTGTTCGATAAGGGCAAACTCACTTTCGACCTGGGCGATCTGCCGCTCCGCGCTTTCGGAGCGGTGTGCAGCCATCTCTTGAAGCTCTGCCGCAGCCTCCTCCAGCCGTTCCAAACGAAGATTTGAAGCGGCCCCTTTGAGCCGGTGCGCATAATCTTCCAGATCTTTCCAGCGTTTGGTGCGGAAGTATTCCCGCAAAGGCCCCAGGTAATCCTCCCGTGTGAGGAGGAAATCCCGAATTATGCGCGCCAGGGTCATAGTATCAATACCCAGCGAATCCCGAGCAGCCTGTAAATTAATAATTTCTGTTTGTGAATCGCCCATCCAATGTACCTTCCCAAAGGAGCCGCCCCCGGACCCGGCTCACACTAGTGTGAAAATCTTATTGCGTCAGCACACGGCCTGTCAACCGTGCATTCTCTTAGCTCCATTGTCGTTTCCCGGTATTTATAGTATACTTCGCCGGTTATATAAGAGTTATTGGAGTTTTTTACGATGAACGATATACTAGATACCCACGAACCGCTGCAGGCGCTCTCCCTAGATGACGAACAGATTAACCTCACTCTCATCGAAGAGATGGGCAGGCGGCTCGACCTGGAGATCACGAGCTTTACCGACCCCCGGTCAGCTCTACAGCATCTTGAAGCCAATCGGGTGGACTTACTCTTTATAGATTACATGATGCCGGTCATGGACGGAATTACCTTTATCCGCCGCGCTCGGGAGTTCCATCCCGATATTCCTATTATTATGATTACCGGGGTCACCTCAGACAACAACCTCAAAATCAAGGCACTGGAGAACGGAGCAACCGACTTTCTTAATAAACCGCTCAACCTCCCGGAGTTTACCGCGCGCGTTCAAAATTTGAAACAGTTGCGCAACAGTCAGTTACTCTACAAGAACTGGGCGGAGATCTTACGTGATGAGGTCAACTCCGCAACTAAAGAGGTATCTCAGCGAGAACACGAAACGCTCCAAGTGCTCGGCAGTGCGGCGGAGTTCAAGGACCCCGAGACGGGAGAACACATCCTACGGGTGGCCCACTACTGCCACATCCTCGCAGAAGAGCTCACCGGCGACGAGGAGCTGCAGCAGAAAATATTTCGAGCAGCCCCCCTCCACGACATCGGCAAGATCGGAATACCCGACACCATCCTTCTCAAACCCGAATCGCTCGACAGGGAAGAGCGCGAAATTATGAAAACCCATGCACGCAAAGGCTACGAAATAATGCAAAATGCCCGCAGCCCTTACCTTCAAATGGGGGCCGAAATTGCTCTTACTCACCATGAGAAGTGGGACGGCACCGGCTACCCGCGGGGCCTCGCAGGCGAGGAGATCCCCTTGAGCGGACAAATCGTGGCGGCGGCGGATGTATTCGATGCAGTCACATCCAAGCGGCCCTATAAAGAAGCCTGGACGTTCGAACGCGCCTTTCGCTTGATAAAAGCACAGCGGAGCCGCCACTTCTCTCCCGCGGTAGTCGACGCCTTTACCGTCCACATCGACAAGATTCGAAACATATATACCACCTACTCAAGCGGTACCGCCAAAGAGGAGTAGCACTTCCAAAACGCTCAGGCGCCGCTCTTGCGGTCCCGCCGTTTTGCCCACCAGACGATCAGAAGTCCCGCAACGATCATGATAAAATTGAGGATCTGTCCGGTAGTAAAGTTCCAGGGAGAGAGAAACAGTGCCTGCGGATATGTCTCCGCGGCAAAACTGATCGGAAATCCGATCCCGATATCCGGTGCACGCACATATTCGATAAAGAAACGGAAAATTCCATAGCCGACCAGGTAGATACCAAGCAGTCGGCCGGGCTGGTGGTTACGGCGCCGAAAAAGGAACCAGATTATCATCCACAGGACGATTCCCTCAAAAAACGCCTCGTACAGCTGGGAAGGATGACGGGGGAGATTGAGCATTTCACCGCTTTCATAGGGAATGCCCACCTTTTCGGCTACACGCTGCACCCACTCGTGGCGGGTGGAAAAACCGGGCGCTTGGGGAAACATCATGCCGATGGGACTGGTTGTCACCCGGCCCCACAGTTCGCCGTTGATAAAATTGCCGAGCCGTCCAAAGGTGTAGCCCAACGGAATACCTGCCACCATCAAATCGGCGATTTTCAGGAAGCGGTACCCTCTCTTGCGGCAAAAAAGATAGCCTCCGAGCACCGCACCGATGACTCCGCCGTGATAACTCATGCCCTGCAGGCCGGTAAAGTTCATCTGCTCGTCAAAGGGCCAGAAGATGAGCCACGGTTTCTCCATATAGACGCCGGTAGTATCATAGATGAGGGTGGCAAATATGCGTGCACCCACCAGCAGCCCCAAAATAGTCCAGAAGAAGAGTCCGGTAATATCGTCATCGCTCATATCCAGCGGGTCGCGCTTCACCTGATAGCGAAAGAGGAGATAGGTAATCAAAAAAGCCACGAGGTACATCATTCCGTACCAGTGGAAAGGAAGCCCCGGAATGATCTGAGGGCTGATCCAGGACGGGTAGTTCAGATAGGCGAGCATGATAGTCTCCTTCTTGCATGCGGCCAAAGGGGCCGGCAGTTATTCCTCTTTGATTTCTTGCTCGACAATTCTGCCTTTCTCTTCATCGAAGGTAAAGGCCACTTTTTGCTTTACACTGCTGATCTCCAGAAAACGTCCGTGAGACTCGAAGATGACCCCCGGATATACTTTGCCGCGCACCTCTATTCGGGACTCAAAATGCTCCTCGTAGCGCTCGCGCAGGGAGAAGAGATGCATGCTCCGCTTTTCTATGAGTTTCATCAGTTTCAGCTTTTCATTTCTCGCGTTGTCCAGTGCTTTTCTCTGCCCGCGTTTCTCGTAATCGCGCATCTGGTTATCTAACTGAGTGATATTTTCCTTCAGCTTGCCGATCTCTTTCTCCTGCTTCTGAATCTGATCAAAGACCAGGTAATCCTGACCAAAAGAGATGCGGGTGGTGACATGTTTTTCATTTCCCAGCTGTTGTGCCGCAAGGCCGCGACGGGTCTGAGTTTCGCCCCCCACGAGCTCTCCCTTGGGAGATACTAGTTGCAAAGTCCCGTTGCACTTGATATCACAGCGCAGGCAGGAGTTCTTCACTTTCAAATCCCCAACTGCCAGCAGCGTAGCTTGTTCGGCAAAGGTAGTGCGAATATCCTTTTTTGCCCGCACCACCGCCTTGTTGCCGCCTACGATGCCCTGCTTGACCGTCACCGATCCTCCGGAGGAAACCAGCGCGCCTTCGATATTTCCCGCGATCTTCACGTCGCTTCCGGCCATCACGTAAAACCCCCGGGTCACGTTGCCGCCCACCTGCACCTCTCCGGGAAAATTGATGTTCCCCGTGTGCAGGTCTACGTCATTTTGCACCGTATGTACCGTATGCACCCGGATCCGCTTCTGATCGTAATACAGCTCGCCGTTCTCCTGGGCATAGAGCTTGGTGCCCCCCGTTTCGCCCTCTTCCTGCCGGATGTTTTCCCCGATCTCCAGAGAAAGCGGAGGCGGGTCCTTAGCCGGCTTCTTGTTCCCCAGCACATCCCATCCGTCCCGCGGCTTGGTATCGGAGGAGACGATTCTCGCGATCAGCTGATCTTTCTCCACGGTGGTTATGTGATCCTGCTGCTTGTAGTCGGCCTTGCCATTCTCTTTGATCGTGTAGCTTTTGCCGCTTGCCCGGCGAACGGCAAACTTCAAGCGGCTGCGGCCGGGGTCGATGGGGGGAATGCCTTCAGCGACCTTGAAGCCTTCCACCTCTTCGCCCCCTCGCGCTTTTTCGAGCGCGTTACTGACAGCGGCGCTGTTGATGCCCTTCACCACTCCCCGCTGTTCAAGGGCGGCGCTCACCCGCTCCAGGGTAAGCGGCTCGCCGCTTCCCTCCGCTTCCTGCAGAGTGAGGAACGCCTGCATCGCATCTTTTGAGAGGGTAACGGTTACGGCCGCATCTCTGTGACGACGGACGCGAAGCTTTATTTCTCCCTCCACTTCCCCTTTGTCCAGTATCCCCTCGGTCTCGGCATAGAGGAAATCGTTCTTCAGACCCACATGTTCGTGCATATCAAGGTCAGGATCGTTGCCAGGCTTCCCCTCGAGGGGGCGGCCGAATACATCCTCCCCGGAAGCAGCCTGCTCTCTGGTGGAGAGTTCGGCAAAGACCGTCTCCTGCTTGACCCACGCCATTTTCTGCACCTCTTTGAGGGGATACACCTTCAGGGAGGGATATTCCTCTGCCGTCACCTGCTTCTTAGCTGCCTCGAGAAGTCGCTCCATCTCCTCCTCGGGCAGGAACTCACAGGTAAACTCAATGCTCCGGTCCGGCGCTTTCTCAGGCGCCGTCCCCTCGGCTAAGAGATAGTCATGCAGTTCACGGCCTTCGCTCCGATAAAACTCGAGCAGGTCCGACTTTACTTTTTCGAAATCAAGACCTTTGAAGCCCCGCTTTTTGATCTCCCGTGCCACTTCCTTGAGCGGAAGGGCCTTTCCGCGGGCGCTGCCCTTTTCCATAGAGAGCGTAGCCTTCAGTTTATCTTCGCTTACCGTAATTTCGTACCAGCCATCCCGGGCAAGAGTGAGCGGCTCTTCCCGTATCTCCTCTCCACTCTTCAGCGCACTGCGGATCAGCCGTTCCACCTCATCCGTCGGCAGCAGTTCCTCCTGCGTAAAGCCCCGCTGCCGGGCGGCTTCGAGGATGTGCTCCGCCCCGGGGACGGGCGCCGCCTCCTCCCCCGGCTGAAACGAAAGGTAACATGTCGCTCGATCCTTACTCTCGGTGAGCTCCCAGCGGTGCCGGGAAAAGGGGATTACCTCCGCCCAGTGCTCCCCGCGGCGCAGAAAGCCGGAATAGAGGGCATACAGTGCCTCACGATCCTCACGGAGGCCGCGTCCCGGGAAGAACTCCTCCTTCTCTTCACCGGAGGGCCGCACCCGAGTTCCGTAGACTGACAGGCCGCTTCTCTCCTCCTGCCCTTGTTCCTTCTTAGCGATTAATTGTCCTTCGTCCACCCAGCCGGAATCGACCACAGTGGGGTCTACCTCTACCGGTTCTTCCCACTTCTTCGTTTCCCACTGCTCGACCACTTCCTGCTTAGGCTTCACAAAGGGAAGGTTCGATTTTTTGCTAACCTTTTTCTTCACTTTTTCGCGGGAAGAACGGCTGCGGGTAATTTCGGGCGGCGGGGCGGTGGTCAGGATCCGCTCGGCTTCTGCGGAGAGTTCTTCCGGAACGGGACACTCTTCCCAGTGGTAGAACGTCTCCGATTGCTCGGGCGGCGTCCCTTCGGCCACCACCTTCCTCACCTTCTCCTCGGCTTCGGAGAACTCCGCGAGCGCCCCATCGAGCGCTTCCTCGGAGATGCCGGTTACAATCCCCTTCTCTTCCAGAAAGTTGGCGATTTTCGGCTTATTCCAGAGACTCCCACGTTCATCGTCGGGGACAAACACGAGGGCGGCTTCCATGCCGGAGTCGTCTACCTGTAGGTCTAATTTTCCCTTAGCCTGCATCTGTGGTTTTGAAGCCCGCGGAACTCAGACCTCGTATCCTTGGTCGGCCGCTTTTACCAGGCGCGACTTGAGATACCGGTTCTCCTTTTTCAGCGTGTTGATCTCATACTGCTGAGCTCTGATGGTGTCCACCAGATCGCCCTTTGTCAGTGCTCCGCTGTGCAGGAGATCCTCCATATCCTTGGTTTTCGCATCGAAATCCGCCTCCGCCTCGAGTTCCGCAACCTGGTAGCTCTGATCGAGGGATTCGAAATCGAGAGGACTGGTGTCCTCCGCCGCCTCCTGTTCTACCAGTTTGTCGGCAATTCGATAGATCGCTTGGCTGAGTACGGAATCCGGCTTGTAGCGGATTATCGGAAGCCGAGATCCAAGAGCCACCTCCTGACTGTAATCGTAATAGACCACGCCCAAGTGTTCCAGATCGATACCCAAATATTCCTTACAAGAACGCCGGATTTTTTCCGCTTTTTTGGCATCCGCCGGATCTTCGAGTAGATTGAGCACCAGCATGGGTTTGAAACTGGCAAGACTCTGCTGAAAGCGGTCGTAGCTCTCCGGATCTTCCTCACGGATTCGCTCTAAGAGCCGGGGAATATACACCCGCTGCAGGGGCTTTCCCTCCCGCTTGAGCCGTTCGATATACTCCGCCGCAGGGGAGTTTTTCTTGAAGGCCGAACTCATCAGGCGAAATACCGCATTCTTGAGAAAAAGATAGGCGTTCAAAGTAGCTGTGAGCATCGGCGCGGTTACTATGATTCCCCGGGAGGCGGAAAGAAAAAAGTCGAGGGTATTGTAGTTGGTACCTGCTCCCAGGTCCGCCACCAGGTAATCCGCCTCCACCGAGTAGAGCCGGCGGATGAGTTTTCGTTTCTGCCCGCTCTGCACATTTGCCATACCGGGAATCTCGGCATCCCCCGGGATGAACCGCAGGTTCGGATATTCGGTAGGCAGAATGATGTCTTCGAACTTCACCTTGCTGTTAGTAAGAAACGTCCCGATGCCCGTAGTCACCCCGTTTTGACCGAAGGTGAGGTGAAGATTCGACGCCCCCAGGTCGAGGTCTGCGAGCACTACCTGCTTTCCGCCTTCAGCCAGGGCTATGGCAAGATTGGTTGCCAGAAGCGACTTGCCAACGCCCCCTTTTCCGCTTGCAACCGGCAGTATCTGCATCTAAGCATCCTCCACATCGGTAACCTGCGTGCGGGGCAATTTCGAATTACCCTTTGCCGCATTCTTCTCACCGACGGGTCTGTATAATAGCAAAAAGAGCGCGAAAAGCAAATCGATTCCCACAATTGCAGATATTGCGGTCACCGAAGAGGAGAGGATATTCATACCGGCTCCCGGCGGAACGGGCGCAAAGAGTGAGCGAAGAGCTAGAAAGACATTCTTTTCATAGAGGAACAGCAGCAGTCCGGCTATAAACTGAAACGCCTTCCCCGCTCCGGCAAGCTTCACCAGTACTCCGTAGCGCCGAGGCCTGATCGCGCCCAGAAGTAAAATAGCGAGCATCAAAAAAAGATATGAAGTAATCCAGAGGAAAAACAGCGCGTACTCTCCGCTAAACTCGCGATTAAAATGCAGAGTAAATAGAAGAGCGAGGAGGATATATCGAAACGACTCCCAGACGGCTCCGGCGGCGGGTATAATTCGCGTATGCATACGGCGTTAAGTGTATTCTCTCACCTCCAGCAGGTCAATATCACTGCTGTTGTTCTCCGCCTCTTCCTGCAATATACTCAACAGCATGTACCCCCAGCACCCCCTCCGCCGTCTGCCGCTCCTCCTGATGCTGAGCGGGCTTCTCTTCGCAGCCCTTTTCCAGGCGACTGCCCAAAACCTCCCCCGCCCCGTCTACCCGCCCTCTCTCGCATGGATGGAACTATCCACCGCACACTACACGCTCCTTTTCCCCAAAGGGGAGGAAGAGATCGCCGGCCGCGCTGCCGCGCTCCTGGAGGCGAGCCGGGAGCCGGTGGACGCCGGACTCGGAGCCAACACCCGGCCTTATACGGTGGTCCTCAACACCGGCCGGGCCGAAGCGAACGGCTACGCAACCCTCGCCCCGCGCTACTCGGAGTGGTACACCTACGCGTCTCCGGACGCCTTTGCCGGACCGGTGGATTGGCTTACCCTTCTCGCCCTCCATGAGGGGCGTCACATGGCGCAATTCGACTTCCTCGACCGGGGCTTCAACCGCATTGCCGGCTATGCGGGGGGCGAAGCTGCCCGCGCGGCCTTTTCCTTTTTCTCCGTCCCCCTCTGGTTCTGGGAAGGTGATGCGATCGCCGCGGAGACGGTTTTGAGCGAGGGCGGGCGCGGTAGGAGTGCCGATTTTCATCGCCAGCTGCGGGCCGTCCTGGGAGAAGGTAAAGAGGTGAGCTACTCACAGGCCTATCTGGGCACCTACCGCTTTCGCTTTCCCAACCACTATCACCTTGGCTTTCCTTTAGTCGCCTACGGCCGAATCGCGCACGGAAGGGAGCTGTGGCCCAAGGTTCTGGATGCAACCGCCGCCTTCTCGTTCTGGCCACTGCGTTTCTCTTCCGTGCTTGAGGAGAAGACCGGCAGCGATGCGTCGAAGTTCTACCGGCGGACAATGGAGTATCTTGCCGAACGCTGGACTTCCGAACAGAGCGATGCTCTCGCCCAACCGCCGGGGCGCATACTCGCCGCCCCGCAGGGCCCCTGGCGCGACTACATGCTGCCCCATCCCGCTGCGGACGGGAAGGCAGCGCTGACGCTCGTCCGCGGACGGGACGCATCAACTCGGCTGGTGAAAATCGAGCCGGATGGGCGCGAGCAGACGCTGCGGCTCCTCAGGCCGAATGCCCGGCACATCGATGTCATCGGCGGTACCGCCGTCTGGAGCGAGACCTTTCCTCATCCGCTCTGGTCCTCCCGCTCCAGCAGCGATCTCCTCCGCTACGACATTTCTCAGAATCGCCGGCGGCGGCTCACCACCGGAGGCTCCTTCTACTCCCCGGCCCTCTCCCCGTCCGGGGATCGCATCGCCGCCGTCTCCTTAAAGCCGGGAGGCAGCAGCAGTATCGTCGTCCTCGACGCCCGTACCGGCACTGAACTGGGTACGTTTGACACCGGAGGGCGCAGCCTGCTCCTGCAGCCGGCGTGGAATGCTGACGGCTCACGTATCGCCGCTGTACAGCAGCACCCTGGCGGCTGCGGGCTGGTGGAGTTCGACATCGCCTCAGGAGACCGCCGGCAGCTGTCCTCTCCCGGCCCATCCGGAGAGACACTCCGCACCCCGGTCTACGCAGGAACGTACCTGGTATATGTCTCCGATTACTCCGGCCGGGATGAAATCTACGCCCTCGAGCGCTCCACCGGCGCCCGCTACCGTCTGATCTCCTCCCGCTACGGCGCCGCATGGCCGGCCTGGGACGAGGAGAAGCGGACACTTTACTTTAGTGATTACACGCTCCACGGGTACCGGGCCGTAGCGGCACCGATGGAAGAGCTTACCCTTGAGCCTCTCACAGAAGTCTCCCGGGAATCCGTCGACTATGCCGAGCTTCTTACTCCGAGTGCGGATAGTCCCGCTGCAGATGGGTCCATTTCGAATAGTTCCGCCGTGGTCTCCCCGGAGGAACTGCGCCGCGCCGCCGAGCAGGAAGAGATCCCTGCGGCTGAGCCTTATTCTCCCGCCGCCCACCTGCTAAACGTCCACAGCTGGGGAATCCTGCCGGCAACCGGCGGGCGAGCGGAAGCGTTCCTCCTCTCTCAGGATGTGTTGCGCAGCCTGCAGCTGCGTAGTTTCATAGGCTACAGCCATCCGGAGCGGAGTCTTGACACCGGGATACAGGGCCTCACCACCGGCACCTTACCGATGCTCCGCTTTGGCCTCCGGGGCGACAGCCGTGCCCCCTGGGCGGACGGCGGCAAAGAGTACGGCCTCACCGGTCACGCAGGGCTGGAGCTGCCCTTCGATTTCAGCGGCGGATTATGGCAGCGTGAGCTGCGGCTTTCCACCACCGCCTACCTACGCGGTTCTACTGCCGCAGGAACCGGTCCCGGGCTGCACGGCGAACAAGCCCCGCTGCGTCACGCCCTCTCCCTCTCTCGCGCCTCTCGCGCCGTCACGCCCCTCGACTTTGCCCCGCCTTGGCGTCAGCGCCTCGAGCTCTCCTATATTCACAGCTTGGATCTCTTTACTCAACTCGACACCCGCGTGGCGGGCCGCCTGGATCTCACCGCTCCCGGGATACTGCCGCACCACCGCCTCCATACCGCACTGGCCGCCGAACAGCTTACCGGCACCGACATTACCCTGGGCTATACGCGCTTCCGCCCGCGAGGCTACGCCTACTCCTGGCGGTTGGAAGCCCCCGTAAACATTCTGGCTACCGCAGAGTACTCTGCCCCGCTCTTCTATCCAGATTTTTCCATGGGAGAGCTCTACTATCTCAAGCGCATCCGCGGAACCCTTTTTTACGACCACGGCGCCGGCGTCACCGGCGGGGAGACGGCCTGGTACCGTTCAGTTGGCGCTGAGCTGCTATTTCAGCAGCACTTTTTCTCACTGCCGGTGAGTATCGAGTTTGGCTTAAGCGGAGCCTATCGGCTGAAGGACGGCGGTATACGGATAGAAGAGACGCTACTGGGGTTTTCTCTCGAGTGGTAATATACCGGCGGGCGAGAATAGATCGACGGATGGAAAGAGACCGGCGGGTGGGAATAGCCCGCCTGTGCCACCGGCCCAGCCTAGCTGGGTAAAAACGATCCGCTGCTGCGGGCTGCATAAAGCTACTGAATCATATTGACTCAATTCTTTTCACCTTCCCACATAGCGTGACCACGATTGTTTGGAGAAGGCCCCGGAGTGCACTTGTAGCTTCTTGTATTACAATTACTTGCAATTATTTTTTGTATGTTGCAGAACATGGCACGTTTCCTGCATCATAATTAAAAACAGCGGTCGCCGTCATCGGGGCTGCTGCCGAACCGCCCGTTGGGGGTTCATACACGCTATAGTATTGAGAGGTGTACTAATGAAAGACCGTATTGTTATCGATGTTGGACAAATCATGGACGACATTTTCGAAGCCACCAAAAACTTCGGGGAAGCCTTTGGCGGGGAGAAGGCCAGCGAGGCCGCCGAGGAGTATTTCCGCTGGAACGACCAGACGGATTACTATCCTTCCTACTCCTATCCGCCGATGAATGTCTATCTGACCAAGGACAAACAACTCGTCTTTGAGTTTGCGTTGGCCGGCTTCAACGAGGACGATATCAGCATCGAGTTCCAGGGCGATTACATGATCTTCTCTGCCAAAGGTCCCGACATGGAGCCGACCGAGGAGGTCAAATACTTCAAACGCCGCCTTAAGTTCAAGGATATCGAAAATCAGCGCTACTTTGTCCCGGAGGATAAGTTTGACCGGGAAAACGCGAAAGCCGTATTCAAGAAAGGCATTCTACACGTCACGGTCCCGCCTCGGGAGGACGCACAGAGCAAGGAAGGAATCAAAGTCGATATAGTAAAGGAGGATGAGGAATGATTTTTTGGATAATTGTGGGTATCGCAATCGGCTACTTTTTCAAACCTCAACTGGATCAGCTGGTCGGGAAAGCTATTCGGGCAATTCGCGACAATCGACACGACCGGGACCGCCACTAGAAGATACCTCCAAAGCGGCGGCTTCCGATCATTATATAGATTCCCACTTCACCGCCGTCTTCTCCGGAACATCTTCCGGGAAGGCGGCCTTTTTTTATTGTATCTTCCTGCGTCCCCTCGATTGCCCTCTCCCCTCCAAGCTACACGTGACCTTTCAACGTTTAGCTCGTACCCTTAGCACGTACCCAGCGTTCACAAGCCGCCCGCCCACTCCCCATCGCCCCCATTTCCCACTACTTTTCTTCCGAGTGTTTCCGCCGGGTGTATTGACACCCGGGCCGATTTCTATTTACCATGCTCCCATTAGCCTGGGTGGTGAAACTGGTAGACACGCTAGGTTCAGGGTCTAGTGGCCTTGCGGCCATGTGGGTTCGAGTCCCACCCCAGGCA
>CAYFUX010000010.1:0-11777 GCA_964346455.1 uncultured Spirochaetaceae bacterium
GCTCCAATAGTCGTAGTGCGAGAGACGCCGCAGGGAGGCTTCGATCCCTCCCAGAATAACGCAGGTACCTTTATAGGCGGCCCGCGCCAAATTGGCGTACACCAGCGCCGCCCGGTCCGGCCTTCTCCCCGGCCGGCCTCCCGGGCTGTAGGCATCTTCGCTTCGCTTCCTTCCCGCCGCAGTGTAGCCGGCCACCATCGAGTCCATATTCCCGGCAGTCACCAAAAACGCATAGCGCGGCGGACCCAACACCCGCAGGGATGCGGCATTGCTCCAATCCGGCTGAGCAATTACCCCGACGCAAAATCCTTCGGTTTCAAGCACGCGATAGATGACCGCAGCCCCGAAACTGGAGTGATCAACATACGCATCGCCGGTGACCAGCACAAAGTCGCACTGCTGCCAGCCGAGCCGCCGCATCTCTTCGCCGCTCATAGGGGGAAAGCGCAGCGCTGCAGAGGAGTTCGTATTATTCATACTCCTATAGTAGCCTTTTTTCCGGGGGATGTGACAATCCCCTCCGCCGCACTTCGTAGCTTCTATCTGCTACTTCGCTTCGCTCTTTCCCACGGCCGTCCCGCCCAGATCGTTTCATGAAACTTTCAGGGCCGCCGAGGAACTCTGTGCAGTCCGGCTTCGACTTCCCTTCCGGCGTGCTCAGGCTTCTGCTGCATACTGATCTCGCAGTTCTGACAAAAGCAACAGTGCAGGTTGCAGCCGGCAAAGAAAATAGTGCCCGAACCGCCGCGGCCAACTAAGACCTGCTCCTCTCCAAAGTGGAGCTGCGCGCTGGCCACGATCGCCCGGTCTCTGCCGCCGCAGACTCCCCGTTTCCCTGCGCTGCGGTCCGTCCCGCATTGGTGGGGACACAGCCGGCAGGCCGAGTACCAACTCCCTTGCTCATGCACCTTCATGCCTCTATTATACCGCAATGGAATGTACATGAAAAAGCTCGTTGCACGAGTAATTTTCTTGACTCCCCGGCCAGGGATAGATACCCTTATATCAGGTATCATATAAGGAGGAACCATGTCGGAACGCGACGTTACCCCGGGCAATCTGCCCTTCACGATAAAGCCCAAATACGTGGTGCTTATCGTAATCGCCGCGGTGGTGATCGGCCTACTATTGACGATGTTCTTTACCGTCGATCAAACCGAACGCGCAGTGGTGCTGCGCTTCGGAAAAGTCCACCGCACCGAAGGCCCCGGCCTCAACTTCAAACTGCCCTTTGGGATAGAAAAAAACTACAACGTCCCAACGCAGCAGATTCAGAAGATGGAGTTCGGCTTTCGCACCCGCCAGGGAGGAGTGCAGTCCAACTACTCCGGAAACGACTACCCTAAAGAGTCGATTATGCTCACCGGGGACTTGAACATCATCGATGTGGAATGGGTTATCCAGTACCGTATCGATTATCCGCAGCGCTGGCTGTTTAACGTCCAGGACCGTCAAACGACTATCCGCGACATTAGCCAGTCGGTGATGAATCGGCTCGTCGGCGACCGGGCCATTTTGGATGTGATCGGCTCCGAGCGGAGCAACATCGAAGACAAATCGCAGAAGATGATGCAGGAGCTCTACGATCAATACGGGTTGGGCATTACCGTTACCACGGTCAAGCTGCAGAATATCGTTCCCCCCAAAGGGGAAGTCCAGGACGCCTTCGAAGACGTCAACAAGGCGATCCAGGATATGAACCGGCTGATCAACGAGGGCAAAGAGAAGTATAACCAGGAAATCCCCAAAGCACGCGGACAGGCCAAACAGGCGATCCAGGAAGCGGAAGGTTATGCTGCACGGCGCGTGAATACCGCCGAGGGCGATGTAGCCCGCTTTACCTCCGTGTTGGAAGAGTATCGATTGAGTCCGGACGTCACGACCACCCGCCTCTACATCGAGACCTTCGAGGATATTTTCCAGGTCGAAGAATCCGAGGAAGGCAGAGAGAGAACGGACTTGATAGACCGCGACCTGGAGAACTTCATACCTCTGAAGAACCTCAAGCAGCAGGCCCAGCAGGGAGGTGTCCAATGAAACGTACCCTCACAACCATAGGAATAATTCTAGGCCTCGTAATTATCTTTCTCCTCCTCGGCCCCTTTTATGTGGTCGAAGAGGGACAACAGGCTGTTGTCACCCGTTTTGGAAAAATGGTGGCGGTCAACGAAGACGCCGGGCTCAAGTTCAAGGTCCCCGTCATCGACAGTGTCACCATCTATCCGCAGAAGATTCTCTCCTGGGACGGCGACGCTCAGCGTCTTCCGACTGCAGAAAATCAATTCATCTGGGTGGATACCACCGCCCGCTGGGAGATCACCGACCCGCAGCTCTTCTACGAGTCTGTCACCACCTTAGAGCAGGGCTACACCCGGCTCGACGACGTGATCGACTCCTCAGTACGTACCATCATCGCCCGCAACGAACTGCGGGAGGCGGTCCGCAACTCCAACGTAATCAACGAGATCGAGCGGGAGGCCCTCGTCGAACAGCAGCAGCAGGAAGAGGATGTAGATGTGGACGAGTTGAAGGAGCTGACCGACATCCGCCAGAAGTACAGCGAAATAGAGAAAGGACGCGTTGCACTTTCACAAGAAATGTATGAGGCGGCCAGCAAAATCACCCCCGAGTACGGGATAGAACTGGAGGACATTATCATCCGCCAGATCCGCTACTCCGACGATCTCACCGAGAGCGTCTACAACCGGATGATCAAGGAACGCAACCAGATTGCCGAAGCCTATCGCTCCTACGGCGAAGGGAAAAAGGCGGAATGGCTGGGTAAACTGGAAAATGAACGGGAGAAGGTCCTCTCCTCCGCCTACAGAAAGGCGGAGACGATCAAGGGCAACGCCGATGCCGAGGCCACCCAGATCTACGCCGAAGCGTACCAGCAGGCCCCGGATTTCTTCGAGTTCTGGCGCTCTATCGAGTCCTACAAGAAGACACTCCCCGAGTTCCAGAAGACTCTCAGCACTGATATGAATTACTTCAAGTACCTCTACAACAAAGAGGGCTCACAGTAGCCTCATAGCTGCTGCGGACGTTCACAGCAGAGCATGTATGCATACTTTCGGCCGGCGTTTGCCGGCCGTTTTTTGTTTGAATTAGTGTTTAAGGAAAAGGAACGTACCTAGTACACGCTCACATCGTCGAGTGTTGAAATCGCTTCAGTTAGCCTGAAAATCGGCGGCGCGCCAATTCTTCGAGCTCGGGCAGTTCTTTCTCTATATGCGCATACACGCCGGGGTGTTTGCTCATCAACTTTCGCAGCCTGCGGCACTCGGCATCGAACTCCTCGGCGTACTTGCGATGGGCGAACTTCCGCAGCACCGCCATGATCCGCCGCTCATCCTTCCGCAGCGTATCCCGCCGCCCTCCTGTTCTCTCGCCGCCGCCCCGCTTCCCGGCGGCCTGTAAGAGCTCAAAAAGCACCCGGAACTCCTCCCGTCTATCGGTACAGGCCGCTCTACCGAGCTTTCGGCAGCACTCCTCCAGCGCTTCTGTGCTGTAGGCGGCCAAATCCGCCCTGCTGTAGCCCCGGGAAAAGCGGAGCAGTCGGTCGGTGGGCCACCCTTGCCCCTGTGGGCCCTGTGGCCCCTGTGAGCATTCTTCCGAAACTTCCGACGAACTCGGAACTTCCGAAGGAAAGAGGTACAAAATATGCGGCGCCCCTTCCTCCGCGGGAAACTCCGCGGCAAGCCGCTCGGGAACAAAGGGCTCGCGCAGCAGGGCAAGGAGCCGCTGTTCACGAAGAAAGCGTTCGAACCGGCGGTGTTGATCATGCCCCGGCTCTGCGCCGCGAGTAAGCAGTAACTGAAACTCCTGGTTGTACGTCTTGCGGGAGATACTCTGCCGCCCGCCTCGGTAGACGGTATAGTCCTGCGTTTCGATTTCCACCGCGCCGTACTCGCTCAGCAGCTCATAAAGTTCGGAAAAGGGGATGATGCCCTCGCTGTTGTAGCTAAGGAGGATCCAGCGGGCATCCGCCGCCTCCAGCACCTCCCGCAGCGCCTTCGGAGCGCTCTGCCGGGAGCAGAAGGGCGAGCGCGTGTCGGTCCAGTCGCGCCGAATGCCAGCTTTTTCTTTGAGTTCTCCCGCTTCGTTCACCGCATTGTTGACCGGAGGCTTATCCCAGAGCGCAATGGTATTGAGCAAGTGGTAGTTGCTGCCATACTGGTGGATGGTGTAGGGAGGGTCGAGGTAACAGAGGTCTGCCGAATAACGGCGAAGAAAGTGCGCCGCCTCCGCCCGCTCGGCAACACAACCGCAGCCCCCCTCTATAAGATGGGGATATTCGAGCTGCATCGCTTCGGTGATGCGCCGGAGTGCATCGCGCCCGTGGCCGCCGAAACCTTTGTGGCATGCCTTGAAGACCCCGGAGGTGTTGACGTGGGTCGCCGCCTCGTAGATCAGTAACGCAAGGAGCAGATCCTTTGCCCTTCGGCACTCCCCGGAGACGGCAGCCCGCGCCTCCGGAAAGAGCCGTTCGATCTCCTCCCGCACCCGATCGATAAAAAGCGCATTTTCCCGGGTGTAAAAGAGCCGCTCACTGCGGTAATCGGCCCCTTTGGTTGCAGCGGGGGCATAATGCCGGCTTATGTACGCATTCTGCGGTTCTCCGTCAAGGCGGTTGAAATGGTCGAGCAGAACAGAGAGACCGCCGTAATCGTCAAAAAGCGCCTCCACCTCTTCTGGCGTGTTTGTTAGGTACGCGCTGCCGAGCACCCGAGCGTACTCTTCCACATCCCCCGCATATACGCTACAGCCGATCCCCCGCCCCAGCCGGGAGACCGCTCCGGAGCCGGAGAAGGGGTCGAGGATGCTGCGAAGGGGACCGCGTTCCTCCAGGCGCCGGAAAATCCGCAGCAGCAGCGGCAAGAGTTTCCGTTTGTTGCCGATATAGGCGATAAGCTGTCGCGTAAGATACGGCGAGGCGAGAAGTTCTTCGTCACTTGCCGAAAGGCCCTGGGCTTGGTACGATGCGGTCATGATCGGGAAAAGAGTATCAGCTTTAACAGCGGGAATCAATATAATCGAACGCTCGGGTCCGGAGGACCCGGAGATCAGCGCTCTCGCCTTCGACAGCCGCGAGGTTCGCCCCGGCACCCTTTTCTTTGCCCTCAAAGGTCTTCATGCCGATGGTCACGTCTATATTCCTCAGGCGGTAAAAGCGGGAGCCGCTGTGGTAGTGCACAGCGATCCGGTGAGCGAACCGGCGCCGGGAGTGCTTTACCTGCGGGTGGAAGATACCCGTCGGGCGATGAGCCCGGCGGCGGCGGCCTTCTACGAACATCCCTCCCGGGAGATGACCGTCATAGGGATCACCGGTACCGACGGGAAAAGCACTACCGTCTCCTTCATTCACCAGCTGCTTCGCCTGCAGGGTATACAGTCCGGTTTTCTCTCTACCGTACAGTTTGATCTGGGCGGAGGAGCGCAGAAAAACAGTTTGCGCCAGTCTACCCCCGAGGCGCCTGAAGTGCACCGCATCCTGCGCGCCATGCGCGAGGCCGGCTGCAGTCATGCGGTGGTAGAGGCTACCAGCCACGGCCTCTCACCGCTCAACAATCGTCTCGGGGACGTAGCCTTTGATGTCGGGGTGCTCACCAACATCAGCCACGAACATCTCGAGTTTCACGAGACCCTCGAGCGTTACATGGACGACAAGGCCAACCTCTTCCGGAGTCTCCCGCCGGAAGGAGCGGCGGTGATCAACCGCGACGAGCCGCGGCGGCACATTTTTGAGAAAGCAAGCGGTGCCCCGGTGCTGCGCTATTCACTAGGCGGCAATTCCGCCGATATCGCCGCCAACGACATTGAGGACATCGGTGATACCCAGCACTTTGTGCTGCTCAGCGGCGGAGAACGGATGGAGGCTAAACTCTCCATGCCGGGACGGTTCAACGTGGAAAACGTCCTCGCCGCTCTTCAGGCGGTCTCGTGCGCCGCCGGAACTAAATTGCGAAAGATGGTCCCGCTGCTTCCACAGCTGCAGCCGGTGAAGGGACGGATGGTTCCGGTAAACCGGGGGCAGCCCTTTCGGGTCCTGGTGGACTACGCCCACACCCCCGGCTCCTTCGAGAAGCTCTTTCCCATGCTGCGCCGTCTTGTAGAGGGGCGGCTGATTCCCGTCTTCAGCTCCGCCGGCGAACGGGACCTGGAAAAACGACCGGTACTCGGAGAAATCGCCGCCCGTTACGCGGATCTCATCATTCTTGCCGACGAGGACCCCCGAGGGGAGGAGCCGATGGCAGTGCTGCGGGACGTGGCCGCCGGCTGCACCGACAAGCGGGAGGCGGAGGATCTGCTGCTTATCCCCGACCGCAGACAGGCGATACGGCGGGCATTCGAACTGGCCCGAGAAGGGGACATGGTGGTTCTGCTCGGCAAGGGCCACGAAGGCACGATTATTTACGCCGACGGGCCGATTGCCTGGGACGAAGAGACGGAAGCCCAGCGGATACTCGAAGAACTCGGCTACTGCAAATCCGCAGCCTCGACAACGCGTGCCAACGGTATAGGAGAGAAGGAGTAACCAATGAGTGGCCCAAAAGAGCGCATCGCCATATTGTTCGGAGGAAAATCGGGAGAGCACGAAGTGTCGCTGTGCTCAGCGTACTCGGTAATGCAGAACCTGGACGCGGAGCGTTTCAAAGCGGTGATGATCGGCATCGACAAAGAGGGACGCTGGTTCCTGCAGCCCTCGCCCGCCGTCGACGAGGCGAGCAGTGCTATGGTACTGCAGCGGGACGAACAGCAACAGGTAAGCGTTGTTCCGGGGGACGGACTCTGGTGTGCCGGCACGCCTCTAAAGCTCGATGCGGTGTTTCCCGTGCTGCACGGTAGCTTTGGTGAAGACGGTACGGTACAAGGGCTGCTGGAAATCGCAGATCTGCCTTACCTAGGGGCGGGAGTTTTAGGCAGCAGCCTCTCCATGGACAAAGCCACGGCAAAACGGGTCTGGACCCAGGCTGGACTTCCGGTGGTTCCTTTCGAACTGGCTGAACATCACCGTTTTGTCGCTCCGGAGGCCGAGCAAGGGTTCATCTCCATTTACCGCCGTGCGGAAGAGCGCTTTTCTTACCCGTTCTTCGTTAAACCCGCCCGCACCGGCTCTTCGATGGGCGTCACCTGCGCTGAGAACCGCGAAGAATTGCGAATGGCGCTCGAGAAGGCGTTCAGTTTTGATACCAAGGCGCTGATCGAGCCGACAGTCGAGGGGCGGGAAATCGAATGTTCGGTCATCGGAAACGAAACGGTGGAAGCCTTCGTCCCAGGGGAGATCGTCCCCTCCCACCGCTTCTACGACTACGAAGCAAAGTACGTAGACCCCGAAGGGGCCCGGCTCGTCATACCGGCTCCGCTTTCAGCGGAGAAGCAGGAGGAAGTCAAGACTCTTGCCACCCGCGCCTTTACTGCCGCCGGAGGCGAGGGTATGGCACGAGTTGATTTTTTCCTGCGTGAAGGCGACGAGGCGGTGATACTCAATGAGGTCAATACCATCCCGGGCTTCACCAGCATCAGTATGTTCAGCAAACTTTGCGAGGCCGACGGTCTCCCCTATCGGGACATGCTCACCCGTATCATCGACCTTGCCTACGACCGCTACCGGCGCCGCTCTTCATTGAGCTACCGCCTGCTCTAACTATCCGTCCCCGCGGTCTGCGAGGCGCTACCAGTGATCGTAGGAGACAATCTGCTCCCTAGGCCGCCGTTCTTTCAAGAGCGGCTCCTCAGCGGGCCAGCCGAGCAGCACTAAGAGGGCCACCCGCATGGAGTGGGGCACGGTGAGAATCTCCTTTACTTCCTGCTCATCATACGTGCTCATGGGATGGACGCCCAGCCCTTCGGACCGCGCCTGAAGCATCAAAAAGCCCGAGGCAATGCCGATATCCAGTGGATAGGCGTGATGGCCATTGGGCATGCGGTAATCCACATTTGTCGTGCAGAAAACCGCCGCCGCCCGAGCTTCTTTCGCCGGATCCTGTCCGAAAGAGGCCTCCGCCAAGCGCGAACGCACATCCTCTTTCTGCGCAATGATCAGTCTCCAGGGCTGACGATTTTTTGCCGACGGAGCTCGCCGTGCAGCCTCGACGAGGCGCTCCATGATCTCTCCGTCTATATCCCGGTTCTGAAAGTGATCTATACTGACCCAATTGGCAATTTCCGGCAATACCTCCATATATCCTCCCACTGGTTGACGGTGCGTGCATGCTTCACGTATGGTTACAATGAGATGAAACGACTTCCCCGCACCGCTCTTCTCTATTTTCTCTTGATGGCTCTTAGCACGTTTTCCGCAAGTGCTCAGTCCTCGACTGCGGCAGATCCAGCATATCACATCAAGCAGGACCTTGCCACCGTCTCCGAATTCTTCCCCCGAACAGTAAACTCCGCCGCTGAGCGCCGCACCTTCGACTATATCCGGGAGGTGCTCGAGGAGCGGGACATCTCCTTTTCCACCTACGACTTTTCCCGGGAACGTACTATCCACTCGTTTTCCGGAGGGGTGGATGCAGTGTTTCCGGGAAAAGGTGAAGACGAACTCTACTTTATTGTCCCTGTCTCTTATCCTCCCTCCACCGCTCCCTCGAAAGGAGGCAGTGCGGGAATCGCCCTGGGTCTCGCGCTCTGCAGGCAGCTCGCAGAGGTCAACCCGGCTATAGAAGTGCACGTACTCTTTTTGGGTGCGGATTTTGGAGGAAGTCCCGAATACTCCCGCGGCAGCCGCGCGTTCCTCGAGCGCTTCTACTCCTCGGGGCAATCGGCCTTCGTATACTTGCATTTTCCATCGCTTCCCGAGAAGGTTACGCTGCTGCCGGCAAGTACCCAGCATGTGTCTCCCTATTGGCTTCTCGATTGGATCGCTTCAAACCTACAGAAGGCGGGTACGCCCACAAATCTCAATCATATCCGATTCCAGCTCTATCGCCTCGGCTTGAACGACGAACCTTCTCCCGTCCACCCCTATTTCGAGGAGGGCTACCCTTCGATCTATCTCACCGGAGAAGCTGGTGTAACCACCTCCGACCGCGAACGCTCTATAGAAGCGTTGCATCGCATCTCTTCCGGGCTGGGCCAAGGCATTTCAGAATTAGGAGAGGAGCTGCCGAACACATGGGACCGGCACTATCAGTATTTCTCTCTCCGGGAAGGCAATCTAAAGATTACTCAACGAGAGTACGTGCTGACTCTTCTGCTGTTTTTTCTCATAGTCATTGCCTACCCCTTTTTCAGGGGCAAACGCTTCATCAAATACAGCCGTTCGATCATCCGCAATATCGGCGCGCTGCCGATTTTATATCTGTTGATGTTTTTGTACCTCTACCTGGCCACGCTTCTCCTGGAAGGCGTCACGCTTTTTCAGTCCTACCCGCTTTGGTGGGAAGAACGTCCGCTCATGTTCCTCCTGCTCAAACTCTCTGCAGCGGCCTTCCTTTTTGTTCTCTCCCATAAGCTGGTGCATTCGATCCACTTTACCCGCTTGCGGGGAAGTTTCTACTCCGCCTCCGCTCTTGTCTTCCTGCTGCTCGACATCATTATTCTCAGCACTATCGACCTCTCGCTCTCACTCTACGGAGCGGTAGCCTTTCTCTTTGCCTTCTTTTTCTCTATCTTCTCGCGTCGTATAATAAAACTGCTGTTCCTCCTACTCGCACTCTTTTCCACTGCGGCGCCGGTCTACCTGCTGTTTACCTCCGGGATGAGCAGCGCAATTCATCCACTGCTGCTCTCCCGTACCACCGGCAACCTCTTAATCGCCTTTCATGTCCTACCGTTTATGCTTCTGATCATCAGGATGCGCATGCTGTTCCATCACCCCAACCCCCGCATTACCCGCCGCATCATCTACGCCTTTGATCTGTTGTTCGGCGGCCTCACGCTCGTATTCCTTGTCCTGCTGCTCTTCTCCTCCCCCTTCGGAGAAGAGAATCCCCAGCCGGTGGTGATACACGAACATGCGGGTGCTGGCGACTCATCCTCACAGTTAAGATTCAGCAGCCCCGCACCGCTGGAGCACTTTACCCTGTTCCGTGACGGCGAACAAATCGACGTCTCTTCTGCCGGCACCGAATACCGCCACCCGCTCAGCAGTGAAGAAGATTTTTTGGAGACGACCATCGGAAAAGAGGCCTTCCTCAACCGCACCGTTTTTTCCCTGCAGATCGAACCGCGCTATCCCCCGCAGTGGCTGCGCGTGCGGCTCACCTCTCCGGAAAGTATCGTGCTATATGACTCCAGATTTCCGTTCTCATATACTCCGGACCGCAGAGAACTGCGCTTTGACATAGGCCGCAATCCGTCGGTACCGTTGGAACTACGCTTTACCCTGCCAGACTCGTTTACCGGTGAGGTAGAAATCGAAGCCGAGTACGAACAGGCTCCGTTTCCCCTCGAGGCGAAGGGTAAACCGATACGGCTGGACTATCGTCTTACCGCTCTACAGCGGCTCTCTCTCGATGGAGAAGCCCCATAATGGAACCGATTATGTTTCATGTCGATATGGACGCCTTTTACGCCTCCGTGGAACAGGCCGATCATCCGGAGTACCGTGGACTTCCCGTAATCATCGGCGCCGCTCCCGGGGGCCGAGGCGTTGTCTCCGCCTGCAGTTACGAAGCTCGGAAATTCGGGATTCACTCCGCCATGCCTATTTCTGAAGCCTACCGCCGCTGCCCCCGCGGCGTGTACCTTCCCGTACGTATGCAGCGCTACCAGGAGGTGAGCGCCCGGATTATGGAACGTTTTGAAGAGTTTAGCCCCGATATTCAACAGATTTCCGTTGACGAAGCGTTCCTCGATATGACCGGCACGGAGCGCCTCTTTGGCCCACCGGAGAAAACGGCACGACGCATTAAACAGAGGATTAAGGAGGAGACAGGCCTCGCCATCTCCATCGGCATAGCGCCGAACAAATTTCTCGCCAAGCTCGCCTCCGATTTTGACAAGCCGGACGGGCTCTTTAGGGTACGACCGGGAGAGGCGGAGCAGTTTCTAGACCGCCTTGAACTGAAAGAGCTGTGGGGTATCGGTTCCAAGACCTTAGAACGGCTCCGGGAATACGGGATCGTTTCCGTCCCCCAGCTCCGCTCTATATCACTGGAGGCTCTGCGGGGGCTCTTTGGTCGCGCCGCCGGAGAGTTTATGTATCGGGCGGTCCGAGGGATCGATCCCGGGATTCTGACCAAAGAAACGAAGAGCCGTTCCGTCTCCGGAGAGCATACCTTTCCCGAGGACACCCGGGACCGCGAGGCGGTGCATAACGTTCTCCTGGAGCTCTCTCATGAGGTCATGTTTCGGCTAATGAAGCAGGAATTGACCGGGCACACGGTGGTACTAAAACTGCGCTACGAAGACTTCACCACCAGTAGTATGCAACATAGTCTGCGCCATCCAGTACATTCGGCAGAGGAGCTCTACGAACTCGCGCTGCAGCTGTTGCAGGAGAAGTGGGAGCGGCACAAGGCGGTCCGGCTCATAGGGGTGGGGATTGCAGGCGTCGAAGCACGACAGAACATTCACCAAGGGGAGCTTTTCGAAGACGGGCAGGATAGAAAAAAACGGGTGGAAGAGACGGTCCTCTCGATTAAATCGAAAGGCGGAAAGATTCAAAAGGCCAGTCTCCTTCGCGGCGCCCGCCGTCCGGACAAAGCCACTGGGGAGCTAGGAGAAGGCGATTTTGGCCCTCCGGACTCCCGTTCCCAGCAGTGAGAATCGGCCGCACACGAGTCGCCGGCGCCGCCGACCAGCAGAGCGAGTAAGAGATCAGCAGA
>CAYFUX010000010.1:11877-30864 GCA_964346455.1 uncultured Spirochaetaceae bacterium
CTTTACTAAGTCCTCTTATCCTTTACCAGGACTGCAGCAGCTCGCGGGCCTCTTCGAGATCCGCCTGCTCACGCCCCTGCAGCCGATCTTTTTCCTCCAGCGTCTCGATCAGCCAGTGCAGAATGCGCCGCGCCTCTTCCCGATCGGACATATCTTCCACACCCCCGGAGGCATACCAGCGGCTCCCCCGGAAATCGAACTGAGCGGCATAATATTTGTTGCGCTCCGCAGGGCTGTCAGCATCCTGAAAGTCGGATGCGATTTTTTCGGCGCGCCGCAGGCGCTTACGAACCGACCAGTTTCGTTCCCGCAAGCTCTTGGCAAGCTGAAGATAGAAGCCCGGGCGTATTGACTTCTCTCCCCGCGCCTCGATCGCTTTTCGCACGTAGGAGACGGAGTATTCGATGTTTCCGAAAGAGATAAATCCGGGCACCTCGGCATACAATTTTCCCAGCACGTAGTATGAGTTCTCATGCCCCGGAGCAATGGAAACCGCCTCTTCTAGGTCCTCCCGCATATCACCGGCTTTAAAGAGGCTATCGAGCACGCCTTTCGTCTGGCCCCAGCGTCCCACGTTGGAAGCTTTCCAGTAAATAGCGTGGTGATTCCTCGGCTCCAGTTCCAGTGCCTGCAGTGCAAACTCTTCCCCTTTCTCATACTCGGCGAGCAGTTCTTCATCAGAGGCTCCGCGGCGCTTCTTCGCATCAGTGAGCATCAAAGACTGCCGGGAAAGACGCCAGAGAACCGCTGCCTTCTCCCCGGAAGTGCCCGCCTCCTCGCGGAGGTCCTGCAACAGCTGGTAACTCGCCTCATGGAGCCCCTCTTCATAGAGCACATCACTGCGCTGCAGCTGCTCATTCAGGCTCGTTTGCGCTCCCGCCGCCGCGACTACCCACGCTGCAACCGCCATCACGATAATCGCTTTTTTCATTCTCCGCTCCTTCAAATAGTAACGATCTTATCCGGCGCCACTTCATCCAAAAATATCTCTTCGTACCGTCCCGAGTGAGGGGGAACATTGCCCTCCGAAAGATGAGTAGTGGCGAAAAAGTAGAGCAAATCAACCATATCCTGAAAACTCTCCGAAAGGGTATAGCGGTAGTAGCACTCATACTCCTGAAGAATACGCCGATACCGGGGGTCAGTTACCAGTTCAGGATCAGTATCCCTCCGCAGTTGTGAACGCAAGCCCCCGTACCACACCCGCGTCATGAACAGGCGGTGGATACGGTGACCTCCATCCATGTAATAGATCTCCGAAATTCCCGAACGCTGGGGTACGGTGGTAATGATCTGATATTTATCCACCTTTTTCAGAAGAGACCAGAAGACGGTGTAGAACACCTGTTCTTCCTCTACCTGTTTCTCTACATGCGGCGGAGCATTCCGGAGCTTCTCATCGGTCGCCATAACCTCATTCTCCTACCTTTTCCCCGGCTGTGCAAGGGGCACAGCGTATTGGCCAAACGATCTGTGCACGTTATAGTGTATCGGTACTTCAAGCTTATGCAAAAGGAGCCGTCTGTGTCGCTCTACCGCGTTCATCTCACCTGGAATGAAAAAGAAGTGGTCCTCAAGGCGCGAAACCTGGACCTGACTCATCCATATTTTGTCTCGATCAAAGAGATAGAGCTGCCCGCTCAAAGCAGCAATTTGATTATCAATCCTGCAGAAGAGGAGGTGATGAAAACCTTTGGCGAAGCGGATCATCTGATGATCCCCTTCCAGAAGGTCCACCTCATTGAGGAATTGAAGGAGGAATCCACTCCCGGCGCTCAGGTAAAACCGTTTTCTCTAGTGGAAGGCGAGGAGACGGACGATCAGCAAGATGATTGATCCGCTCCGTCAGTCGAGATCAGTATAGACCTCCGTCCGCTCCGGCGGCAGATAGGCCGCCGGAAGCGCAACATCCCCCGACAACACTCCCTGTAGTGCTGCCCGCTTTCTCTCTCCCTTTGCCAGAAGAAACAGCACCTCACTCTTTTTGAGAAAAGAGAGCGAAAGGGTAATCCGTGGATGAGAGTAGCGCGGCGACGAGGAACGGTAGGCCGGCTCCGGCCGATGAAAATCCTCCTCTTCAGGAAATACCGAAGCGGTGTGGCCGTCCTCTCCCACTCCCAACAGCACGGCATCAAGACCGAAACGGCCGTGCTCTTCGAGCAACAGCTGTACTCTGCGGGAGTACTCCGCCGCCGACTCCTCCGCTCCAATCACAATGCAGCGCTCAGCGTCAATCCCCGCCGGTCGCGCCAGAACCCCGTCGATCATGTTCCAATTCCGGTCTTCACTGTCGGAACCGACGATTCGCTCATCTACTTGAACTAGATACACCTGCCGGAGACGGGAGAAGGGTTCCGCCAGCTCTTTGTAGAGTTCTCTCGGAGTAGAGCCGCCGGAGACACCAAAGAGAAAAGGAACGTCCTTTCCTTCGGCGTTCTCCGCCAAGCTCACGATTCGTTTCCGGAGCGGGGCTTCAGGCCTATCATCGCGTACTACTCGGTAATCCATCTTCTGCCGTCCTTTCGTATAAACTCTTCCGCACTTTCAGGCCCCCATGAGCCGGCAGGATAGAAATCCGTACATTCACATTCTTCCCAGCGGGCCGAAAACGGATCGACAAACTCCCAGGCCGCCTCCACATCATCCTGACGGACAAAGAGGGATTGATCGCCCTGCAGGCAATCCCGGAACAGCCTTTCGTAAGGCGAGATCGGCTCCCGTTCAAAGTAATCCCGATAGCGGAAACTCAAATCCACCGGAATCAACACATTGGCCGACTCCGGATACTTTACTCCCAGATGCAGACTGATCTTCTCTTCCGGCTGTATTGTCAGGGTGAGATAGGAGGGCTCCAACGGTTTGCAGTCGTCCCGAAACAGTTTCAGCGGCGGCTGAGAAAATTGAATCACCGCCTCCGTCACCTTGCGAGGCAGCCGTTTACCGGTACGTACGTAGAACGGCACCCCTGCCCAGCGCCAGTTTTCAACAAAGAGTTTGGCAGCTAACATGGTGGGCACCGTGCTGTCGGGGTCCACATCCTTTTCCTCACGGTAGCCCTGAACCTGTTCGCCCCCCACCGTTCCCGAGGTATACTGCCCGACTACCGAGTAATCATTCACCTCCTCGTAGGCAACATTTCGCAGCGCACGCAGTACCTTTACCTTTTCATCCCGCACCTCCTTGGCGCGGAACCTGGAGGGAGGTTCCATCGCGATCAGCGAGAGCATTTGCAGCAGATGATTCTGAAATATATCGCGAATCACTCCGGTCTTTTCGTAAAAACTTCCCCGATGGCCTGCTCCGATGTCCTCCGCAACCGTAATCTGAACATTGTCAATAAAGTTGCGATTCCACATCGGCTCAAAGATACTGTTGGCAAAACGGAAGAAAATTATATTCTGCACCGTCTCTTTGCCGAGGTAATGGTCCATCCGATAGACCTGTTCTTCTTCAAAGACCTTCCGCACCGCTGCATTGAGTTCCATAGAGGTGGCTAAGTTACGACCAAAGGGTTTTTCGATCACGATCTTACTGCACTCCGGACTAGTATCCAAGCCGGAGCGGTGAATCGCCTGTACCGCCGGCATATAGAGAGCACTGGGGATGGCCAGATAATACAGAACATCAAGACGCCTGCTGCCCCGCAGCTCCTCAACCCGGCGCACCAGCGCCCCGTATTCCTCGGAGTGGTCGATACGCCCCTGTACAAAAAACGTACGACTGCAGAAAGCCTCCAGCAACTCTTTGTCGGGCTCTTCGGGCTCCTCGGATTCCTGTATCGCCCTCCGTACAATCTCCCGGTAGCTCCGGTCATCATAACTCCTGCGTCCGAATCCCAGAATCGAAGATTCGCCAGTGAGCACACCGTTTTTAAACATCGAATAAAGCGTGGGGAGCAATTTTCGCTGCGCAAGGTCCCCGTACCCGCCAAAGACTACGATTACCGTAGGGCGGTATTCGCCTTCCTCGAGGTCCAATTCACAATACTGCAAGGTTTCACCCATACACCGTCCTTTTTAGTTGGCCTTATCTAGTTGGCCTTTTCCAGATAGTCTTTGCCCATTCGTAACGATCAAAACACTTTCAAACATTAAAGATTTTTGAAAGAACTTCAATCGGATTTTTGAACTTGCCTCCAATTCCGTCTCCTCCTCGATGTGCTCATCGAAGCCTCCAGCATTCCCCGAACTCGCCGGGATTGTACTTCTAGTATAGAAAAGCGGAAAAGGCTATGCCATACCGTCCTTCGGAGGAGTGCCCATCAATTGATTTTGTCTTCGGTTATTGATATTATGCTGCCTGTAGTGTACCGGCATTCAACTATCCACAGGAGTTTACTCGTATGAAAGATATTAAGGCTATTGAGTTCAATGAAGGGGTGCTACAGCTGATCGATCAGCGCGAGCTGCCCAATAGATATACCTACTATTACTGCTCCAACTATCGTGATGTCGAGTTTGCAATCCGTGATATGGTAGTCCGCGGGGCGCCGGCTATAGGCGCCACCGCCGCCTACGGTATGTATCTCGCCTCCCTGGAGTTCAGCGAGGAGCGCAAAGAGACCTTCCTCGCTAAATTGAAAGAGGCGGGGCACTTTCTCGAACGCGCTCGCCCTACGGCAGTCAACCTGCACTGGGCTGTACAACGCATGCTACACATCGCCGATTTTAATTCTGAAGAGTCGGTAATAAGCATCAGCACCGCTCTCCGTGAGGAAGCGGAGACAATCCACGACGAGGATATCCGCACCAATCGGCGCATTGGCAATCACGGCAACAGTGTGATCCCGCAAGAAGCCACTATTCTAACCCACTGCAACACCGGCGCTTTGGCAACTGCCGGCTGGGGCACCGCCCTGGGTGTAATCAGGGAAGCTTTTCGCAGTGGGAAAGAGGTTTTCGTGTATGCAGACGAAACCCGCCCCCGGCTGCAGGGAGCCCGGCTCACCGCCTGGGAGCTGCTCCAGGAACGCATTCCATCAAAACTGATCGCCGACAACGCAGCTGCTTTTCTTATGCAGCAGGGGGCGATCGACCTCGTTATCGTTGGCGCCGACCGCATAGCACTCAACGGTGACACTACCAACAAAATCGGCACCTATATGTTGGCCCTCTGCGCCAGGGCCCACAATATCCCCTTCTATGTGGCGGCTCCTATCTCTACTATCGACTTTTCCATCGAGTCGGGACAGGAGATAAACATCGAAGAACGAGCGTCCGAAGAGGTAACGACCGTCAACGGCAGCCGTATCGCCCCGGAGAATATAGACGTGTACAACCCGGCCTTCGATATAACCCCCAGTGAATACATCAGCGGCATTATCACCGAAAGCGGAATTATTACCCCGCCATACCGCGACCGTCTTTCCGGGCTCAATCCAAAAGGATAAGCCGTATGGAAGATCATGAAATCCGCGATTTTCGCTCCCGTATTCCCCTCCTCTCTCAAAAAATGGCTGGAAAACCGCTCGTTTACCTGGACAACGCCGCCTCCGCCCCCACCCCGGAGAACGTAATAGAGGCGGTAAGCGACTACTATCGCCGCTACTCCTGCAATATCCACCGGGGATTGTATGAGCTTAGCAGCAAAGCAACCGACCGTTATGAACAAACCCGCCGCCGCATCGCCGACTTTATCGGCGCCGCACCGGAGGAAATTATTTACACCCGCGGCACTACCGAAGCGGTGAATCTGATTGCCGGCACCTGGGGCAGGGAGCAGCTGGGCCCCGGCGACGCAGTGGTAATCACCGAACTCGAGCACCACGCCAATCTGGTGCCGTGGCAGGAGCTTACCGCCCGTACCGGAGCCGAACTGCGGTATATTCCTGTAGATGCGGTCACAGGAGATATTCAGTGCGGGGAGATCGAACACATTATTGACGAGAAGGTTGCCCTTGTCGCCGTCTCAGCGATGAGCAACGTTACCGGCGTCACCCCCCCGCTGCAGAATCTGCGCCGCGCAGCCCGCACGGCGGGTGCTCTCTTTGTCGTTGACGCCGCCCAGCTCGCAGCCCATCGCCCGGTGGATGTAACGGATCTGGATCCCGATTTTCTCGTCTTCTCCCTGCACAAACTTTACGGGCCCACCGGGATAGGAGTTCTGTACGGACGCAGAACCATTTTGGAAAAGCTTCCTCCGTTTCTCACCGGCGGGGATATGATTACCCGGGTCCGCAAAGAGAGCTCCGACTATCGGGAACCGCCTCAGCGCTTTGAAGCGGGAACACCCCATATTGCCGGCGTGTTCGGCGCCGAGGCGGCGCTCGACTTCCTCGAGGAAGTCGAGCTCGAACGCATTGCTCGCCACGAGGAGCGGCTCATGCACTATGCTCTCGAGCACATTGACGCTCTGACAGGGGTCAAACTGTACGGACCCCACGATCCGGAGCAGGGAGCGATCTGCTCGTTCAATGTAGAGGGGGTTCACCCCCACGATACTGCGACAATCCTTGCCGAACAGGGCATCGCGGTACGGGCGGGATTTCATTGTGCGCAGCCGTATGTGGAACGTCTCGGCGCCCCGGGCACGGTCCGCGCCTCCCTGGCCTTTTTCAACACCCCCGAAGATATAGATATGCTCGTCGAGGGGCTTGGGGAGGTGAAGAAGATTTTCACTCCCTGATCTCTGGAGAGCCAAGCGTACGGCCGCTCAAGTCCGGAGCTTCTCCGCATCTGCTTTAACTCCTTCCAAAAAATATGGTATGATGCACTAATATGAATATTTGCGTATTTTGTTCTTCCAACAGCAACACGCCATCCATTTACCGCATTGCCGCAGAAGATTTTGGTGAACGTCTTGCCACCCGGGGACACACCCTTGTTTTCGGGGGAGGCAACGTCGGTTTAATGCATGAAGTGGCTCATTCCGCCATCAAGTCCGGCGGAGCAGCAGTGGGGATTATCCCTGAGTACCTCCGGGAACGTGAACAGCGCTTTGAAAACGGGGACGAACTCCTACTCACCGAAACGATTCATGAACGCAAACGCCTCATGATCGAACGCGCCGATGCGTTCGTCGTAATGCCGGGCGGCTTTGGCACTCTCGAGGAACTGCTGGAGGTAGTGGCAATGCACTACCGCGACGGCATGCGCAAGCCCATCGCTCTGTTAAATACCGCCGGCTTCTACAACCAGTTATTCGGCTTTTTTGATTTCCTCAGCTACGAACAGTTCGTCCCTTCGACCTGGAGGAAGGATTTTTTTGTCTCCGAAGAATCAAGCAAAATTCTCGACTATATCGAATATCATGTACAATACAATGTCGATTAATCGAAAAAATTAGGTTACAGTAGCACTGAAGGTTAGCTTACGAGCTCTCTTATTCTGTTTCGGGAGGGATACGATGCCCACGATCCTTGTGGTGGACGACGAGAGATATATCCGGGATTTAATCAAAAAAGCTTTGAAGAATTCAGTATATACGGTCCTCGAAGCTACCGGAGGACACGAGGCCCAGGAGATTCTGCGCAACAATGACGTTGATATGCTTATTATCGATCTCGTTATGCCTCACAAGGGGGGGATCGAGACCTTTATAGAGACCCGGGAGAGCAACAAAAACATCAAAATCATTGCCATTTCCGGTAAGATCCGTACGCAAAACGACTCAATTCAGGAGCTTGCGCAGCAGTTTCACATCGATTCGGTCCTCTCTAAACCGTTTGATCTCGACGAACTAAAGGCTAAGGTACAAGAACTTATATGAACACCGCAGAAGCAACTGCCTCAAGCGATAATGTACGCAGCACCGTGGCAGCAGCAGGATTTACCGCGCTTATCTCAATAGGTGCTTATATTTCCATCCCCATCGGGCCGGTTCCGATCGTACTGCAAAATTTTTTCGTCCTCCTCGCCGGCGTTATGCTGCCCCGCCGCACCGCTGCGGCCTCCGTGGCGGTGTACCTCTTTCTCGGGGCGCTGGGACTGCCCATCTTTTCCGGAGGGACCGGCGGTTTTGCACATTTCATTGGCCCCACCGGCGGATATCTCATCGCCTATTTGCCGGCGGTGTACTGCACAGCCCTCATAGCCGACGTGCACAACCGTTCAATGCTCCGCGACCTGCTTGCGTTAGCCCTCGGCGCACTCCTGATCTTTGCCGTTGGGGTGCCGTGGCTGAAGTTTAGCTCCTCAATGAGCTGGGAAGCCGCCGCCGGAACCGGTCTCCTGCCCTTTCTGCCGGGAGACGCCCTCAAAGTAACTGCCGCCGCTTTTGTCAGTCGAGCCTTTACGCCTCGGCTCCGGCGCCTTTTCGCCAATGAGCAGTGAAGAAGGACTCGAGCGCAGCGGGGACGGCCCGATTATCGATGTCCGCAATCTGAGTCATACCTTTGCCGACGGTACACGGGCCCTCACGGAGGTGACGCTACAAGTCCATCCCGGCGAATTTCTCCTTATTGCGGGAAAAAACGGTTCCGGAAAAACCGTCTTTACCCGGCATCTCAACGCCCTCTACCGACCTACGGAGGGGGAAGTTTGGGTAGCGGGAACCCGCGCACATACAGCTCCCCTAAATACCCGTCGGCTGGTAGGCTTGGTTTTTCAGGATGCGGACAGCCAAATCGTGGGGCAAACCGTAAGAGAAGATATCGCCTTCGGCCCCCAAAACCTCAAGTTGCCCCCCCGGGAGGTAGAGGAACGGGTGAAACAGGTACTGCAGATTGCAGGCCTCACTCACCTTGCGGAACACCGCCCCCATCAACTCTCCGGCGGCGAGAAACGGCGGCTCGCCATCGCCGGAGTTCTGGCAATGAATCCGCAGGTGATCATTCTGGACGAGCCCTTCTCGAATCTCGACTATCCCGGAGTAGTTTCCATCCTCCGGCAGATCCTCGAACTTCACCGGCGGGGACACACGATCATCCTGGTTACGCACGAAATCGAAAAGAGCTGCGCCCATGCCCAGCGGCTGGTTGTCTTTAATCAGGGTCGTATTGTCCTCAACGGCGCCCCCGGAGCAATCCTTCCGCAGGTCGCCGACTTTGGTATCCGGGTTCCTCCCGGAACTGAACGGCAGCCCGAGAGGCTTTCGTGGCTGAACTGAATCTCTTTCATTTTAGACCGCAGAACACGCCCCTTCATCGACTCGATCCGCGAATAAAGCCGCTTATTGTACTTCTCACCGTCTTCACAGCCCTCGGAGCGGGAGCCATGCAGCTAATGGCGCTGAATCTCTATCTTTCTTTGCTTTTATTCGCCGGACGCGTGCCGGTATGGAAGTTTGGGCGGGAACTGCAGGTCTTTGGCCTCTTAGCGCTGATCATATTCCTTCCTCACGCCCTCAGAGGCGAAGTGTATGCAGGGGGCGAGGCGGCATGGCGCTTTGTTACCGTGGTGACGGCAGGACTGCTTTTCACCGCTATCACCCCTCCGCGAGAACTCCACGGTACTGCACAATGGCTGCTCAGGCCCGTACCGGGCATCCGCGAAGGAGCGGTGGCTACCCATATCAGTCTCTCCCTACTCTTTATTCCCCTGCTGCTCGACACCTTCACCGAGGTCCGGGACGCGCGCAAAGCTCGCTTCTCTCAGGGAATTCGCAATCCCCTCGTCCGCATTCGCGGGCTCGCCGCCCCGCTGCTCGAGAAACTTTTCCAGCAGATCGGCGAAGTCTCCTGTGCCCTGGAAAGCCGCTGTTACCGTGAAGATGCCAAGAGAATTGAGTTTGCGCCCGCTCGCCGAAGCATCTCTCAAGCGCTGCTCTTGACGGGCCCCTTTTTGCTTATATGGCTCACTGCCCGAATGCTCGGTTAGCCGCTCCAGGAACAGCACCTCTGCACTCGTCCAGGGAGGCAATTACAAATCGCGAACCAGCACCTTTGAATTACGCTGCTCATCGTAGGCGGCTCGCTTCTTCTCCGGGATATCCGCCAACTCTCCCTCTTTGAAGCCGAGCCGCTCAAACCAGTCTGCAGCCTGGGTGGTAAGAACGAAAATTCTGCGTAAACCCCGTTCACGGCCTCGTTCGAGGAGAAACTCCACCAGCCGCCGGCCTATCCCCACTCGTGCAAAACTGCGGTTTACCGCTACCGCCGCGATCTCCGCTTGCCCACCGGGATACTCGTGAAGGGCTGCACAGCCGTGCACCGTCCCGTCTACATCATACACCACGTAGTCGGGATAGAGCTTTACGAGCGCCTCCGCATCCCGAGCAACGAGTTTCTTCTCTTCGATAAAGGGCTCCATGAGGTGGAGGACGTCGGAGATATCCCCGCGTTCCATCGGACGAATCGATTCGAAGATATTCGTATGGATCATCAGACCGCTGCCGATATTCGAGAACACCTCTTTCAACAACACTCCGTCGCGGCTGCCGTCGACGATGTGAACTCTGCTGACCCCGCTCTCGCAGGCTCGCCGGCCGGACTCGATCCTTTCCAGCAGCTCCCCCGCTCTGGTTTCCGCAGGCTTCTTGGTCCCGCTGTTGAGCCGAACCAGTTCACGCGCCTCCTGCACGGTCAAACGATGTATAGTTCCTCCCGGGGCCGGCTCTACCGCAGCGGGCAGGATGAAATCTTCCTGCCCGGGTGCCTCGCCGCTACCGATAAAGAGCAGTTTGTCGGCTCCGAGCACCACGGCGGCGGCGACTGCCAGCTCATCACCAAAGAGGCTGTAGGTTCTCCCGGTACCACTCCACCCCAGAGGCGGGAGGATGGGGATAAAGCCTTCCGACAGGATACGCTGCAGCGGTTCCCCCTCCACCCGTTCTACCGAACCGGTGAACTGGAAATCGACCCCTTTGAGAACTCCGCGGCTCTTCGCCTGCACCCAGGTGCCTATCAACGACCGCAGCTTTTCCTCCGCCAAGCCCGCCATAATCCGATTGCAGACACTAAAGGAGACCATCTCCACAAAGGGGAGCGCCTCCGGCCGGGTCACCCGCACCCCGGCATGCAGCGGATACTCGATACCGTAGTACCGCAGCGTCTCGCGCAGCCGTACCCCGACACCGGGAACCAGTACAATCTTCACGCCGGCCCGGCTCAAGAGGGCAATATCCTGCAGCACCGTGGGAAAAAAAGAATGGTCGATTACGGGACAGTCGATCTTTACAACAAAGGTAGAGCCCTTGTACCGCTGTGCATAGCCGAGGCTCTCCCGGATAAAATCGAGGTTCTCTTTACCAGGCTCGTACCGTCTCCGTTGATCCTCAGGCTTCTTTGCCATACCGTATCCTGTAGTCATTGACGACCTCAGCCATCACCGAAAGAGCTATCTCCTCCGGCGTAGCCGCCTTGATATCCAATCCAATGGGTCCGTGCAACCGCTCCAGCTGAGTAGCATCGAATCCCTGTGCGGCGAACCGCTCTTTCCGCTCGGCAAAAGTGCGAGTACTGCCAAGCACTCCCGCATAAAAGCAGCCGCGACGTAGGGCCTCCGACATGGCCTCATCATCCATCTCTTCGTTGTGGGTGAGCGCTGCCACGGCGGTCTCCTCATTCACCCCCAGCTGCTCGAACCCCCTCGCCGGCCACTCATGAATCAGCGTGTCCGCCTCAGCAAAACGCCGTTCCTCGGCAAATATTTCCCTCGGATCCACTACCGAAACCCGCCACCCTACACGTTTTGCAAGCTGCAACAAAGCACTGCCGATATGCGACCCCCCGGCAATGCAGAGGTGCGGTACTGCGGGGCGGTACATGAGAAACGCCTTCAGCGTCCCCTCCTCGATGATCTCTGGGCGGCGTATTTCTCGGAGGCGGCCCGCCAACACCTCGCTCGCCGCTTTGTTCAGCCTCCCTCCGCCCGGCAGTACTGCACTGCGCAAGCCACCTCCGGCATCCAGCGTAAAGGAGATTCCCACCAGCTCCTGATCGCCCTCGGTAATCACTCCCCAGCGTTCGTCCAGACCTTTTTCTAGCCGCTTCTTCAGTGCCTGCGCCACCTGAGGAGCTGCCGGGTAAATCACCACCCCCACGGTTCCTCCGCAGGGAGCCGGCGTTCCCACCAGGTCGTCGTCGGTGGAACAAAACGTAAGCGCCCGGGTGTGGCCTTTTTCCCGCAAGCGGAGGGCTTCGCTGTAGACGGTGGACTCTATACAGCCCCCGCTTACCGAGCCAGCAAGCTCACCCTGCGGAGATACCGCCATAGTAGCCCCTACTCCGCGGACAGCGGAGCCCTCGATATAGGTTACCGTACCAAGATACATCGGCAGCGATTCATCCTCACCGCCTCGCGATATAATGAGTTCTATAAGTTCCCGCATATCGGCACAGTATAACCAAAACCTCCTTTAAGGACAATCTGTTCCCGCAGCGTTGCGCCCCCGAAACGTCTCCCTCACAGCCTCTCTCCTGGAAAGCTGAGCGTTATAAGCTTGACATGAGGGTTGCGGCGGGAGTAGGTTTTAGAACACAGAGGGAGAAAAGGGAATGGCGAAAAGCAAACAGGATTATGCGGGAATCGATAACCGGAAACGAATTATCGACAGGGCTACCGAGCTGTTTATCGAACAGGGAGCGCACGATACCAGCCTCTCGGATATTGCAAGATCTCTCGGTATCAGCAAGGGAACCCTCTATTACTACTACTCTTCAAAAGCGGAGCTGATTTTCGATGTCACCGACATCTATATGGAAAAACTTACTACAAGTCTTCTCGATTGGGTGAAAGAACTGGAAGACAACTCTACAGAAAACGTGCTCGAAGTGCTCTTCCGGGAGGTGTTCAACGCAAAGACTCGCGGTAAACTGCATCTTTATCTGATCCATGAGGCCATTACCCACGACCAGCAAATCAAAGAGAAGATTCAGCATTCCTACAGGCGCTGGAAGTCAATGCTGCAGGAAGGTTTACAGATTGCGTTCGGCGATTCATCGGACTACGCCCATGAATATGCGGATCTCATCCTCACCCTCCTCACCGGAGGGATCGTCCACTCGGTCCTCGAGTTGGATACGGTGCCGATCGAGCGACTTGTTCATCCTCTTATGCCCTTTTCCACTTAACCGCCGTTACCGGGAGGAATAACGTATGAGCGACACCCATCCGGCCATCCACAGGGAAACCGCATACTGGAAAGTGCCCCAGGATCACCCTTCCCCCTCACTTCCTCTGGACCGCATCTCACTGCTTCTGCACCAGGCTGCGGGAAACCAAGTCACCGCACTGGGACTCGGAATGCGTGAGCTCCACCACCAGGAACTCACCTGGATGCTGAGCCGCTTCAAAGTGTGGCTCGCTCGGTTTCCCGCTTCCGATACGCCGCTGGAGGTGGAAACCTGGCCGTGGAAAACGGATACGCTACGCTACTACCGCGACTACCGCCTGGAAGAGCCCGGAGAAGAACCTGGAGAAGAGCCCATGGCATTGGCCACCAGTCAATGGCTCATGGTTGATCTCAATCGCCGTAAACCGGTGCGCGTACATCATTTAATCGACCGTCTTCCTCCCGTCCCCGACAAACGGGCTCTCGAAGCCTCCCTCGGGAAAATGCAGCTCACTTTCTCTAGGCAGGAGTATCGACGTATTCAGATCGAAACCGGGCATCTTGATTTAAATCGGCATGTCAACAATGCGCACTATCTGAGCTGGATCACCTCCATACTCGAAGAACAAGGGTGGCAGAACGACGGCGTTCCCCTGAGCTACGAGATTCACTATCTCGCAGAAGCGCGCCTCGGCGACACCATCGGGGTAGAAGTGAGCGAAATACAGCCCCACTCCCCGGTGGAAGCGGTCATTGTACGCGAGGCCGATAACCAGCCCATTACCCACTTTCGCATAGCTCCAGCTTCATAGAGGCGTGGACAAGCGCCCCGGCGGCACTTCCTTCTCTGCTGCCCTAATTCTGCCCAAATTGGTTCTCTGCTGCCCAAACACACACAAGGCCGCGCGTACTGCGCGGCCTCCTGGTAGATGATCACTTTTGCGAAGGCATCTTTAGCTCTGTTCTTTACTCTTTTGACCAAGCAGCTCCTCATCGATGACCTGTTTGAAGGTTTCCTTGGGAAGCGCCCCGGCAGCCATCTGCGGCTTACCCTCGGTGGGAATGAAAAGAATGGAGGGAATGCTCTGAATACCGAACGCTGCAGCGAGTTCCTGTTGTTGTTCGGTGTCGATCTTATAGAAGTTCACCTGTCCATCGTACTCTTCTGAAAGCTCCTCCATGATCGGTGCAATCATCTTACACGGCCCGCACCAATCGGCATAGAAGTCTATGACTGCCGGTACGTCGCCCTGATATTCCCATTCGCTCTTGTTTTCGTAGTCAAATACTTTCTCCTGAAAGGTCTCTTTCGTTAGTACTTCTGGCATACGTTCTTTTCTCCTTTAATATCTTAACAGATATATATGTATTTCGTTGTACAGATAACATAATAAGAGGGGCGTCAAAAATCAAGTCGTAGTTTTTCTCACACACTTTTCCCCACCCTTCTTACAGCACAGGCGTTGAAATTTATTCTATTTTCCTATACTATTGTTTGAACTCTAATAAAAAAACGACCAAAATTTTGCCTCACTATTCCACGAAGGAGGAATATACTTCCCTATGAAGATTCGCACGCGCCTTATACTGGTCAATTTTCTCTTTATAATAGCCATTTTGAGCATTTTTGCCATAGTGTACCGCTATAATCAAACGAACGCCCGGTTTGAACAGTTGGTTGAAAAAAGCTTTCAAGTCAAAACACTTATGTACAAAAGTCATGCTCATCTCCAAGAAGTTCTGACCGGCAGCAATGTGTCCCGTCAGTACCAAAGATTCACCTCCACATATGAGGAGTTCGAGCAGAAAGTCGACGAACTCCTCTCCTCCTCTCTCTACTCCCGGATCACCGCAAGAGAGGACTATGCCGACAAATACGCCGCTTCCCTGCGGGAAGCCATGGAACTGAACCGCTCGAAAATCGAAGAGCTCGACACCAGCATTGCATCGCTTACTACCGGCGGCGGAAGCTCTTCCAAACTTCTACAAGCCCATGCCGATGCAGACGGCAGGAAGCGGAAGGAGCTACAGGAAATAATATCCCAAATCGAATTCCTCTCCGCCTCATTCCGGGACTCTTTTGTCTTCACCGTCGATCAGGTGGCATCGGGCATTCGCAGCGGTGCGGAGGCGAAACTGCGGAACTTACTCTCTACCTCCATCGCCATCTCAGCTGCTATTACCTTTATTGTGCTCCTCCTCTCGGGCTTGCTGGTGATTCGCCTACGCCGGCAGCTGGACTCGCTTCAGCACTCGATGGCCGGGCTTTCAGAGGGAGATTTCACCCAGCGTTTTCATGAAGGGGAAAGGAACGAATTGTCCGCCCTGGCACGTTCGATGAACAGCTTTGTCACCGAGTTTTCCGCGGTCATTCGAGATATCAAAGAACTTGCCAGACGCAACACCACCCTGCACAACCAGGTGTCAAATGCTACCAGCGAATCCACCTCCTCGATCGAAGATATAAGCGAACACCTCTCCGACATTACCTCCCTGGCGGGAAATCTCGTCCACCACTTGGAACGCTCTTCTTCAGAGATCGAAAACGTCACCGGCAACATCAACAGCCTCACCCAGCGCATCGAGGGCCAATCCTCCTCGGTAACTCAGGCGAGCTCTTCCGTAGAGGAGATGACCGCCAGCATCGAAAACGTGAGCACCATCAGCGAGCGGCGTCGAGAGGCAGCGGACAATTTGGCCGAGATCACCGCCCAAACGGGAGAAAAGCTGCAGGAAACCAATCGGCTTATTGAAGAGAATGCAGGGGATGTGAACCAGATCCTTGAAGTGATCAATATCATCAACAACGTCGCCAGCCAGACCAACCTGCTCTCCATGAACGCCGCTATCGAAGCGGCCCACGCCGGAGACGCGGGCCGCGGTTTTGCCGTGGTGGCGGAGGAAATCCGTACCCTCTCGGAGACGACCAACCAGAACGCTAAAAAAATTAAGACCACCATAAACACCATTGCCGACCGGATAGGCCGCATCAACGAAATGAGTGGCAAGACTCAGGAAGCCTTTCGGCACATCAATGAGGAGACCACTCGCTCAAGCGAGTCGATGGCGGAGATCTCCTCCAGCATGCAGGAATTGGCGCAAGGAAGCCGCGAGATCATGGAAGCCATGAACTCGCTCACACATACCACCCAGGATATTCAGGAAGGGGCCGAACGCATGCAGAACAGCACACATCGGGTTAACGAGTCCCTGCAGGAGATTCACAGTATTGGCGGAAAGGTGAACGAGGACATCCAGGAAATCGAATCGGAGACCCAAGAAGTCAGCAGTTCAATGAGCCGGATCAACGAACTAAATGAAGAGAATCATGTATCGATCGAACACCTCTTTAACGCGATCCGTCGCTTTCACACCGGCGAGGAGCACGGAAGCGATACTACGGAGGAACAAGGGGAACACGCCTTTCACAGGGAGGAGAAAGCTGACACAGAGGGCAATGAGGTCGCAGAAGAAAACAGATCCGAGGAGGAGTTTCCTCCCAACTAAGGATATGTGAGTACTCAGGAGAATCAATCGGTTCTGTAGGTAATCAACTGGCTTTGATCCCGGTTCCGTATAGTAAAACGGCCGCTTTCTCCTCAATGTTATGGAGAGAGCGGCCGTTTTGTATAGGCAGGACACAGCAGGCTAGATGCTGCTGAGCGTTATCGGGCTACTGCGAGTTCTGCAGCGCAGTGCGCTCGATGTCCATCTCCTGCTTCTTCTCTTTGAGAAACGCGTCGATATTCTGGCTCATCTTCTGTTCCTCAAGATACTGTACAATACGCTCTTTTACATCTTCGTACGGAACCGTCTTTTCCTCTTTTTTATCGGTTACCTTGATGAGGTGGTAGCCGAAACGGGTTTCGACGATATCGCTTACCGCACCTTTTTCCATTGCAAAGGCTTTCTCTTCAAAGGATTTGACCATTTGCCCCCGGGTAATAAAACCGAGGTCGCCGCCTTTTTCTGAGCTGGGGCCTTCAGAGTACTGCCGTGCCATCTCACTGAACTCGGCCCCCTCATCGAGCTTCTGTTGAACCTCTACCAGGGTCTCCTCAGCCTCCTGCTTCTTCTGCTCGGAAGCATCTTCCTTGGCTTCGATCAGAATATGGGAAGCCCGCACCTGTTCTTCCTGCTTAAAGGAGGCTGTGTTCTCATCGTAAAACGCTTTCGCCTCCTCGTCTTTTACGGAAACCTCCGGAGCAAAACGGTCGTCGATATAGTTCTGAATGGTGTAATAGCGGGCGATATTGTTGCGAAGTTCCTCTTCGCTCATGCCCTGCTGCTTCAGCATGGTCTGAAGCTCCTGTTCGCCTCCGAAGCGCTCTTTGATCGAATCGATTTCAGAGTTTACCTTATCTTCCGGGGCGTTATAGCCTTCCTCCACGGCAACTTGGTACAACACCTCGGTATTGATAATCGATTCCAGCGCTTGACGCCGCAGTTCGCCTCGGTCCATCCCTTGGACCTGCTGGCCCTGCTGCATCATTTGCTGTTGGTAATTTTGCACCTGCTGCTCGAGGCGGCTCATGGAAATTTTCTCCCCATTGACCACTGCGGCAACCTCACCGTCCGTGCTGACTTTGCCGCCTTCAATCGGGGTAGCCTCGTTCCCCTGCTCTTGCTCCTGCTCTGCGGATGAAGACTGCTGCTCCACCTCTGAACTCGTCTGCTCCTCCTTCTCCTGTTTACCGCCCGCCCATACGGGAAGGGCAGCAAAGGAAAACAAGAAAAGCACCGTCACTATACAAGAAAAGATTCTGTTTTTACGCATATACGCTCCCAAAGAAAAAAGTTTGTACCATTAAGTAGTATACTTTATGATTTTACCACAAAAAGGTCAAAGGCGTTCGGGCCGGTATGGGAGAATTATTCACGGGTCCCTCCCTCAATACACATGCTGCCGCACCGGATTGCTTCCGCTGCGGCAGTTCTCTATGGTGAGGGGGGTGATGAGAGTTCTATGCGGCGCAGCGTCCGTCCTTCTCTGCAACATCCTCGGAAGCGGCCAGTTGTTCCGCCTCCCGTTTCTTCAACAGTAGGAATATCCAGGTAATCCCGAAAGCCACCATCGAGACTGCCGCCTCAAAGACCAAAATATCGAGCATCCAGTAGCGAGCGGCGGAAAAAAGCAGTATTCCTGCGAGCATAAGGGTAAGTGCGTATTTCATTGGTGTTCCTCCTAAGCAAAACTCTGCGGTTTGCAGTATGCTTTCAATATACGCTTTTAAAATAAAAAATCAAGTATTTCCGCAATTTTTTTATATATTTTTTGTTTTTTCCTATAAAAAGTAGATATTTTTTGTGTTATACGCATATCTATATACAATTATTGATTTATTGCAAGATCTTGCGGGTTAGCAAAGTGGTAAAGCCTACAAAGCTACTTGGAAAAGAGTTCTGTGAGCTTTATATTGTATATATGAAGGATTTTCGCAAATACCATCTTCCGCCGCCTTTGAACGAACACGAGATCCCCGATTTCCTGTCGGGATACTTTCTTATATCCGAGACGTCCCTGCAGGATCCGAACTTTTACCGCACTGTGGTCTTTATTCTGAGCCACGACAGCGGTGGAGCGATCGGGCTGGTGATCAATCGGCCGAGCAACACTACCCTCGCCGAATTGTCAGAGGGCCTCGAAGAGACCCCTTTCTCCGATTACCCGGTCTATATCGGCGGCCCGGTTGACCGCAACTACCTCTTTGCGCTTCACTCAGGACTTCCCGACGGCTCGAAGAGTGACGGCGCCATCGAAGCCGCGGAAGGTGTAGTCTTTGAGCCCGATTTCGAACTGCTCTACGATTATTTTCTCGGACTCAAGGAGGGAGATCAGGACGAGCAGGCTCCGCATATTCGCTTTTATGCCGGTTATGCCGGGTGGTCGCAGGGACAGCTGGAGGAGGAGCTGAGCCGGCAGGATTGGATCGTGCTGCCCGGCAGCAGCAGACTCGTCTTCTCCCCTGATCCGGAGACTGCCTGGCGCGAAGCGCTGTTCAAAAAGGGCGGTATCTACTGGGTAGCCGCCGAAACCGGCAGCTCTCCCTCCCTCAA
>CAYFUX010000010.1:30964-77071 GCA_964346455.1 uncultured Spirochaetaceae bacterium
AACCGGCAGCTCTCCCTCCCTCAACTAGGCCGTCTCCTTCAACTGGGCCGTCTCCTTCAACTGGGCCGTCACCCGCAGCTGTTCCGAAGACGGCCGCGGGAGGCTTTTGTCGCGGGGCTGTCCTACGCTACTCTTCCCGCAGCAGTTCGGTGACCTCTTGTGCATCCTCGGCGTGGGTCAGCATTTTACGAAAACTCTTAGACTGGGTCACCTTGGCAATCTCACTGAGAGCCTCGATATGAGGGCCGGACTGATCGGTAGGTGCCAAGAGGAGAAAAAAGAGTGTACTCGGATTACCGTCGAGAGCACGAAAATCCACGCCCTCCGGCGCTATCCCGATAGCCAGAGTCAGAGAGTTCACCGTATCGGTCTTGGCGTGCGGCACGGCAATCCCGTTTTCCAAGCCAGTACTTCCCTTCGACTCCCGTTCCAAAAGCGCATCGTAGGCGGCGTCGAAATCTTTAAGATGCCCCGCATCCACGAGCAGCTGCAGTAGTTCCCGGAGCACCCCTTCTTTGGATTTTGCTTCCAAAGGAACTTTTATGATCTCCGGCTTCACAAGGTCAATAAAGGCCATTCTACTTCTCCCTATCCGATCTGACGAAAGCTATGCTTCCGGCAACGCGTCGTAGAGATCCCAGACGCGCTCTTCATCTTTTACCATAAGCACCGAACACTCCACAAGCCGCATGGCGCGTTCAGTCTCGTGATAAAACTCGTCTCTCCTGCTACGTACGTGCGAGATCTCTCCGATCAAGAGAAGATCCGCATCGATCTCCTCAATACGTTTCTTAATCTCTTGGTGCACCGTCCCGCGCCGTTTCTCCACGGCGACATCCACTCCTTTGTGCTGGGCGAGCTTACGGACTTCCTTCAAATAGCGCTCCGCATCCGACTCCAAATCCCGACGATACTCCTCCTGTTCGGAATCAAGAAAGATACGCGCCTTTACCAAATCGCCCAGTGCGCGGGTATTGACCACGTACAGTGCATGCAGTTCCGCTCCGGTCTGCGCTGCAAGGCAAATACCGTACTGGGCGGCGGTGATTGTCTCTTCCGTTCCGTCAATGTACACGAGAATCCGACGTATCGGTCCCTCCATCCCGCTCCTCCTCTCTTTGTTCGAGCCGGTCCTTCACCATTTTCATCAGAACAAACATGTCCCGCTCGTTCTCCTCCAGCCGGCTCTTGATATATTCTACGCTCTCCTGCAGTTCGGGTATAGCGATCTTTTCCAGAGCGTTTACTTTCCGGATGGTCTTTTTCACTTCCGTGGCAAGCCGCATAATGGAGACCTTGAGCTCTGCCAGCCGGCCCATCAGCTCCAGCACTTCCTTGAACTCCCGCAGAACCCCGTCGGTCCAAAAACTCGTCTCCGTAGGGCTGTAGTAGGGGCCGTGTTCATGGAACTCCGTCTCCACCACCGGCAGCTGCACTCCCATAATCCTGCGGTTTTTGAGGCTTATCTCTGCCTCTATGTTGACTGCCCGGCTCACCCTGGCTAAGCGCAGTTTCCCCATTCCCAGGCTCGCCTTCTGCAGCGCTTCAAAAGCCTCGGCCAGTCCATTCTCCACCCGGTTCTGGTAATCCGTAGCTTGATCAACCAGATTGAGCAGTTCCAGCACCAATATATTCCGCTTTTGATCAAGCAGATCGTAACCGAGTCGGGCAAACTTGAGTTCGTCCTTCAGCTTGAGCAAGTTGGTCTTGGTCGGCGCTACATTGCGCATCGTTTCTCCTTACCCTTCGTAATACATCTCTATCTCTTCGTCTGTCACCCGGTGCAGCTCCTCCGTGGGCAGATTGCGGAGCACTTCCCATCCAAGGTCAAGCGTCTGTTCGATATCACGGTCCTCGTCCTTTTCTTGGGTAACAAAATTCCGTTCAAAGGCCTCCCCAAACTCCATATATTTGTGATCCAGCGGGGTTAATTCCTCCTCGCCGATTACCGAGGCGAGGTTCCGGACATCTTTTACGTAACTGTAGGCGGCAAAGATCTGGCTGGAGAGGTGCGGGTGATCCTCCCGGGTCATCCCTTCGCCTATGCCGTCCTTCATCAGCCGGCTAAGCGATGGAAGTCCGGCGATGGGCGGATAAATATTGCGGCCGTACATCTCACGCTCAAAAACGATCTGCCCTTCGGTAATATAGCCGGTCAAATCGGGAATGGGATGGCTGATGTCGTCATTGGGCATGGTGAGAATCGGCAGCTGAGTAATAGAGCCGGAACTGCCGGCAATCATCCCGGAACGCTCGTAGAGTTCCGCCAAGTCGGAGTACAAGTAGCCGGGATATCCTTTGCGGCTGGGGATTTCCCCCCGCAGGGTGGAAATCTCCCGCAAGGACTCACAATAATTGGCCATATCGGTGAGAATCACGAGGACGTGCATATTTTTGTCAAAGGCCAGATACTCCGCCAAAGTCAGCGCCGCTCGGGGAGTAATAAGGCGCTCAATTGACGGATCATCGGCCAGCGAAAGAAAGAGGGCGACCTTCTCGAGCACCCCACTGCTTTCAAATGAGCGAGTAAAAAAACGGGCTACGTCGTGTTTTACCCCCATTGCGGCAAATACAATGGCAAAATCGCTCTCTCCCCCGCGAATCTTCGCCTGCCGGGTGATCTGTGCAGCCAGTTCGTTGTGCGGCAGACCGTTGCCGGAGAAGATGGGGAGTTTTTGCCCCCGTATCAAGGTATTCATCCCGTCGATTACCGAGATGCCCGTCTGAATAAAGTCGCTGGGATACTCGCGGCTGGTCGGGTTGACCGGCGAACCGTTGACATCCTGCTCCTCAGCCCCTACCGGAGACGGCCCCCCGTCAATCGGCCTGCCCAGGCCGTTGAATACTCGGCCCAGCATTCCCTCCGTCACCTCAAGTGTGAGCGGCTCGCCGCGAAAACGCAGCCTTGTCTGCGGCATCGTCAGTTCGGCGGTTCCTTCGAACACCTGGACCACCACCGCATTCTCCGAGGTGTCCAACACCATCCCCAGCCGAGTGTGCCCGGAGGGGTCGACCACCTCTACCAATTCACGATACCCCACCGGGTGCGTTCCCCGGACAAAAACCAGCGGCCCGTCGATCTGATCGACGCCTACATACTCTTTTCCCGCCAGCAGCGTCTTGTCGCTACTCTTCATACATGGACTCCATTCGATCAAAAGCTCGCTCCAGCCGCGCCTGAAGCTTGTCGAAACTCTTTTCGTCGTCGTTTTCTATGGTGAACTTCATCTTCACTATATCCTGCACCGCTTTGATACGCCGTATGCGCACGATCGTGGCACCCTCCTTGATCGCATCCCGTCCACGCCGCCAGTAGGTCATAATCACCTCCAGCATCCGGGCCTGTTTTCCCACGGTAGTGTAGCGGTCGATTTCATCGAACGCATTTTGCTGCAGAAACGCGTTCTTGAAGAGCGTGCAGACCTCGATGATAAAGCGCTGGCTGTCCGGCAGTGCATCCGGGCCGACCAGCTTGACCACTTGCTGCAGCCGAACCTCCCGCTGCAGCAGGTCAAGAATCTCCCGGCGATCACTCTCCCACTGTTCTCCGACCCGCTCTGTCCACCACGACAGCAGGTCCTGCACATACTCGGAGTAGCTGTTCAGCCAGCCGATCGCCGGATAGTGGCGTGCATTGGCCAGCTGCCGGTCTAAAGCCCAAAATCCGCGTACGAAGCGCTTGGTGTGCTGCGTCACCGGCTCCGAGAAATCACCTCCCGGCGGGCTTACCGCACCGATGATGGAGACCGAACCCTCTGCACCGCCCAAGGTAGTCATGTAGCCGGCCCGTTCGTAGAACTCTGCCACCCGGGTAGGAAGGTAGGCGGGGAAGCCCTCCTCGGCGGGCATCTCCTCCATGCGGCCGGAAAGCTCGCGCAGTGCTTCCGCCCAGCGGCTGGTGGAATCCGCCATAATGGCCACATGATAGCCCTGGTCGCGGTAGTACTCCGCCAACGTCACTCCGGTGTAGATACTCGCTTCCCTAGCCGAAACGGGCATGTTGGAGGTGTTGGCAATCAAAATGGTCCGCGCCATCAGGCTCTGACCGGTACGCGGGTCTACCAGTTCGGGAAACTCGGTAAGCACGTCGGTCATCTCGTTACCGCGCTCGCCGCAGCCAATATAGACGATAATGTCAGCATCGCACCATTTAGCCACCGCATGCTGCGTCATCGTCTTCCCGGTTCCAAAGCCGCCGGGAATGGCCACCGTTCCCCCTTTGGCAAGAGGAAAGAGGGTGTCGATCACCCGTTGACCGGTGACCAGCGGCATATTCAGCGGGCGGCGTTCGACGGCAGGCCGGGGGTTGCGGATCGGCCAGCGCTGGGCCATCGTGATGGGATGCTCCTCGCCCGCCCCGTCTCTGAGACATCCGATCTCCTCGTCCACCGTATACTCCCCTTCTTCGGCAATGCGTTCCAGAGTTCCGGAGAGTTGAGGCGGAAGCATCACCCTGTGGGTAACCCGCTCGCTCTCCTCAACCTCCCCGAGTATCGCTCCCCCGGTAAGCTCGTTTCCCTCTTTCGCCACGGGACGAAAACGCCATCGCGTATCCCGGTCCAAGGCGGACAGTTCCAGCCCCCGCTCGATAAAAGAGCCGCTGTGCTCGGCAAGGCGCTCGAGGGGACGCTGAATGCCGTCGTAAATTTGCCCCATTAAACCCGGCCCTAGTTCTACCGACAACGGCATACCGGAGCCGTAGACCGCATCCCCCGGAGCAATACCGGTGGTGTCCTCGTACACCTGTACGATCGCCTTGCCGGAGCTGAGTTTGACAATCTCGCCTACGAGTCCGACCTCACCTACATGCACGAGCTCCATCATCATTGCATCTTCTACATCCCGGAGCTCAATCACCGGACCGTTGACCCGGCGTACCGTTCCGACTACCCGTTTCTCCATCTGCTACTCGTTTCCTTCCCGATTCCCTTGCGCCTGTTCCGCTGTCTGTTCCTCGATATACCGATAAACCATTCGGCGTAGCCTGCTTTCATACCGCTCGATGCGGGCAAACAGACGGTTGTTGAAAACCGTGCGGCCGTTCTCGGCGGAGAGTACCACCCCCGGTTCTTCGAGGGGCTGTGCGGTATCTTCCGTTGAGAGGGAGACAGGGCCGCTTCCGGCCCGCTTCGCCTCCGCCGTTGCATCCCGGAGAAAGCGCTCGTCCATCAGTTCCCGTTCGCGGGCTCCGCCGTTGACCTTGATTTCTTCAGCACCCAGGGCGAGCACACCTTCCGCCACCCATCCCAGCAGTATCACCCGGTAGGACTCCTCCCGGGTGACCCTCTCCATGCGCGAGTGAAGCTTCTCCACCGCCTCTCGATAGAGCTCCTCCTTCGCATTGAGGTAGGCTTTACGCTCTTCCGCTTCGATTTCCTGCCGTTTTGACGCACGGAGTGACTCAACCTGCTGTTCAGCTCGTTCTTCCGCCTCGCGGCGAATCGTCTTTACCTTTTCCTCGGCGTTTTTTACGATCTCTTCCGCCTGTCGTTCCGCCTCGCGGCGAACTTTTTCCGCCTCTTCCTCTGCTTCGGCAGCTATCGCCTCGATGAGCGCCGTAGGGTTGTCGATACTGCCGCTGTGCTTCTCAGTTTCGGCCATTCTATTCCTCGCTGTAGTTCTCTCCATTACACGTTGATGCCGATAGCCCGATTGACCATTTCCTTCAAACCCGGTCGTTCTTCACCCCGGCCGTCCCGATCCGGCACTTCTACAATCAGAGGGAACACACGGGTGAAGATGTACTCGTTGACCCGTTCACGTATCAAATCGGCAGCCGGCTCGGTAATAATAATAATCCCCACATTCTCATCGTCGAGGGCTTCATCGAGCGCTCTTCCCGCACTCTCGGTATCTTCAGCGACTCTGCCCTCGACACCAACCATACCGAATCCAAGTACCGCATCCTCACCGCCGATAAGAAAGTAGCGCATCGTTACAACTGTCCTAAAATCATCAGTGCAGTGATAAAGCCAAAGACCACCAAACCTTCCGCAAGGGCGATAAAGATCAGAGCCTGACTCGCTAACTCCGGCTTTTCTCCGAGCGTCCCCATCGCCGCCGCACCGACGTTGGCAATAGCGATTCCGGCTCCAATGGCTCCGAGACCGAAGGCGATGGCCGCCGCCATCAAGCCGAACTTTTGAACCCCCGCTTCTTCAGCGGTAATTCTTTGTTCCTCCTGTGCCTGCTCCTCTTGTGCCGCCGCGTTCATGGCAAACACCAGGCTTGCAAATACCATGACCGTCACCATCACGACAACACTTACCCGCACTCGGGATAAAAACCAGCCTTTTTCGATGTTCATCTCGTACACTCCTTCGCTGAATATTCGCTCCATACATCTCTGCGGCGTAACTGCTACCCGCCGCCGGTGCCCTCTCGCCCAGCATTGCTCTTGAGCGAAATAGGCGCATAGGCCTTCCCCGTTCCGGAGAAGTATTTGGAAAAAAACTCGTAATAGTTGAGCCTCAGCGACTGGATCCCCGCCGAAAGCCCCTCCAGTCCGATCACCAGCACATTGCCGGCAAGCAGAATCAGATAGGACCAGAGCGTAAAACTTCCGCCCACAGCCGCCATTTCGGCAATCTGAAAGAAGGCGATCATCAGGCTCACATGCGCGATCCCGAGACCGGCTACACGCATAAAGGAAAGTGTATTAGAGAGGTAACCGCTGAATATTTCCAGTATTTCAACCAGCCACTCCATCACCATATTGATCGGTGACATTTCCACCTCATCGCCTGCTCGTCTCCGGTGGAGCCGCTCCAAGTACGGCTTGGCCGCCAGCAGGGCCACTGGAAGCAGGAGCAAAAGCCCAAAAGTCTGCCCCGACGGAAGGGCTTGGTAATTGTGTCCTACGAAGTAGAAGGCGCAGTACGTTCCTCCGGCATAAAGCCATCCGACGATCAGCCCGCCGTTTTCCCATACGAGCGCAAACCATTCCCGACGGCGAATACGATTGATCCAGTTGAGCAGCAGGCCCACGGCAATCACGGTGATCCCGAAGTAGACGGTCATCACCAGGATATCCGTCAAACTCTTCACGCTGCCCGTCCCTTCGTGTCCGGCAACTATGCCGTGATAGTCGAACCACAGCGGCGGCAGCCATCCCATCCCAAAGTAGGAGCCGAAAAGCAGTCCGGTAACGATCGCTGCGGCCCCGCACCAGGTGATCAACGGGAAAAGGCTCGTCGCCCGCCCGCTGCGCCGCATAAGATGCGTGCCGATCAGCCCGCCCAGCAGCACCACCGTTCCATGGCCCGCATCGCCGAACATCAGCCCAAACATGGCCAGGTAGAAGAGGGCTACAAACGGGGTAGGGTCGATAGTACCGTAGGCAGGCACGGCATAGTTCTCCACCAGCTTCTGAAAGGGCCGCAGCAGCTTTGGATTGTACATGCGCACCGGCACTTCATCGGCAACCTCGGGGTCGTGAGGGTCCAGCGGGTCGTGCCACTCTACGTAGCCGCGCCCGCCGGTTGCATCCCGGAGCTTACGCTCAACCGCGGTGCATTTCTCCGCCGGAAGCCACCCGGAAAAGAGAAACGTACGCTCGGTGCGCCGAAAAAAGCTTTGTATAGTGCTGCTCAACTCACCGACCCGGAGAAACGTACGTATCCGTCCGAGTTCTTCCTGCCGCGAATCCACCTCTTCAGCAAGCGAGCTCTGGAGTTCCTGCTGCCGCAGCTGCAACTCTGCGATACGGCGCTCCGTCTCCTCCCCGGGGAGCTGCCTCGACTCTCCCTGAGAGCCTCTTTTCGCGTGCCCGCGGTCACTGTTCCCGCCGGAACTCTCCTCCAATGTGCGGCTCTGCCAGCCAAAACGCTCAAGCAGCTGCTCGATACGCTCGTCGTCTCGCTTGAGATGGATCAGCAGATCGGCACGCTCCGTCTCCCCCTCTGCCGGAAGATAAAGGGCGGCGTAGTCTCCCAGGGCGCGATGCAATTGCTCGCGCCGCTCATCAGAAACTGTGCCGGAACGCACCCGTATGTACGAGTGACTGCCTTCCGCCAGCCCGGACATGAGACCGCTCTGCGGCATTTGACGGCGCAGCTCCTGCAGTCGATTGAGCTCCTCCTGCACTTTGCGCTGCTCCTCCCTCACCCGGCGCACCGCGGCGGCAAGGTCTTCGATCATCTCCTCGGCCCTCTGCAGGTTTATCGCTTCGATTTCCGCCCACGCCTCCTCCGCCTCGGAGGAGGAGGGAGTTCGACCGGCGCTGCGCAGGAGGCTGTCTAATCGTTCACGCAGCTCATGAACCTGCTGCTCCTCCTCCGGCTGCTCCACCTCGCGCAATTCCTCGGTCCAGTCGGCATGAATTTCCCGGATATCGATAAAGTCGACAGTTCCGCTGTCCAGAAGCGCCTGTATCGATGCTTTCCGGTCACGGTCTAGAACCACGGCAATCATCTGCTTCATCGAAGCGGTCGTAATCATAGCACCTCGCGTATTTGTTCTTCGCTAAAGCCGTAGTACTTTGCATTGAGAATGCGGATCACCGATCCTATTTCACGACGCTTGAGAAACACATAAGCAAGTACCGTACCAATCGTAAACGGATAGCCCCGCAAAAGACGCTTCACCTCGTCGTGAAGTATGGTGTAAAGGAGCCGTTCGATGTTCTGCAGGCGTGCATAGGGACTGCGTTTTTCTTCCGCCGTTGCCTGCTGATATCCCGTATAACTGCGGGCAAATATCACGTGCAAGGCCTCCTCCACATCCCGCTTTCCATAGGCCTCCTGCAGCACCTCCCGCGGAATCGATCCGCCGGGAATTACAATATCCCACTGCCCCCGCTCGGAAACATCGAAGAAGGAGACAAAGCGGGCTATTCGGTCAATATTTTGTATATCGATCTCGACGCCAATAATCTTTTGTGCCCGCCGGCGATCCGGTTCCGGAAGATTCTCAGTCCGTTCGCCCAGAGTCCGATAGAAGAACGCATCCAGTTCTAACTCTGCGTGGAAGAGATGTTGTTGCTCTTTTATTTCTGCCACTTTTGGGCTAAGCAAATCGTAGTAAGGCGTCCCCTCCAGAGCGGCACGCAGCTCCTCTTCCCCGGAGGCGTTAACCAGCGCGGTGAAGTTTGGCGGGTGGAGCAGAGATTCCTGGTATAAGTACTCGGTAGCACCCGCTATCGAGCGTCCCCGTACGGCACGGTCAAACCAGAGCCGCAAGGCGTTTTTCACCATATCTACCTCGTAGCGCAGGAGGAGCGCCTCCACAAAGTCGGCGGCAGGTCCGTGCAAAATCTCGTGCACCATCTTTACCGTGTTGATTTCATGTATGTACAGGGCAAACTCTACCGACTTTATATCGCCGGTCTGCATGTACGTGGAGAGCTCATCCCGGTAAGGAGTTGAGCGAAGGGCATCGATCGTCTCTTCCAGACTGCCTTTTTTCATGAGGGCAGTATAGTCCCGTTCGGAAAGCAGGCTGCTGAGTTTCGACCTGATTTTTGCGTTGACAAAGCCATAGGTTCCTGCGCGCCCGGGCACGATGCGTTATTCCTCCCGGCGGTATTCCGGAACGGTCAAAAACTCAACCGCCTCTTCAACCACCCTGTCAAGGCCGTCCCGCAGTCGCTCTTTCATCGCTTGAGCCTGCTCCCGGGCCCTGCGTTTTTTCTCTTGTGCATCCCGTTCCGTTTCCCGGCGAGCAGCTTCGACCCGTTCCTTAGTTATAGTTTGGGCCTCTTCTCGCGCCTCTCCGAGGATCCGATCCGCCTCTCTCTCGGCCTCTCCGGTGCGTTGTTGAGCCTCTTCCCGCGCCTTGCGAACTTTCTCTTGCGCTTTTTTCTCTTCTTCCAAAACCTCTTCGATTGTCTCCCGCATAGTGTGTACTGTATAACATTGAGGCTTTCAAAGCAAAAGATATTTTCTCCGGAAAAGCTTTCATTTAGGGCAGTTTCTTTCTGAATGCAACGCCTCCGGCCCCTTTACATGCTAAAAGCTCCTCCTTAAGATTAAGAAACCAATGTCGTTTGCCCGACACAAAACTGAAGCAAGAGAGGCATGCAATATGGGAAAAGGAAATCGACGCAGTAAGCGCGGAAAAATCTGGCGCAACAGCTACGGGAAGACCCGCGGAAAAGACAACCGTCATCAAGGCCGCAAGAAGCCCGTCAGCTAATGATTCCCGAAAAGGTTGAACGGGTGCTCACCGCCCACGGACTCCATGCATTGGAGTTTGAGGAAGGGAGCACCCCAACCGCCACGGCCGCGGCGCAGAAAATCGGTGTGGCCACGGATCAGATCGCCAAATCTCTTCTCATGAAGGGTAAGGACGAGCACTATCGGCTTTTTGTCCTTCCCGGAGAGGGAAAGCTCTCCTCCGGAAAAGTAAAGCGGCTCACCGGAGTGAAACAAAGAATGGCTTCGGCGGAAGAGACGGAATCGGTTACCGGCTATCGGCCCGGCGGAGTATGTCCCTTCGCCCTCCCGGAGGAGGTGGAAGTTTACATCGATACCGGTCTCAAACAGTACGACACGATATATCCGGCCGCAGGCAACGATGCTACCGGCGTCCCAGTGTCGTATGAGGTTCTCCAGAAAATCACTGGAGCAGTGGAGTGCGCCGTCTGCCGTACTTCCGAAGAAGCTGAGTAGTCTGCACTACTGCCCTGCCTCCGAGGTCGTCCAAGAAATCGTGAAGGAGCCCCGCGCCTCTTCACCGCGAACGACCAAGCGGTAGCTGCGAGTATCTTCCGCCCGTGTCCTCCATCTATCCGCGGCGCCGCGCAACGCAGCGGTGCGCTCACCGTCGTTCATAATATCCGCACGAAGCTCGCCGTTTTTCACCTCCGCCTCCCACTCTACCTGGAGCTTCATACCGGCTTCCACTTTTACCTTGCGCTCCTTTTCGCCCGAGAAGCGGAAAAAACGAGCGTCAGTGTGGGTAGGGGTGTTGTTTTCGAACCAGAGAATCCGGGCCTCATCGTCAAGAGTTTTCAGAAAAATCGCCGCGAGCAGCATGGGTATGCCGATCAGGAAAAGACGTTTGATGTCCGGCTTCTTCCTCCCCGGCTCCCCGGAGCTTAGGGAGGGGTCTTTCGACGCGTTTTCAGAGGTGTTTTCGGAGGTGTTTTGAATTTGCCCCATAGTTGTTATCCTTTCAGACGGGTGCCCCACAATTGAACGGCAGCACCCGCATTATGCGAAACCGAGTACACGGCATTGTACATCGGTGCTTCTATCGTACGGCTCAGACGGCCGAAGCGCCGACTCATACCTTCTTTTTGGCAACGTTCGCCGCCACCAGAACCGGATCCCACACCGGTGAGAACGGCGGTGCGTAGGCCAGGTCCATTTGAGAAAGCCGCTCCACATCCAGCTCTTCCGCCGTCGCAACAGCAAGCGAATCGATCCGCGCCTTTACTTCACAGCCAGCCGCCTCCGCACCCAGCAGACGGCCGCTGCCCTTCTCGAAGATAAGCTTGAGCATAATCCGGCCCGCCCCCGGATAGTAGCCTGCCCGGCAGCGGGATTTAATCGTAACCGCCTCTGCGGTATAGTGGCTCTGCGCCTCCGTCTCTCCGAGCCCGGTTTTGGCGTATTCAGTGTCAAAGGCCTTGGTGATCATGGTACCGAGAACTCCGGCAAACTCCTCCCCGCCGCCGGCGGCGTTCTTTCCGGCAATTCTGCCCTGCTTATTTGCCGTAGTCCCGAGGGGGATGTAGACTTCTTCTCTGCTCACCATATGGGGTGCGACTGCGCAGTCGCCGCAGGCATAGACGTGAGGAAGCGAAGTCTCCATTCTGCGATTCACTCGAATGGCACCACTTGCCCCGAGTTCTGCTCCGGCCTCCCGCACTAGCTCCGTCTCCGGCACGATGCCGGCGGCTACGACAAACAGCTGGGCAGGATACTGCCGACCGTCGGAGTGCACCGTCACCCCAGCGGCTGTTTTCTCCACGGCGTCCACTTTACTGGAAGTGTGCACGGTCACTCCCCGCTCTTCGAGGGTGTTCTGGAGCATAGCGGCCATACCCGGATCCGCTCCCGGAAGGACCTGGTCAAGCAGCTCCAACACCGTCACCTCCAGTCCCCGCTCTCGCAGTGCTTCCGCCATCTCCAGGCCAATATAGCCGGCACCAAGCACCACTGCACTTTCGGGACGAGCCCGGTCCATATACTCATAGATCCCCCGGGCATCCTCGAGGGTTCTCACCGTATATATCGGTTCGCCGAGGGAGAGACCCTCCACCGGCGGCAAGGCAGCCCGAGCTCCGGTGGCGATCACCAGCCGCCCGTAGCGTACGGTGTAGCTCTTTTCTCCATCAATTTCCTGGAGCGTCAGCCGCTGCTGCTGAGCATCGAGCGCCACCGCCCGGGTACCGGTGCGCACTTCGACGCCTTTTTTTTCACGAAACGAGTCTGCAGTAAATGCCACCAGATCTTCCGCCTCCGGTATAACCCCTTCGATATGATAGGGAATACCGCAGGCGCCGTAGGAGATATCGCGGCTTTGTTCAAACACCACTATATGTGCATCTTCCGAACTGCGGCGCGCCGTAGCTGCTGCGCTTGCTCCGGCAGCCACTCCTCCTATAACTGCAATATCGATAAACTCTTCACTCATGCTATGCTCCTCTCCCAAATATATACTCTCTGTTACTCGAGCTCCCCACTTTTCAAGGTCTCATGTTTCGGCCTCGGGGGAACAAACTCAATATACAAACAAAACCCCATCTTGTTCTACTCACTTGCGACACTTCACAGAACGTTGAAATTTGAAATGCCTACGTCTCCGGTACTAATGCCTACGTCTCCGGTACTATTGAAAAACCTTCACTTAGGAAACGAGAGTACGATCTCCGTGCCGTTTTCCCGCCATGTAGTTATCGAGCCCCCCAGCTGCTCACTGAGAAGCATAACGAGCTGTAGCCCCAGGGTCTTAGTTTTCTCCGGATCTACATCCTCGGGCAAACCCCGCCCGTTATCTTTTACCCGCAGTTCGTACCAGCCTTTGGCCGTACTGTCAGCTACAAGAACAACCCTCAGTTGCCCCTCGCTTGCCTGTTGAAACGCGTGCTCCAGGGCATTGGAAATCAATTCGTTGAGAATAAGCCCCAGGGGGATAGCTTGGTGGATATCCAGATACACCTGTTCACTGTCACTGCGGGTCGTCACCTCTATCGGTAAACCTCCCTGGTACACTTGCCGCAGATCGGCAAGAATATTCTCTACGTAAGAGCGCATATCGATGGCGGCAAGATCCTCCGACTGGTAGAGATGTTCATGAATCAGCGACATCGAATGGATCCGGTTTTCACTCACCCGCAGTGCCTCTTGAGCCTCTTCCACCGAGGAGATGCGGTTTAGCTGCAAACTGAGCATGCTACCGACCACATTCAAATTGTTTTTCACTCGATGATGCACCTCTTCAAGCAGCACGTGCTTCTCTTTAAGAGAAGCGCGCAATTGCTGTTCTACCGAGGAGCGTTCGGCGAGCTTCCGTTCCAACTCTTCGTAGAGCCGGGCATTTTCCAGGGCCACCGCCGCCGCATTGACAAAGGGCTCCAGTCGCTGGATATCTTCATGACTAAACTCTTCCGGACGATCGCTGTCAAAGTTGATCATTCCGATGAGGCGGTTGCCGTAGACCAGGGGCATCCCGAGAAACGACCGTATCCATCCAATGCGGGAATAGACCACCCAGTCGGGATCCTTTTGGGTATCGGGAATCAAAACCGGCACCTGCTCTTCGGTGATCTGCCGCACGTTTTTCAACTCCCGGGAATCGTAGAGCTCTTCTGCATCTTCCTTCTTGTTGCCGTACTGCTCGTAGCCGTAAAAACAGACGATCCGAATCCGCCCATTCTCCAGCAAGCTTACGTTCACCGCCGTAAAGTTGACCAGACGCTGAGCGTGACTGAGAATGATATCGAGTACCCGGGAGCTGTCGAAGGTCGAAGTGAGAGCCAGGGTAACTTCCCGCATACTTTCCGAGCGGATGCGCTGCTCTTCAGTCACCTTCAGCAGCTGTGCATACTCTTCCTCGCGCTCTTTACGGCTGGATATGTCTACGATAGAAACCAAAACATAATCGTGCTCTTCCCGGTCAGGAGGTATGGACATACAGATGAGTAGATGAAGCGGCTCTCCCTGCAGAGTGCGGCCCATCGTTTCGCCCTCGAAAAAGAAGCGCCGTTCGGCGATGGCAACCATCTCTTCTATAAAAAAGGCCTCTGTCTCCGGAACAAAGATGGACTCCAGCGAGCCGAGCAGCTCCTCTTTTGACTCCGCTCCGTAGAGCTGACGGGTAGTTTCATTAATGTCGAGGATCCGTATTTTCCGGACCAGATCCCACGTGGTTTCCGGGTGGGAGCGAAGATACTCACGTATATTCTCCACACCCTCCGCGCGAAGCCGATCAAGCTCGCGGCGGACCTCAGAACAGTCCTCTTCCCAGAGAGAGACGGAGGCATAACGGAAGATGGCCTGATAGCGCCGCTCACTCTCCCGCAGACGCCCCAGTTCCCGATCCTTCTCCTGGAGCTTATTGATACATTGCGCTTTCGTCAGCTTTGAATAGTCCATCCGCCTCTCCGAGTAGCAGAGGACTACTCCTTCATGAGATCCCTGATCTCACGCATACGTCCCGGCTCCAGCGGCCCGTGCTCCATTGCACGGGCGTTCTCTTCTACCTGCGCTACCGTGCGAAAACCGGGTATGGGAATTGTTTGTTCGCTGCGCCGCCACAGCCAGGCCAAAGCACCTTGTGCGAGCGTGCGGTCGTCCGCGGTAAGCACGTTGCGCACCCGCTCCATCTTCGAAAGCCACTCCGGCGCCGGCTTGCCCCCTTCGAAATATTTCATCCACTGGGGGCTGAAGGGGCCGCGAACATCCTTCTCCGCGATGGTAGCGGAGCGGCTGTATTTCCCGGTGAGGATCCCCATTGCCAGCGGCCCGCGATTGATACAGGCCAAATCACGATTTTCACAGATTTGCACCATCTCCGGATTGTCGTCGATCACATTCAGCTCCACCTCGATGGCACTGCAATGCTCTCCGTCGGCAAAAAAGCGGGCGGAATCGGGGAAGTCGGTACTCCACCCGTAGGAGCGGATTTTCCCCTCCCCTACCAGCTCTTCCAGAGTCTCCCGGACAGGTTCCGCCTTCTCCACTGGATATCCATTAATGTGAAAGAGATAAAGATCGATATAATCACGCCCCAGTCGGCGCAGCGAGGCTTCGCAGGCCCGGCGGATATACTCCGGCGAGGCATCTTCCCCGGTAATCTGGCGGCTCTCCTCGTCATAGACATTTCCGAACTTGGTGGCGATTACCACATCGTTCTTCCGGCCTTCCAGCGCTTGGCCCAGTACACGCTCACTGTGTCCGGCCCCGTAGACGTCGGCAGTGTCAAAAAAGGTAATGCCCTTGTCCAAGGCGGCATGCAGCGCTCGGATCGACTCGCGGTCATCAACTTCTCCCCACCCAACAGGGGTTTCGCCGGCCCACGCGGGCCCGCCTATAGCCCAGCAGCCCAATCCGAGGGCACTCACTTTTATGCCGGAACGTCCTAGGGTGCGAGTAAAGGGTACACTCATACAATCCTCCTAAGAGTGAGAATAGGCTAGCTTTCAATTCGGTTCAAGTGGTTTCCCGTCGGCTTCCGCGCCGCTCAAGCAGGGAGACGGCGTAGGTCATGGCAAAACCCGCAGCCGCAAGGCCCAGAGCTCCGGCAGCCTGTCCGGGGCCGGGAGTGAACAACCGGGTGGGGTAATCCTCCGGAGCGAGCTCTTCGATTTCCCGGGCACTGACTGTCTCTCCCTTAATCGTGTCGCCCGGCTCCGGTTTTACCCCCTGTTGAAACGGCCAAAGGCCCACGACCGCTCCCAGCAGTAGCCCCAGCAGCACCCCCAGCGTAGCCTGGCGACAGTGCGCTAAGAACCATTTGAGTACATTGCTCACCCCGGCCACTCCAATGATGAGGCCTATGCCCACCGGAACCAGCACTGTCAGGCTGATGTGACCGGCTGCCGCCGCATCCCCGCTCCGCAAGGCCTGCTTCAAGCTGTCCACCGCCGAGAGAATAGGAAGATACTGCCCGAGGATCAGCAGTAGATATCCACCGCTGATACCCGGTAGAATCATGGCACTGGCCCCGGCCAAACCGGCGACAATCAGCATAGGCCAGCTCCCCCCGGCTGCGGCGCCCGCTGCTCCGCTGTATTGCTGTATCCATGCCAGAGTGCCCATGCCGATAAAGCCCGCAAAGGCCCCGCGTACCATTGCACCGGACGTTCCGCCGATCATACGCCAGATTACCGGTACGCCTCCCAGGGTAAGACCGATAAAGAGGCTGTAGGCCATCCAGCGGTGTTCGACCACAAGGCTCTTTATGGGCCCGGCGAGGAGCAAAATCCCGACCACCGCCGACAGCGCTACTGTGCCCACCACCGAGAGGGAGCGTAACCGCAGCCGCAGCGCTGTCAAGTCGGCCACCGCTCCGATAAACACAGTATACACCCCGGCGGCAAGCAGCATCGTCCCGCCGCTGACCCCGGGAACCAAATTGGCCAATCCCATCAGCACTCCCCCCAACACCGCTCGGGGAAGCAGCATAAAGAGGGAGACTTCATCAAGGGAAGTACTCTGCGTGAGCCTCGAACCTTCAATGCGGGTGTTCATATTGCTCCAGAATAGGCAATATGGACGGAAAGGTAAACCTCCGGGCCCGCCAGGACGAGAGCCGCACCGGTATGCTCAAAACGCCACCTCTCTTCCAGCTTCGCTCTTTTACCCTCTCCGCATGCTTCGATCCCCCGTGCGGCGGTCTGCAAGTTCATTCCGCCACTCGTAGGCAAGGGCCTTGAGCAAGCTGAAGACCATTCCCACCATGACCACGGTAAACGGCAAAGCCGCGACTATAGCCATCCGCTGCAGCGCCGCCAATCCCCCGGTCATCAGCAGAATTATCGCCGCCAGGGACTGGAGAATACCCCAGATAAACTTCTTGCTCATCGGCGGATTGAGGTCGCCCCCGCTGGTCATCATTCCCAGCACATAGGTAGCCGAATCGGCGGAAGTGACGAAGAAGACGCTCAACAGAAGCACGGCAATAAGACTGAGCACACTGCCGAGGGGCAAGTAGGTAAACATCTCGAAGAGAACGATCGTCACGTCGGCAACCGCCGTGGCCGCCAAATCCACCCCCCGATGGAGCTGAAAATCCAGCCCGGTGGAGCCGAAGACGGCAAACCAGAGGAAGGTAAGCAGCGTGGGAACCAGGAGCGCCCCGGAGACGAACTCGCGGATCGTACGGCCTCTGGATATACTGGCTACGAAAAGCCCCACAAAGGGTGACCAGGAGATCCACCACGCCCAATAGAAGAGGGTCCAGTCTTTGGTCCACTGGTAGCCCTCGAAGGGGTTGGTGGAGAGACTCAAATTGAGAAATTGAGTAAGATAGTCCCCTACTACAGTGGTAAAGACGTTGAGGATGTACGAGCTGGGACCGACGATAAAGACGAAGAGCAGCAGCATGATTGCAATCAGCACATTGGTCTTGCTGAGAATCTGAATGCCCGTATCAAGACCGGTCATGCTGGAAATGAGATAGAGAACCGTCACCACCCCGATGATGATAAACGTGACAGTATTGTTGATGGGCAGCCCGAAGACCGCATTCAGACCGCCGTTGATCTGCATTGCCCCGAGCCCCAAAGAGGTGACGATCCCGAATACCGTCGCAAACACCGCCAGCACATCAATCAGCTTTCCGACGCTCCCGAAGACACGATCGCCGAGCAGCGGGTAGAAGGTGTTTGAAATCAGCGGCGCCATGCCCCGCCGGAAGGAGAAATAGGCTATAGAGAGACTCATGACGATATAAATGGCCCAGGGCTGCACCCCCCAATGAAAAAAGCTGCGCACCATGGCAAACCGGGCAGCCGCTCCGGATTCTCCCTGGAGGTATTCCGGGGGATTGGCAAAATGGCTGAGAGGCTCCGCAACCCCCCAGAAAATGAGGCCGATCCCCATACCGGCGGCAAAGAGCATACTGAACCAGCCGAAATAGGTGTACTGCGGCTTCTCGTGCGGTTTTCCGAGTTTCAGCCGCCCGTATCTGCTGAAAGCGATATAGATACTGAACACCACAAAGCCAAAGGCCGAAAGAAGATACGCCCAGCCGAAATGCTCGATAATCGCCAGGTGCAATGCGGAACTGAAGAGGTCGAGTTGTGCGGGAACCAGAATGCCCAGCAGTATGAAACCAAGTACCAACCCCAGAGAAACTGAAAATACCACTCTACCCTTCTTCATCGCTCTCCTCCGGCCGTCTCTTCTATATCTCGGGGAATAATCAATACCGAACAAACGAGATTGTAGCTTACCTCCTCGGTAGTCGAGCCGAGCACCGGTGCCATTCCCCCCACGCTGTCGGCCTTTCCCAGCAACACCAAATCGGCGGGAACCCGGCGGGCAGCACGGACGATCTGCTTCCGGGCGGATCCGAGGACGGAAATATGACTACTGTCCTCTCTGCCGAACCCGCAGTTCTTTCGCAGTTCCCACAGCTGCTGCTCGACTTGTTCTCGACGCTGCCCTTCAACCCACGGGTCCGGGGCTCTATGTCCGACATGCAGAAACACCACCTCGTCGGCCCTGAAATGTCTGTCACTGATGTAGGAGAGAATGATGTCGTCCCCCCACTGCAGCGAGGTTGCATACATAACGCGAAACTCTTTAGCGCCGCTCCACCGGCGGGGCCGTTCTTTGTAGATGAACACCGGAAGGTCGCTCTGCCGCACAATATCTTTCACCGTGCTGCCCATGATGGCGCGGCGTAGAATGCTCTTTTTTTTGAAGGCAAAGGCGATGTAATTACACTCCCGCTCTTCTACTGCCCGGAGCACCTGCCTCTGCACCGATCCGGTTCTCAGCTCCGTTTCCGTTTTCAATCCCATCGTGCGGACCTGCTCGGCAACAGCCTCCAGCCGCTGCCGGTTATGGTTCATCTGTCCCTTACTCTGCGGCCCCACATGTAGCAGGACGGCCTCCTCCGTACCCAGACTCTGAACATAGGTGCACAAGCCGGCGAACTTTTCCGGCTTTTCGTGAAAATTAAGGGGAATCAGCGCGCGCTTTAACATGGGCCCTCCTCTTTTCTTGCGCTTCGCCGGCTCCGGCCGCGAAACGCACATCTCCTACTCTACGGCACGCCCGAAAAGCTCGAGCATCGCCGTCTGCGTTATCCGCCGCTGTCGCGCACCGCTGATACGGGCCGGCTCATCGCCTTCCTGCATACCATAGATGCCAAACTGGGCATGATTGCCACCGTCTATCTCCAGAAACTCCGCATCCGGCGGATACTGCTCCGTAGCCGTCAGAATCGCCTCGATATCCGCCACCCCGTCCCGGCTCCCGTAGACCGACAGGACGGCGATAGAACGGCCACGTATATCAACCCCCTCAGGAGGGTAAGCAGCCAAGAGCGTCAAAGTCGCGAAACGGCCGGGATGACGATCCACCAGCCGAGCAGCCATGGCCCCTCCCAGCGAGTGCCCTGCAATATGCCACCGGCGAAGAGCCGGCACATCTCCGTCGGCCGTTCGTTCCTTCCTCCGCTCGATCACCGCGAGTGCCCGGTCGCTGTCAAGGACTGCCAGGTCGAACGGCATCTTCAGGATGTATACCGTATATCCCCTGGCGACGATCCGATCAAAGAGCGGCAGGTAAGCGCGCGGGCTGACGTTTGCTCCAGGATACACGATCAACCCTTCACCGGCTCCGAGCTTCCCTCGTGAACCCGGCTTTGCCTCCTGCCCCTCCGGCAGCAGCGCTATCCAGCGCCGCGTCTCGGATATTTCGCCCACCGACTCTATCGCCGCCGCGGCATTGGTAATCGAGGAGGAAGGTTCGTATGAAGGGGAAAACACCACGCAGCCCGTGCTGCAGATAAGGAGCGCGGCGGCCAGAAGGCTCCCTGCAGTCCTTCCTTTCCAAAGCAGACACCTGCCGAGAAGCCCACCCCCAGAAGCTCTTCGCCTCATCTCCATTTCCTCCCTATATATGCATCGGACTACTGCGCCGACCAATCAACGATCTTTCCCATCTCATTGCGCGGAGGAGTTTCCCCGAAGCGTATTGAAAGCGGCCTCCAGGAAGGCTTCAGACGCTTCTCCGCGTGGGCGCGTAGTGCCGCCTCATCGGGATGTTCATGTGCATTTGAGTCCAAAACGCAAAAAGCCTTCAAACGCATAGTTCCTCCGCTTTCAAACGGCCGCACATACACTCGCTGTACTCCGGGATGTTCAGCAAGCACCTCCTCTACCCGCTGAAGGGGAACATTCTCCCCTCCCACCTGCACCGTGCGGTCCTTGCGACCAAGGGGCCAAAACCGACGCGAATCGCTCCACTTCAGCCTATCCTGCAGAGACACCTGCTCGTCTTCACCGCCGGGGAGTGTCCGGAGAAGCACCGGCGCCTCTGTCCCCTCATCGTCGCTCTCCTCCGCATATACCGTCCTCTCCGTCCTCTCATAGGCCCCCGAGGAGGTATGCGCGGTGTAATAGGGGAAAAGGGTAAACGGAGCGTCGCAATGATCACGAAGTCCCACCCCGCCGGTTTCTGTGGAGCCATAGACCTCGACCAGTCTGCTCAGCCCGGAAGCGATGAGTGTACGAAAAAGGGGGGCCGGAAGCGGAGCGGTGGAAGTGACCCCTTCCACGTTTGCCGGCCAGGGGCCGATACTCCGGCTCATATACTGCCAAAGCGTAGGATGAGAAATCACCAGGTCCCCGGGAGCGGCAAGTTTCCGCAGGCGGTCCAACTGCTCCCAGTGCATATGCCGCACCACCGCCCCGAGCCGTGCGGGAAGGAGCACCGTAAAAAGGAAGCCGTAAATGTGATGCGCCGGAACGGTGGAAATGATCCTGCGGCGAGAGGAAAACTCTTCGGCAAGAAAACTCGTCTCCTGCTCCAAGGTGCTCCATGGGTGATGTATCGTTTTAGCTACGCCAGCAGAGCCGGAGGTTTCGAAAAGCAGTCCGCTCACCCCTTCGTCCAGGGCCCGGCGGACAATATCCGCCCATTCTCTCAGCCGGCGTTTACGCAGAAGCATTTCTTCGAGCCCCGTTTCGTGGAGATGGAAAAACTCGTTGACCTCGCCGGCGGCGGTCAGCAGTTCGATCGAGTCCAGATTCGCCCCGGCAATTCCCAGATCAAGCGCACCGGGGTCGTCATCGCGAAAACTCTCACAATGCCGTAAACTCGCGCCCCTGCCACCGCCGACGCTTGCATCCACGAGGTCGAAGAGCACCCGGGCTATAGCCGGCGCTTCCAGGTCCGAAGTGCGCTGCATTACAAGCGCTTTACAAAAATCCAGTAGGAATCGCCGAGCACCGCCTTTTTCATATGTACCTTAACCTTCAGCGGCTCCATCTTATAGTCGAAGACATACTCAAACAGGGTGTTCAATTCTCCGGATTCCACCCCTTGCTTAAACTTGCCGTAAAACTCATTTGTCTTCGTACACGGAGCCACCTCGGTGAAGAAATTTCTCCCCTTCACCTTTTCCGGGTCCCGGCCGGTAATATCGGCTTCAGCCGCATTGTACTGGAGAATCGTCCCGTTTTTATCGACTTGAATGGCACCAAAGGCCAGCTCATCCAGCTCGTCTTCCTTCATTTTAGCCAAATTGTTTTCGATGTTGTCCTGTCCAAACTTGAGTACTTCCATGCATACCCTCCTTTTGTGTTTTGCGTCCCAATAGCGCACGAATTATCGCTCGATGCAGTGCCCACGTTAGCACCCTGGACATATCTCTGTCCGCATCGTTCGTTTTCTCTATGGAGTGTAAAAGGTACCGCGCCGATGTCAAGATAAGCAGGGTCAAAAACCCCAGGCCGCTATGGCAACTATACTACACATATACAAAAATAAAAAAAGGATGTATGGGCGATGAGAATACTTACCTACATATGGCAACTGCCGCAGCACGTATTAGGATTGGCGGTTATTTTTTTCAGCATGGCATATTACAGTAGAGAGTATCACAGCTCAAAGGTCTACCTCACACAACATGCCTTCGGGGTTTCTCTGGGAAGATACATCATTGTATTTCAAGAAGCGGAGGAGAGCTCCATCAGGCATGAATATGGCCATTCAAAGCAATCGCTTTACTTAGGGCCGCTCTACTTAGTAGTAATCGGTGTCCCCTCACTGAGCATGAATATACTTTCTACACTGAATATATTGAGCCCTCAGCGCTATTATAGACGGTGGCCGGAAAACTGGGCCGATCGTTTGGGAGGAGTGAGCAGACACATGAGCGGGAAAGTATAGAACTTTCACAGCCCCGGGGATATAGTTCCGGAGCCTTAGCGTGGTGTCGTAGATGTACGTTAAACTATAAGCAAATAAGTATTGAACGCGGCAGGATTCGAACCTGCGACTTCCACCTCCGGAGGGTGGCGCTCTATCCAACTGAGCTACGCGTCCGTGAATACAAAATCAGCATAGCGGGCGGAGGGAAAGATGTCAACATCCCCTCCTGAGAGTCTTCCGCCTGAGCAGCTGTCACGCCGGAGGATTCTTGACTTTTCTCTTCCGTGGACATAGGGTTAAAGAGCAACATGTACCGTCGGCCGGTTTCGCTCCGGCGGCGAAAGGAGCTCGCATATGCGTATTCGCTACAATGCCCCTGTTACGCTTACCTTCGCTCTCGTCGCCACGCTCCTGCTGGCGGCGGATCAACTGCTGGGACTGGGTCTCACCCGAGCCTTATTCGTGGTGCCGGGAAAAACCGCCTTCAGCTTCTCCTCGCCTTTGGATTGGTTGCGGGTTTTCACCCACATCGCCGGACACGTCAATTGGCAGCACCTAATGGGCAACTTTGCCATTATCCTGCTGATCGGGCCCATTTTGGAAGAAAAGTACCGCTCCGGCTCGCTTCTGCTGATGATTCTCCTCACCGCCTTCATCACCGGACTGCTGAATGCGCTTCTCTCCCCCGCAGCCCTGCTGGGAGCAAGCGGGGTCACTTTTATGATGATTCTTCTCGTCTCTTTTACCAATATCCGGAACGGGGAAATCCCCCTCACTTTTATTTTGATTCTGGTTCTCTACCTGGCGCAGGAACTGATCAACTCTTTTCAGGAGAATCAAATCAGTGAGCTTGCCCATATCGTCGGCGGAGCCTGCGGAAGTCTCTTTGGTTTCCTCCGCCCCAGGAAGTAGCTGCACGGATAATTGCACAGCAGCCTCTTTTCTGCTATATTTTTCCTATGCAAGTAAAGATAAATCCAAGAGGCAACGGCGCGTGTCCCCTATGTGCACATAACGGGCGCTGTTCTCTGCAGAAACGCATTCTCGAAAGTCTCGCGGACACTAAACAGCAGGAAGAGTTTGAACTGGTAATCTATACCTGCCCGGTGTTCAAGGAGAAGTTTTAAGCACAATGATCGACAAACTCGAGCAGTTGAAGGAACGCTACCAGCAGGTGGAGCGGGAAATTGCCGATCCTGAGATAATAAAGGATATGAAGCGCTACCGTGAGCTGATGCAGGAGCATGCCCAACTCTACGAAACGATGGAGGAGTACGAACATTACAAGAAGCTTCGTGCTCAGCTCGAGGACGCTCAAAGTCTGTACGAGGACGAAAGCGACCAAGAAATGCGGGAGATGGCCAAAGAGGAGCTCGAAGAGCTCCGCGCGCAGGTAGACGCAAGTGAGAAGCGGCTCAAAACGCTTCTCATTCCCAAGGACCCCATGGACGGGAAAAACATCATTGTGGAGATTCGCGCCGGCACCGGCGGCGAAGAGGCGGCTCTTTTTGCCGCCGATCTCTTCCGCATGTACAGCCGGTATGCGGAAGAAAAAAACTGGAAACTCGAGATTATGAACTCCCATGAAACCGGTATCGGCGGTTTCAAGGAGATCGTCTTCTCCATCTCCGGAAAAAACGTCTATGAGAACCTGCGCTATGAGAGCGGCGTGCACCGAGTACAGCGTGTTCCCAGTACCGAATCGGGCGGACGAATCCACACCTCCGCCGTTACGGTGGCGGTACTTCCTGAGGCGGAAGAGACCGAGATCGAGATCAACAACGAGGATCTAAAGATGGATGTGTTCCGCTCTTCCGGTCCCGGCGGGCAGAGCGTCAACACAACCGACTCCGCCGTCCGCATCACCCACCTACCTAGCGGCATGGTGGTAACCTGCCAGGACGAGAAATCGCAGCAAAAGAACCGGGCCAAAGCGCTGCGGGTACTCCGCGCACGCCTCTACGAAGAGGAAGAGGCGAAACGCCAAGCAGAGCGGGACGAATACCGCAAGAACCAGGTAGGCTCAGGGGACCGCTCGGAACGGATCCGCACCTATAATTTTCCTCAAAGCCGCGTAACCGATCACCGAATCGGCTTGACCCTTCACAAGCTGGAGCAAGTAATGCAGGGCGATCTGGACGAGATCATCGAACGCCTCAAATATTCGGCTAAGGCGGAATATCTCAAAGAGGAAGCATGACCACCGTCCGCGAGGCTCTCCGGCACGGAGCCTCAACCCTCTCCTCCGTCGAGACACCCTTTCTCGACGCTTCGGTACTTCTTGCCCACGCGCTGGGAGTTTCCAAGGAAAAATTACTTGCCTCGTACCCCGACCCTGTTCCGCCGGAAGTTCTCTCGCGCTACCACGCGTACCTCGACACCAGGCTGCGGGGCATCCCGGTTAGTTATATCCGCCGTAAAAAGGAGTTTTACGGCCTTCCTTTCTATGTAGACGAGCGGGTTCTCGTTCCCCGTCCCGATACAGAGACGCTGGTAGAAAACGCCCTTGAACTGCTGGATCGGCGTCAGGACATCACCCGCGTGCTGGACATAGGTACCGGAAGTGGATGTATCGCCATTACTGTGGCTTTTCTACGCCCCTCCCTTGATATCACCGCCACGGACATATCGCCACAGGCTCTCGAGGTGGCCCGCTTGAATGCCCGTCACCTCCTCCACCATCCCCCGCAGTTTCTCGAGAGCGATCTCTTCTCCGCTATCGACGATCGCTTCGACCTGATACTCTCCAACCCGCCCTACCTCAGCAGCGAAGAAGTACGGCAGATGGCGGCGGAGAACTGGCCGGAGCCTTTCTCCGCTCTGGAGGCAGGGCCCGATGGCCTGGAGTATATCCGCCCGTTAGTAGACGAGGCATTTGATCATCTAGGCGTTAATGGATACATTATACTGGAGGCGGGAATCGATCAGAGCGACCGGATCGTCGAACTTTTTCAGCAGCGGGGGTACCGGGATATCCAGACCCATCCCGATCTCACCGGCCGGCACCGCACTGTCGGAGGACGCCGGCCCGCCCCCGAAGGATAGAACGCATATGCAGGGCATGATCGACAAATTCCATAAAAAGCTCGAACAGTATCCGGAGCGCGAACGCGCTCGGGTGCGTGAAGCGGCCGAATGGTCGAAAGAGCTCCATCAGCATCAGCAGCGGGCAAGCGGGGAGCCGTATTTCATCCATCCGCTGCATGTGGCCGAACTGCTGGTGGATATGCGCATAGACACCGACGCCGTCATCGCAGCACTATTGCACGATGTGCTTGAGGATACCTCCACGACCCAGCAGGAGATGCGCCGCCGCTTTGGCAAGCAGGTGGCCTCCCTCGTGGATGGGGTAACGAAAATCTCCATCGTCAAGGCCAAAAGCAAGAGTCAGCAGGAAGCGGAGACGATCCGAAAAATGCTCTTCGCCATGACCAAAGATATCCGGGTCATTATTATCAAGTTGGCGGACAAGTTCCACAACATGAGCACCCTCGATCATCTTCCGGAGGAAAAGCGCAAATCCATCGCCACCGAGTGTCTGGATATCTATGCCCCCCTCGCCGACCGCTTAGGTATCTCCTGGATGAGAACAGGCCTCGAAGATCTGGCCCTGCGGCAGCTCCATTACGAGACCTATGAATATATCCGCTCGTTCCTGGAATCGAGCAAAATGGCGCAGCCCTCCTACCTCAAGCACGTCGAGCAGGCGATCATCAAAGCGGCCAAGAGCGAAGGGATCGAAATCGACGTCACCACCCGCACCAAGCATATCTACTCGATCTACCAAAAGATGCGTCGCCGCAACAAGGATATCGACAATATCTTCGACATCCTCGGCATCCGCATCCTATGCAACTCCACTAACGAGTGCTATACCCTCCTGGGCATCGTCCACAAGCTCTGGCCTCCTCTCGAAGGCCGTTTCAAGGACTACATCGCCATGCCCAAGGCCAACAACTACCAGAGCCTTCACACCACGGTGATGAGCAACGAAGGCAAGCTGCTGGAGATCCAGATTCGCACCTATGACATGCACCGCACCGCCGAGTACGGGGTGGCCGCTCACTGGGCCTACAAGCGCAACTTTGCAGCCGTGAAAGCCAAGCACGACGAGCTTCCGATCATCAATAAATTGAAACAGTGGGACAAAGAAGGCTCCAGCGATACCTTTCTCATCGATATAAAACGCGAGCTGCTCAAGGATTCGATCTACGTCTTTACGCCCAAGGGCCATATTGTGGAATTGCCGAAGAACGCCACCGCCATCGACTTCGCGTATCACATTCACACCGAGGTGGGAAACCACACAGTGGGCGCCAAGGCGGACGGGAGCATTATTCCCCTCAGCAAGCCCTTAAAGAACACGCAAGTGATCGAAGTGATGACCAGCAACTCGGGTAAACCGCATGTCAATTGGCTTAAGTTTGCCAAGACGAGCCGGGCCCGACAGAAAATCCGTCACTGGCTCAACAAAAACGAAGAAAACCTCTTCATCGACAAAAATGTCATCGCCAAGCACAAACCCTCCAAGAATGCGCAGGAGCAAAAGCAGCCGGAGTACAAACAGCACGAACAACATCGAGGCGAGCAGCAGAAGCCCCAGGAAGAACAACAGGAGAAAGCTGGGAACGGTACGGTGATCAAGCGGGTGATGGACCGGGCCAAAGTCGCCTTTCGCATCGGCAATGAAGACAATATGATGATCTCCATTGCAAAATGCTGCACCCCGTCCCACGGGGACGACATTATCGGCTATGTCTCCCGGGGACGCGGCATTATCGTCCACCGCCGCGACTGCCCCAATCTCAAGCACATCTCCGACTTCGAGAATCGCAGCATAGAGGTGGAGTGGGAAACCTCCACCCCCAAGGAAACCCGCCGCTTCAGGGTCACCAGCAAGATGACCAGCGATCTCTTCTCCGAGATCGAGGGAGCGGTGCGCAAATACCACGGCCACCTGATCGAAGGAAAGCTGGAGGAGAACGAGCAAGGTTATCTGAGCGGCAACTTTACCATGGAATTGGACAAGGCGGACGACTTCAAGAAGGTAATGAAATCGATCCGCACCGTCCCCTCGGTGATCAACATCCAGCCTATCTGACCAAATGTCTGACGAATTGCGGAGATCCGGTCTCCATACCCCCGGGGCGGCGCGGATGAAGACGGCCGGTATGCCGGCCAATATGGGAGGTACTATGCAGATCCACATGAACGACAGTGCTCTGCGAGAATATCTGGTTCGCGTGCTCGAGGGACACGGGGCTCACATTACTTTTGATCAGGCGATCGCCGACTTTCCCGCGGAAAAAATGGGAGCCCGGGTGGAAGGGCTCGATCACAGCCCCTGGGGACTCGTCTACCACATGGAGGCGTGCCTCTCGGATATCATCGAGTTTATCCGCTACACCGACTATACCTATCCGGACTACCCGAGCGGGCTGTGGCCCGACACCGACGGCCCGGCCAGCGCCGCCGAGTGGGATCGGACCGTGGCGGCAGTGAAGGAGAGCATTAAAGTCCTGTCGGAAATGATCCGGGACGAGAACAACGACATATTCGCCCCCTTTCCTCATTCGGCCCGACACACGCTCTTCAACGAGGCTATCACCGCAGCGGATCACAACTCCTATCACATCGGACAGATCGTGGACATTCGCCTGCTGTTGGGAATCCCGGTCAAAGATTGGTAGCAGGTCGTTATCACCCCGAGCCTTTGGGCCGTGGACTGCTCTCTGCCGCCTCTACATGCGTCACCCGCAAATACGGCGGGCCACTGTCCACAGGATAGCCCTCTGCAAGGGCGCCGGCAACGCGAACCCGCCGGCCCTCCCAGCACTCCAGCCGCACTTGCTCTGCGCTTTGCGCCGCAGTAAGGGCATAGAGTACCTTCCCGGACTCATCCTTCAGCAGGTGCGTGCCGTACATCCACACGGTCATCCCCGCCGGCTCCACCCGGCCGACCGCCGTTACCACCTTGCCGCCCTCCTGCGTACGGCGCTCCTGCATACGGCCCGGCTCGGCGGGAGCACTGCCGGGGGCCCCACCGGCACAGCCGCTGACATGTAAAAAAACCACGACCACGGCAGCCCCCCAAAGGGCAGACCGGAGCTTCAGAGGCATTGCTCTACTCCTCATCCGCACCTTCATTGCCGCCTTCGCCGCCGGGCTCGCCGATCGCATCGGTGACCTGACTCCAGAGATTCTCCTTATCGACCCTGCCCTTTAGGTAGAGGGAAATGGCGTCCCGCACGGAGAGGGGAAAGCGGGCCCAGTAGGTTTTATACCATTCGGGGATTTCGTGCTCGAGCTCCATCTGCTCGGAGGCCGGCATAGTTCCTTCGGAGTAGCTGAGAAACTGCTGCACCATCGTAATCAGAACGTCCGGGGGTAGTGTCACCTGCTGAGCCCGCCGTTTTTTCTCCTCTTCGTCGGGGATCCACTCGGCAAGCAGTTCGTTGACCTGCTCCTCCGAGAGTTCCGGTGCATTTTGGCGAATGATATCCACGGCAAAGCCGCGCACCATCTCCCGCACCGACTCCTGGGAGTAGCTGATCTGCTCCTGAATACTGTTGGCCGCCTGCTTGGCCGTGCGCTCGGGGGAAAAATTGAAGCCCCCGGTGGGACCGCTGCCGCCCTGCTGGCGCCGCTTCAGAGCTTCCACGATCACCTCTACGTCGGCATCGGAAGCTTTATTGAGAATCGCATCTACTATCGTATACAGTTCGTCTCGTTCCATGAGTGTCAGTGTAGCACGCCGGCCGCAGCAGGGAAAAGCTGCCGGAGCAGCAACGTGCATCATGCATCTGTACCTTCCGGCCTTATACCCCACTCCGGCCTTATACTGCCAAATCAGACGTTGAACTTGAAGTTAACTAGATCCCCGTCCTGCACCCGATACTCTTTCCCTTCGATTCGCAGTCTGCCCGCCTCGCGGACTTTTTGCTCGCTGCCCAGTTCGAAGAGATCCTCACAGTGATACACCTCCGCCTTGATGAAGCCGCGCTGGAAGTCGGTATGGATGACTCCCGCCGCCTCCGGGGCTCGGGCCCCCTCGCGAAAGGTCCACGCTCGCACCTCTTTGGGTCCGGCGGTGAAAAAGGTTCGCAGCCCCAGCATCTCATAGCCGGTATGAATCAGCTTGTTCATCCCCGACTCTTCGAGACCCGCATCGGAGAGAAACTCCCGCCGCTCTTCTTCGGTCTCCAGGGCGGCAATCTCCGCCTCCAGCTTCCCGCTGAGCTTCAGCACTCGGGCGTCTTCATCGGCGGCACACTCCCGAACGGCTTTCACATAGTCGTTGTCCTCGTGAATCGCCTCCTCGTCCACGTTGCAGGCGTAAATCTGCGGTTTCATCGTAATCAAGTGCAGATCCCGGAGCTGCAGCCGCTGTTCCTCGCTGAGATCCGCCGAACGGGCGGGCTTGCCCTCCTCCAGTACCGCGTAGACTTTCTCCAGCAGAGGCATCTGTGCCGCCGCCAGTTTCGCCGCTTCGCTCTTTGCCGCTTTGAGGTTTTTCGTATGCTTCTCCATCCTGGCGGATACCGTATCCAGGTCGGCCAGAGCGAGTTCGGTATTGATCGTTTCGATATCTCGGCGGGGATCGATATCGGTGCTCACGTGCGTGACGTCCGGATCATCAAAGCAGCGCACCACGTGTATGATGACTCCCACCTCTCGAATATGGCTGAGAAAACGGTTTCCGAGCCCCTCACCCTTGGAGGCTCCGGCTACCAGACCGGCGATATCGACAAACTCGACCACCGCCGGAATCTTCTTCTCCGTAGGGATCCGGGCGACGATCTTGTCGAGCCGGCTGTCGGGTACCCGCACTACACCCACGTTAGGGTCGATAGTGCAGAAGGGATAGTTGGCCGCTTCAGCGGGCGCCGAAGAGAGTGCAGAAAAAATGGTGGATTTGCCGACATTCGGCAAACCGACGATTCCACAGTTCAGTCCCATAGTATTTCATCCTGTTCATAGTTGATCTAGTGTGCGGGGGGAAACGGCTCTACGCTACCGCAGAGAATCGAATTAATCAATCCTCGGGCGACTGTTCAGGGGGCTGCTCCGATGAGCAACGCTTTACCGCTTCCGTTTCAGACGCGGGGAGAGTTCGAAGGCCGGGCAGTTCTCTCCCGTACTGCGGAGCACCAGCAAACTGGGCATCTCCCGACTCTTGATGCCAAACACGCGGCATCCCCGCGGGAAATTGTAGTCCCAGGTTACGTAGAAATAACGGCATTTCAAACAGTTCGGAGCTCTTCTCCGGTCGGATGCTCCCATATCACGGCAGTGTAGAGAAAAAGCGGAAAAGGTGCAACGCGGAAGGCAGGAGCTGGAAGCGGGGCTGCATACAGACACGTAACAGACACCTTTCAGGCACGTAACGAGCCTGAAACGGGCTCGAATGGCGGGAGAAACAACTTGACTTCGTTTCCGTGTGAGCGTAAGCTAGAAGAAAATGAGAAAGAGCTTTACTACAACAGGTACATTTACTTAATGAAAGAAGTATTTTCCAATACTCATGATCTGCGGGAATCGGAACGCGCCCTCCTGATTACGCTGGCCCCTAAAGAGCTTCCCCGCCCCCAGGCAGAACGGTATCTTGATGAACTGCGCAGCCTGGTAGACACGTTGGAGCTTACCACGGTGCACTCCGCGGTAATCCCGGTCCGGGAGATGAAACCCAAATACCTCGTCGGGTCGGGCAAGGCCCGCGAGATCGCCGACATGGCGGAAGAATACAATGCCCACTGCATTATCTTTGACGACACTATCTCCCCGGCCCAGCAGCGCAACTGGGAACGGCTCACCGACCGTTGCGTAATTGACCGGCAGGAAGTGATCCTGGAGATTTTCAGCGAACGGGCGCATACCAAAGAGGCCATGCTCCAGGTGGCGCTGGCCCGGATGGAGTACAGCCTGCCGCGGCTTACCCGGGCGTGGACACACCTCTCGCGCCAACGGGGAGGAACCCGCGGAACCCGGGGCGAAGGCGAGACTCAGTTGGAGATGGACCGGCGAATCGTCCTCCATAAAATCGACAAGCTGAAGAAGGAGCTGGAGCAGCTCCATTCCCAGCGGGAAGTGCGCCGCAAGCAGCGCACCGGCATTCCGCTGCCCACCGGAGCGATCGTCGGCTACACCAACGCCGGTAAATCGTCACTGCTCAACGAACTAACCGAAGCCGAGACCACAGTGGAGAACAAGCTCTTTGCCACCCTGGATCCCACCACCAAGAAAAGCAACCTCCCCGGAGGGACAGAGGTGCTTTTCACCGACACCGTCGGCTTTATCCGGAAACTCCCCCATAATCTGGTGGACGCCTTTCACTCCACTCTGGAAGAAGCGGTAGTGGCGGATTTTCTCATTCAGGTGCTGGACGCCTCGGACCCGGAGGTAGAACACCATTTGGAAACCACCCGGGAGGTATTAAAGAAGCTGGGCGTCCACAACACCCCCTCCATACTGATTTTTAACAAAATCGACCGTCTCGAAAACGGCTTTCGGCTGGAACAGCTGCAGCGCGACTACCCCGAGGCGCTCTTCATCTCCCTGAAAGAGCATCGCAGACTCGATGCACTTCCGGAGGCCATCGAGAAACTCCTGTTCAGCAACATGCGTCCGCGCCGCTTTCGCTTTCCTCTCTCCCGTTACGATTTGGCGAGCCACCTGCACCGTGCGGGACGCGTCGTTTCCGAGGAGTACGTCGACAATGCTGTGGTGGTGGAAGCTCGAGTACCGGAGAAAACCCGCGGCCAGCTCAAAGCATATCAAATACAGTAGGAGGAAAGACCGGCGTGGGTGCAGCAACGGCCGCTTTGGCCGCCGATCTGGTAGTTGCATTTCATTCGCTCTATGTACTCTTTGCTATCGGAGGAGAGCTGGCGATACTGGCGGGGGCAATACTACACTGGCACTGGATTCGGCGGATGACGTTTCGGCTTCTGCATCTGGCGGCGGTAATCTTGGTCGCAATAGAGGCGTCACTCGGTATGGCCTGTCCCCTCACCGTATGGGAATACCAGTTGCGACGCGCCGCCGGGCAGACCGCGGAGGAAGATGTCTCGTTTATCGGCCGTATAATCCGGGAACTGATCTTCTACGACTTTCCCGGCTGGGTATTCACGTCTCTTTACATCGGCTTTGGAGCGGTAGTGATCCTTACGTTTCTCTTTATCCCTCCCCGGAGGCGACTGCAATAAGCTCTTTCCCGAAAGGATTCACGAAACGGGACGCCTCTCCTCATTCACCGTGAAATCCGGCAAATTCAAACAACTCGCACTGGATCCAGATAAAATTATTGTTTTCCGAGGGCAGAAGAAAGCGCGCCGATTCGACCTCGCTCCCATCTGCATAGAATACCGTCACACTCTCCACCGCCAACACAGGGTAACGCTTGTTTTTTTGAAACAGTTTGGCGGTACTGATATATTTGGACGACATATGAGGAAAGAAATCCTGAAACGCCTTATTGAGATCCTCCTTTACCCTTACATAAAAGGGAAGCTGCGTGTTCATCATTCCGGCTCCTTCTCAATGCAGTAGATACATGCTCGGCAGACCTATCCCCTGCGAAAAGAGATAGGGGAACATCTTTACTCCCATAGTACGGTCAGAACCGCAGTCCTGCAACCGGGATGGCGCGCTTTTTACCCCAAAAAATTCTCTCAAGGAGCAATTCTCACACTTCATCGTATACACTGCCGATACGCTACACGCACCTCCCACAAAGCCTCCACAAAGCTTCTACAAAGATCATCCAATGCCCCCTCCTCCAACGCGGCGGCGTTTACTCCAGCCGGCCGCGCCTCCAGCCGGCCGTTGACGCACTACGCACCCACCCCCTATCATTGGAGAATAATGAAGCGGGATACGAAACCTTTTCCCGGACGCCTTGGCTCCGGTGGACTGATTACCAACTACCACTGCCCCTCGGCGTGCCGCCACTGTCTGTACGCCTCTTCCCCACGGCGCAGCAAGAAGTATATAAGCCCGGAAACGGCGGAACGTCTCGGAGCGACCGCCCGCAGAGAGGGTGCCTTCTCTCTCCATATCGGAGGCGGTGAGCCGCTGCTACAGCCGGAGCAATTGAACGAGACGGTCAAGGCCCTGCGGAAAACCGGGGTGGGAATCGATTACGTGGAGACCAACTGCAGCTGGTACCGGGACTATCAGCAGGCGGTCGACATACTGAAGGAGCTGCGGGCTGCCGGAGCCGGCACGCTCCTAGTATCAATCAGCCCCTTTCACAACGAAACGATCCCGCTTGCCAAAACACGGGGCGTACTTGCCGCCAGCCGAGAGGCGGGGATCGGGGTTTTCCCCTGGGTGGACGATTTCCTCCCGGATCTTTCGGCCTTTGACGAACAGCGCCCCCACAGCCTCGAAGAGTACGAGGCCTATTTTGGAGCGGGGTATCTCCGCAGCATCCCCTCACGCTACTGGGTTTCCCTCCGAGGAAAGGCGCTCCTCACCTATCGCCGATTTATGGAAGAACAACCGCTGGAACGGATTCTCAAGACCTCCGATCCGTGCCGCAGTCTGCGGGAGACGAGCCACTTTCACCTGGATCTCTACGGCAACTATATTCCGGGGCTCTGCACCGGGCTCGCCGTCGACGCCGAAGACCTGGGGAAGCCGTTGGATCCGGAACGTTATCCCTTTTTGGCGCTGCTACTCTCCCGCGGACCGGAGGCGCTTCTTGAGACTGCCAGGCAGCAGTACGGATTCCGACCTGCTGCCGCCTACGTCAACTCCTGCGAGCTGTGTCAGGAGATACGCAGCTACCTGGTGCTCGATGAGGAGATCGACTCCCCCGACCTTGCACCGGCGGGATTTTACCGGGAACTCCGCCGCGCCCGGAACACCAAACGCAACAGCGGAGTCGTTTCCTGAGCGGCTACTCCCGAAACTTGTACTGCTCCGTGTATTCCGGCCACTCCAGCTCCCGTAGCGGATGGCCATCATGCAGCTTGAAACGGGGAAAACGAATCGCTGTTCCCTGGGGAAACTCCCGGGTACGTTCTTCGATCATCTCCCGACGGGAGTCTGTGTAGCAGAGGTGTTCACGCAGCTGTATGGCTCCTTCCTTGTCGCCGGAGGCCTTTAGATCACCGATTTCTCCCAGCATCTGTTCCACACTTCCGGATAGACGGGTAAAGTCGTAGTCGAAGACGCGCTTGCCGCGCTCCTCACGTTCGATGATCGCACCTTCTTTCAGCAGCCGATGGAAGATCATGTTCCGCGCCGCGTTGTGTGCCTGTTCAGGGGCAAACTTGAGGCCAGAGACCAGCACGATCAGCATGTGATAGTGGGCAGCCGTTACCTCTTCCTCGGGCACAATACCTTTCTTATACACCCGGTCAGCGGCCCACATGCCAAATAGTTCCGCCCGGGTCTCCTCCAGCGCACTGTACTCGCTCTGCAGGTAATCGGCGGGCCGCCCTTGGTGATCAGGATCCTGCCGGCCGGTAGTGTGTCCGATTTCGTGAAGTACCGAATGGAGCTCGCTGCCCCGATGCATGTACTCCCCGTAGTGCTCGCTCACTTCCGCAGGGAGGAATTCACGCTCCCAGAGGGCGCCGTTCAGTGCGTGACGCGCTTCGCCGGTGTTGGAGTAGACCATGTTTACCGTACCCACGTTTTTCCCCACCCACTCGTCGTTGGGCAGGCTCTGTGCGAGCACGGTAGACGGCATGGAGATATAATCGCCGCTCCAATTGTAGACATCGACAAACTTTATCTTCGGCAAACTCTCCGGGTCGATTTCCTCACGCCGCCAGCTCCAGGGGGCGTGCTTTTCCAATTCCGGTACCGCCTCTTTCAGCTTCCTCAGCAAGGCGTCTTTTTCCGCATCCTTCAGACACACGAGGCCGCACGCTGCCCCTTTCACGTTGCGCCAGCCGTCGAGGTAGACTTCCAGGGCGGTGGAAATAATGATATCCACCGGATTGTCATGCCGAATCCAATGGTAGTCGGCAATGCGCCGCGCCTCCGGGCTGCCGGTGGAGAGTTCCTCGATCTTTGCATCGAGGTAGAGGAGGAAATCGGGGTCGTCGGCATAGTCCCGAGCGCGCCGCAAATGCTCGATTGCCTCGCCGCATACCTCTTGAAACCGCAGCTCATTCCGCTCCGCCCGGGGAGTACCGTCTTTGTCCCTATATACGATCGTATTCACCTCCCCCGCTGCAGATCCCATGTGCTCGTACTCCTCCTCGGTGAGGTCATGAGGATAGAACTCAGCCCTGAGGGGAAAAGGAACAGAGGTGAAAAAGAAATGCTCGAGCCGGAAAAACTCCTCTTCGAGCTGAGCCTCGCGGGCGGCCTTCTGCAGTTCCTCGCGATCCGCCTCAAGAAGGTGATTTTTCCGGGGAATCATCGACCACGGCCCGTTCTGCATATGCAGGACGGCACAGTAGTTCTCTACCGCTTCCCATTGTTTATTCGACAGATGCGGCTGCAGCCGCCGCAGTAATGACAACATCGCATGGGTCTCGCGACAGAATTGCCGGCGGAACAGCTCGTTCATCGCATCCGCCGCTTGCGAAAGATGATACACAAGGGAGATCTCACGGTCTCCGAGGCGGTCCGAAGGCCATCGAACCGGTACGATACCCGCTTGCCGCCGAGGTTCTTCCGGCTGGCGATACGGGACAAATCGAGTTTCAAGACTCCGTTGCACTATAGGCTCCTTTGCTTGTCGTATAGTGAAGACGGCAGTGCAACACCGCGTCAGGCGGCGTCCGTACCCATCCCCTGCCGCAGTGTAACGCGAAATACGCCTGCGGACCACCGGAAATTAGCGATACGGCAGGTATTTATGCTTGTCTCCGGCTATCAACAGGGCTATGCCGCCGATAAGCGGGGTTGTAATAAGGGCTATGAAAAACCAGCCGAGGCTGTTGCGCCCCTTTGCTCCGGCCCAGAGCCCGATCGCCGCGCATAAAATCAGATTAAAAATGCCTCCGAATAGCCATCCCATCGTTTTCCTCCTTGTCGTCTCGCACCCGAGATGCCTCTGTTTCCCTCAATATACTCGTTTACCCCCGGATGCTCCAAGGAAATTTTCTTTTCCAATGGAACATCTTGGTCTATACTAAAGAGAGGTCTCTTTTAATATAAAAGAGGGAGGTACAATTATGGAAACGGTAAAAGACATCCTGGCTGAAAAGGGGCGCGAAATTTGGGCTATCACCCCCGACACTTCGGTCGCCGAGGCCCTCCTGCTTATGGCTGACAAGAACATCGGAGCGGTACTTGTAGTGGATGGGCAAGAGAACATGCGCGGCATCTTCTCCGAGCGCGATTTCGCTCACAAGTCGGCATCCTCCGAGTATCAAAACGGCTGCCCCACCGACGGAAAGGTGGAAGATTTTATGAGTCGTGAGGTGGTGTACGTGAAAGAAGAACAGACCATCGACAACTGCATGGCCCTTATGACAGAAAAGCGGCTGCGTCACCTGCCGGTGCTTCGAGACAACAAACTCGCAGGTCTTATCTCGATCGGCGATGTGGTAAAGGCGGTCATCTCAGAGAAGGACTTTATTATCGATCAGATGGAACACTACATCTGGGACAACGCCTGAAGCTTCCGGCTTCGAAACCGGTTTTCGACGGCTGAGGGGGCGTCCCCTCAGCCCCAGAACCCGCGAAAAGTAATATCGCCGGAGTTCATCATCCCGCGAAAGCGGGAGGTGATCCAGCGCCGGATCACCTCCCGGCTCGGGGGAAAAAGAATCGAAAAACCGAGCAGGTCGGTCAGTACGCCCGGGGTCACCAACACGGCTCCTGCGATAAAAATAAGCAAGCCATCCAACAGATCGTCTCCTGGAAACCGTCCGGCATTCATCTCGCTCTGAATGCGCATCCATACTCGAAACCCCTGTTCGCGGGCCAAGTAGGCGCCCAACGCTCCGGTGGCAAGCACCAGCAGCACTGCCCAGAGAGCTCCGAGCAAGGTCCCGATTTTAATAAGGATATACAGTTCCACCAGGGGTATCAGCGTAAAAAGCAAAAAGAGTCGAGCAAACATGACAGCCTCCGCGATTAGTGTAGGTGAAAGCGCGGAAAATGTCATCACCCCCGCTGCGGTGTGCCTTCTCAGGAAGCGGTAGGAGAGGTATCGATACGGCCAAACTTCTCCAGAGTCCGTAGGATTTTTTCCCGGTCGGATATATTCAGCGAGATAAAGGCGATGGTTTCTGAACCTTTGCTGTGTATATCAAATTTACTGTCGGTAAAGCCCATATTCCGTAACATGATATTCAACATCACCAGCCCGAGGCCGGCGCCTTCGCTATAGTCCTCCGCCACCGCATAGACATCCACCAGCGTCCGGGCTCCTTCGGCCAGTTTCATTTTTGTCCGAATACGTTCCCGTTCCTGCCGAACGAGGCGGGCATTGTTGCGCACCACGATCTTCAGCGCAGATCCCCGCAGTTGGAAATGGTACTTTACATAGTAACCGGCATCCCGCAAAAAAAAGCATTTCTCTTCGATATTGTTCAGCACCTCTTCTTTGAAATTCCGCATTCCCTTCCGATAATCCTCGGGGTCGCGAATATTCAACGCATGCTGCTCGAAATAGAGGCGTTTCAGATTCGCTTTGTGCGCATTCACCGCCAGCTCATGGAGGCAGTAGCTAATATTGCCAAAAAGAGGTGAAAGGCCCACTTGATACAGATAAAAACCAAGAATTTCATTGATGCATTCCCGTTCCCTGGAAAGATGACCGTAGGAGGTAACCGTTAAAACTCGTTCGCTTTCAAAGGCCGTCTCCACATGCTGGCTGCATCCGTTCATTCCATTCATACGCTTCACCGTTAGAACTCCGACATTTAATGCTTCCGCTGGACCACCTCAAAAAACATCTTCCAAGACGGTACCGCCAATCAATATTCTATGATATGATCACGCTGTAGTCCAGTAGCATTTTCATGCCTTGCATGTTAGAGTCGCATATACACTTGGAGCACGGGTACAGCTTATGAGGATACGTAACAAACTTGGGCTTATGGAGATGATTGTTGTCGGAGGCTTTTTAATAGCCTTTGGCGTAATTATCTTCTATACCAACTCAATTATTAGCCTAAAAAACTTTCAATTGCAGTCGCAGGAAGTTCTCCGAGATCTTGATCAGGTCAACTACCGTACGCAGACTCTCTTGACCACCAATGCGCGGCTTGCTGAGTTGCGGGCACGATGGAGCAACTCCATCAGCAGGTTTGAGCAAAGCCTCGACGAGCTCTCTTCCTTTGAGAATTTTGGGGTATTACAGCAGTCACAGCGGGAACAGCTGCAAAATGCTACCAGCTGGTGGGAGCAGATCTACGGCTGGTACTACGAACCGGCCCTCGCTCACCTGGAAAAAATGGAAAACAGTGAGGTCGAAGAAGTAATCGGCAACCGGGGGATCTACCAAACCCTGCTGGAACTGAATCAGCAGGAAGGTACGCAGGAGTATGTGGGAGACTTTTATACCCTACAGAACTATCAAACCCTTATTATCGATGAAACGGAAACTTTCGTCGAGCGCATGAATGTGCTCAACGATAGGATCCTGCAGCAATCCGATGCTTACATTCGCAACAGTACCTGGATAGCTATAGGCTTGATCGTTTTCACACTCCTGGTGACCACTATTATTACTCGCATTTTCGCTCGCCGCATGGGGTCTCGCATTCGACTGGTGGAGGCGGCTATACGCGACGTCTCCCGCGGTGACTTCTCCAACGAACTCGATATCCGTTCGAAGGACGAATTTGAGGAACTCTCCCAAAACTATAATAACCTGAAGAATCAGCTGCGGGATAAACTGGACTCCGTACTGGACTTCATGCTCAATATCAGTACCACCCTTACCGAGGGCCCCCATCTCCAGCATATCCTCGATCACATTGCTGAAGCTGCGGTAGAGAACACCGAAGCCGACGGAGCAGCGGTGTATCTGATCAGTACCGACGGCAGTACTCTCCAGCCTCGTGCCTTTGCAGGAACCTTCAATCCCCCGTTCCCGGTGGAAGAAGAGGAGGGTACGCAAGAAGATACCATTGCGAAAGCCAAACAAAAGACGATTTACCTCGGTGAGTTCATGGTAGGCAAGGCTACGCAGAATGCAGAAGCGCTGTTCATCCGCAGCAGTTCCGAGGAGGAGCAACTCGAAGTACAGCGCAGTCCTGACGATCCACTGTACATAGAATCGCTGATCGTATCGCCGCTCACCATTTCCAATCGAATTCTCGGGACCATCGTCATCACCAAAAACAGCCCCGGCGAGCGCTTTACAGATCTAGATTTCACGCACATGCGCACCTTCGCCGACTATGCGGCCCTGACGATCGACAATATTTTCAACTACGAAGAGCTCATCGAAAAGCGTGAAATGCATCGTGAAATCGAAATCGCCGCAAATATCCAGCGCGGCCTGCTTCCCGGACAGATTCCCGACCTCCGCTCGGTGGATATCACCGCCTTTTCAGAGGCGGCGCGCGGCATCAGCGGTGATTATTACGACATCTTTACTATCCAAAAAGGGACCATCGGAATCGTTATCTGCGATGTCGTAGGAAAAGGTGTTCCCGCCTCATTGCTCATGGTGATGATCCGCACCATTGTGCGCCTCATCTCTACCCCGCAGCGCGAGCCCGCCCAGTTGCTGACCTTTCTCAACAAGGGTATTATCGGCAGAATCGGAACGGATCATTTTGCCACTCTGAGCTTCCTACGATATGACGAAGAGAACCGGCAGATTACCTATTCGAATGCCGCCCATCCACCCATGCTGATATACCGGAGCGGAGAAGAGCAGTTTATCGAGATCGACACTCCGGGCCTCCCCATCGGGGTGGAGCAAAAGCAGCGCTACGAGCAGCGCACCATTACCCTCGAACCCAACGACATCGTCATCCTCTTCACCGACGGTATTCCGGAATCCCGTTCTGAGGACGGACGGGAATACTCGCTTGAGACGCTAAAAGACCTCATCAAGCGTTCTAAAGATAAAAATGCACGCACTATTCAAAAAGCGATGCGCAAAGATCTAGAGCGCTTTGTAGGCAACAACGAACAGCACGACGATCAGACCCTAGTGTTGTTCAAAGTTAGGGAGTAGCTCACCGCCGCTGCCCAGCACTTTCTGAGACAAGCAGATCACGGTCACTGTACTTTGCTTGGCCTTTGCTTGGCAGCGGAAGCGCTCCCGCTATGGGCTTTGTTCCGGAAAGATTAGAACTTCACCGAAAGGGTGATCAGAGTGAGGTCGTGTTCGGTCAAGTTATTGACGTAGCTGTCAAAACGCACACCCTGATCGTTGCAGACCTCCTGCAGGTAAGTGAGATAGTACATCCCCAAGCCATTTTCGTCCTCCCCCCCTCCGGAGCCGGCATAGAAGTCGGCAAGGCCTTTGCCTTTTGTTTTTACCCGCTTCTTTTCCTCTATCTCATGCTTTACCGACTCACTCTCCAAAATGCGATTGTAGAGAAGAATCTGCAGCGCATTGGCCCCGGAAAAGCCGCTCTTCTTGCCCTGTATCCTCCACGCAAGGGAGGCGCTGTAATTCTCCTGCTCCATTTTACGAAGAATGAAATCGCGCACCTCCCGATTCATCATCAGTTCCCGGGGATCGACATGCTCGTCATAATACCGTCCCACCCCCTTTTTCACCAAAGAGGTTTCGGTAACCGTGACCAACTCGATGATCAAAAGGCTAAGATAGTCGGCGATGCTCGTTCGTTCCAGATAGTGCTTCAATAGGTCGCGAATTTGGCTCTCCGTCGCCGTATATTCGCTGGTACTTTTCACCCTGGCCAGCAGCATCCAGAGTAGGGGGTTTATACTTTCAATGAAAAGTTCGGCCTTGTACCGGCTTGTCTCCTCTTCCTCAGCAGAAACGCGGGGATCACTACGAAGCAACTCCTCCACGGTGGTATCGATAATTTGGCGTTTGATTTCCTGCAGGAGTTCGTTGTCCCGGATACGGGCAGCCTGGGTTCCGGCATTGACAATCGACTCCTCATTCAGCGCCTTGTGCGGGTTTCGCCGGTTCCAAGCGACCACTACCGAGTTGTCGTTTAACTCTCGTCCGACCGCCATGGCAAACTTTTTATACAGTATTCCGTAGGAAATTAGCTTGGAGACGTCCATCAATTCCGCCCGTTTGGAGGTAAAATTGGTACGGACGGTCTCGATGTCGGATACATAGCCGGCATACACGAGACGCTGGAGGGTCTTAGCCGCATAGGTATCCAAGCGCATAGAGTCGCCGATAAACCGATACTCCCGTGCAGCGTTGCCGGCTGCCGGACGGCTGTTGAAGAAGTACTTCCCATCGTCCGTAAGAGTTAGGGAGAGGGGAAGATCGATCTCCGCCGCTTTTTTGTATAATTTCATATGTTATTGGGAAGAGATGTCTATCCCGGGGCGTCGCTTTTTATTGAAGTTCTTATACACTGCAACTGCATTGCGTTTGTCGTTAAATACGATACCGCCGTCCCAGAACTCTACAGCGGCAAAAAGTGCATTGCCGCCGTCGTGTTCGGTACTCTTTGGCGTACGATAGGAAAAATACTGCTCTAAGTCCTCAAAGTTTTGCTGTTCAAAACATTCGGTTCGCTTGCGATTGAACTCGTTCCACTCTTCAAGGTTCTGAAACCCTTCGCCTTCGTCTTCTACAATCAGATGGGCGTGATTTTTGCTAAACGAGGCCCATATACGTATCTTTTTGGAGGGATCGTTCTGATTTCCGTGTCGAACAGCATTTTTGATCATCTCGCTGATCTGCTGCTCCAGCAGGTTTATCTCTTTGATTTCCGCCGGCGCCTTTTGCACGATCAGCAGCGAGAAAAAGCGCACTTGCCGAAAATCACTGGGAAACTCTTTGTAAAACATCCCGGTGGTATCAAAGAGGGGGCTATTCCCGTTTACTTGAATCTGCTTAGCATTTGACATAATTCTCTACCCTGTTGTGCTGATGTGTTTCACTCTTTTGTGACTCTATTGCGTTACGCACTCTCCTCGGAGAGCTGATTGATAGCCTCTTTTACACTATCTACGATAGGAAAGTATTCCATGAGCTTGGTCAGCCTGATTACCTTCTCCACAGAACCGTGAACATGAGCGATTCTAAGCTTTAGATTCCGCTGCTTTATCGATGTATACACATGAATCAATGCCCCGACTCCGCTGGAATCGATATATTCAACACTCTCCAGGTTGATGATGAACTTGTTCACCTTTTTTTCGATCAGCTTGTTCATCACCTCTTTGAGTTGGTGAGCATTGTACAGGTCCATGTCTCCGATCACATCCACAATGTAGATCGTGTTGTAGCGTCGCAGCTTAATTTCCATCAGTTCTCTGTTCCATTCTTCTTAGAGTTGTCCGCCAAGTAAACCATCGATAGCCTACCATCATTGCGAAAGACCGTCAAGAAAAGGATCGTGCTGACGTTTCTGTGTAGCCCTCGACGCTGCCCAGCATGGCTCCCCGCCGCACTCAGGGGGATTTATTCGTGCTCCGTTCCCCGTTTCATTGGCACAAACCGTACGCCCCCGTGCCGCGTCTTGTGCAGTGTTTCCCCTTCTTTCTCCACTCGCAGGAGTTCCTGGCTTATTCCCCCCACCGGTGCGACCATCACCCCTCCTTCACGCAGCTGTACGGCAAGGCTTTGGGGGACTTCCTGTGGTGCCGCCGAGAGAAGAATGGCATCAAAGGGCATAGCCGGCTCATAGCCCTCGAATCCATCGCCCAGAATACAATGCACCCGCTCATACCCGAGCATACTGAGCACAGAGCGTGCTCGCTGGTAGATCGCCGGGATTCGTTCGATGCTGTATACTTCGGCGGCTAAGTGGCTGAGAATAGCCGCCTCGTAGCCCGACCCCGTCCCGATCTCCAATACACGCTCGCTGCCTTCGAGCTGACAGAGAGCACACATTTCTGCCACGATAAAGGGTTGGCTGATCGTCTGTCCCTCTCCGATCGGAAGGGGATGATCGCCGTAGGCATCCCGGGGATCGGACTCTTCAATAAAGCGGTGCCGTGGGACACGGCGAAAGGCCTCGAGCACCCGTTTATCGCGTATGCCCCGGGCGGCAATTTGCTCCTCGACCATACGCTCCCGCAACTCCTCTTCTCTATCCATCTGCGCCTCCCTTCGCACTCTCATAGAAGACTTTTTTACTCTCTTACAGCTGATTGTGCGTATAGTAATTTCTCAATTATGTTAGATTAGTGAATTTCTTATCCTTTCGTATATACTATCTTGTGTTCATCCGCCGTATGCGCACTATGTATAATAAAGTATGAGGAACTATATGACAAAAGTACAGGATCTGTTGATTCTCAACCTCAAGCGAGCTAGAACCCGGATGGATTTCTCTCAAATTGATCTGGCGGAAAAGGCAGGAATCTCCCTCGGATACATCGGCGATATCGAAGCGGGGAAAAAGTTTCCCTCCGCCACTACTATGCAGAAACTAGTCGATGCATTGGGGATGCGGCCCTACGAACTTTTCATCGACGACACCGACCACGAGGTTCCCCATCGCCACGAGTTTCTCAATAGAATTAGACAAGATCTCACCCGCGGAATCAACGGCCACATCGATCAAATCATCGACTATCATTTGAGCAATTTCTAAAAGCCGAACCCTCCACTTTTTCGGCTTCGCCTCTACACCTTTTCCAGAAAAATAACTATACTGGATAGGGTATGCAAATGGTCCCGATCAATACCTACGACTCCCCGACCATCGTCCTGGACCTCATTTACAAGTTGAAGGTCAAGGACGTCATGTCGCCCCGGCCCGTCACCGCCTCCGGGGATATGACGATGGGTGAAATTCGAAGCCTCCTCAAAGAGCGCGGCATTACCGGAGTGCCCATCACTAAAGGCTCCCGTTTGCTCGGTATCGTCAGTATGGAGGACGTAATGACCTCTCTGGACAAAGGGACGGTAGATGAGGCGGCGGCGGAGCAAATGAGCACCAAGCTCATTGTGCTCGAAGACGACATGCCGGTATTTTTCGCCATCTCCTATTTTGATAAATACCCTTACCACCGCTTCCCCGTGTTGAACTCTGCGCATGAATTGGTGGGAGTCGTGACCTCCAGGGACATCACCACCCGCCTTCTTATCGAAGCCAACCGTGAACTGGAGCGGATGGAGCGTGTACAGCAGCCAAAGGAGGAACTCGGCACCGGTCTTCTACAAAAACGATTCTCCGTCTATCGCTACGATTTTGAAAACGCCGGTCATGCTTCTACGGAGATCAAGAAACTCCTCAAAGCTCGTTCGATCCCGCCGCATACGGCGCGGCGCATCGCCATTGCCGCCTACGAACTCGAGATGAACCTGGTCATCCATTCGAACGGCGGGGCACTGCTCTTTCTCCTGGACAACGAGAAGGCGGTGGTGGAAGCCAGCGATCAGGGTCCAGGAATGGAAAATCCGGAGGAAGCACAACAAGCCGGCTATACCACCGCTACCGAATGGATCCGCTCCCTCGGTTTCGGGGCGGGCTTGGGATTGCCGAATGTTCGCAAAGTCTCTGACGCCTTTGACCTCAGCTCCGAACCCGGAAAGGGCACCCGGGTCGTCGCCACTATATACCTGTCATCAAAGGAGGACTCATGAAATGCATCACCCTCGCCGAACAGCTCGGCTACACACTGCTCAGTGGCTCAGGGGAAAGCGCCGAGATCACCAGCGGCTACACATCCGATCTGTTGAGCGATGTGATGGGCAACGCCCCCGAGGGCGCCATCCTTATCACGATTCAGGGACACAAGAACACCGTTGCGGTTGCCGGCCTCGCAGGCCTTCCTGCTGTACTGCTCTGTAACGGCCGGACGGCGCCGGAAGAGATGAAAACGGCGGCGGAGAACGAAAACGTTGTGCTCCTCTCTACCGAAGAAAACCAGTTTACCGCCTCATACCGGGTTGCCTCGCTGCTCGGCCTTGTGTAGAGGAGCGGAGAGCGTGCAGCTGCACATCGACCTACACCTCCACTCCTGCCTCAGCCCCTGCGGTGGCCTCACCATGTCGCCGCTGCGAATCGCTAGGGAAGCGAAAGCCCGGGGACTGCACCTCATTGCGCTTACCGATCACAATTCGGCCCGCAATATTCCTTCCTTTACCCGCTGCTGCGAAGAGGCGAATATTGCCGCCCTCTACGGCCTCGAAATTACCTCCGCAGAGGAGGCGCACCTCCTGTGTCTCTTTCCCAAGCCGGAAACTGCAGAAGCGATGGGTGCTTTGGCGGAAGAGCGCCTCCCCGATTTTCCGAACAATCCGGATCTTTTCGGTGATCAGGTCTATGTAGACAGTAGGGAGATGATTCTGGGAGAGGTGGAAAAAGCCCTTATTTCCGCCACCGACCTCTCGGTCGAGCAGGTTGTGGAAGAGACGCATCGGCGGGGAGGCATTGTCATTCCCTGTCACCTCGACCGCCCCTCCTTTAGTCTCGTAATGCAGCTCGGTTTTCTCCCCCAGCTTCCCTTTACTGCGGTGGAATGCACCCGCAAACCCTGCTCTATCGACACCGGAGCGTTCCCGGTCATAACCAGCTCCGACGCACACGAGCCCCAGCAAATAGGAAGCCGCCCGCAGCTTTTGAAGGCGGAAAGCTGCACATGGGAGGGCGTGCTGGACGGGTTGCGTCGGTTAGACTGAGCGCCGCACACTGCCCCACGCCGCTTCAGGGACACTGGTCAACACTCAGCAATAACTACGCGGGGTCAATGGGAAGGGCTCATAAGGTCATAAGTAAGTAAGGTCATAAGTAAGTAAGGTCATAAGAGGGATAAAACAACGGCCCGAGTCAAT
>CAYFUX010000010.1:77171-80566 GCA_964346455.1 uncultured Spirochaetaceae bacterium
TCCCGCTGCGGCGGGACGCTCGTCAATCTCGGCTGCCGAAGATACGCAGGAGAAAGAGAAAAAGATTGATAAAATCGAGATAGAGCTTGAGCGCTCCGAGGATAGAGAGTTTTACGTACATTCCCTCGTCTACCCGGGAGCCGTACTCCTGGTTCCAGCGCTTGATCACTTGGGTATCATAGGCGGTAAGCCCCAAAAAGACGGCCACTCCTACATAGCTGATCAGATAGTAGAGGGTGGAACTGCCGAGGAACATATTGATGATGCTGGCAATAATAATGCCCCACACTCCCATGATGAGGTAGTGACCGATGCCCGAGAGATTGGTACGGGTGGTCATCCCGTAAAGACTCATGCCGGCAAACATACCCGCAGCAGTAAAGAAGGCCAGTGAAATCTCCGCGCCGGTATATGCGAGAAAGATTAGCGATAGAGTCACCCCGTTGAGTGCCGCGTAACCGGCAAAGGCCATGGTGGCTGCCTCGGGGCTCATTTTCATGATCCTGGCGCTCAGATACACCACCAGTCCCAGTTCGGCGATAATAAGGCCGAAAAAGAGCAGCGGCGTGCCGGCCAAGGCGCGTACCAAGCCCGGAGAGCTGGCGATTCCCAGGGCAATTACTCCGGTCAGTGCCAGTCCGCCGGTCATCCAGATATATACATTGCGGAGAATATTCCGTTCACGCAGCCACGGCGTGCTCAGTACCTCTTGTTTCGTTGCCATTGCGTGTTAGCCTCCTATTTTAGTAAAGATGCTAATAAAGATACTCATAAAGTAGCAAAAATTCTAGTAAAAAACATCTGAGTTTCGTCGACTCTCCCCACAATGCTATGCAGCGGCGGGAAGGTCAAGACTCCTGCGGCATCGTGTCACGAACCGCACCGGAACCGTTTAAACACCGCCCCCCTGCAGGCTATACTCTTCCTATGGATCTCTTCGAACAGCAACAGGACCGTTCCCAACAGCCCCTCGCCTACCGGATGAGTCCCCGCAACCTGGATGAATACATAGGACAGGAACACATCATCGGCAAAGGCCGGCTGCTGCGCCGGGTAATTCAAGCCGACCGCCTCTCTTCGCTCATCTTCTACGGTCCCCCGGGAACCGGGAAGACCGCCCTTGCCCGGGTTATTGCCCGGACCACCCGCAGCACTTTCACCACTCTGAATGCGGTCCTCTCCGGAGTTAAAGAGCTGCGGCAGGAACTGGAGGAGGCGAAAAAGCGCCGGGACTACCACTCAACCCGCACGCTCCTCTTTGTCGATGAGGTACACCGCTGGAACAAAGCCCAGCAAGATGCCCTGCTGCCCTGGGTTGAGAACGGCACGGTGGTGTTCATCGGCGCCACTACGGAGAACCCCTATTTTGAGGTCAACTCGGCGCTCGTAAGCCGCAGCCGTATTTTCCAACTCACGCAGCTCAGTCGAGAAGAACTGCTGCAGGTTGCCCGTCAGGCGCTGTCGGACCGCGAACGCGGCTACGGCGCCTACCGAGTTGAGTTCGAGGAGGGGGCGCTGGAACATCTTGTGGATGTGGCTGCCGGGGACGCCCGTAGCTTGCTCAATGCGATAGAATTGGCAGTGGAGACCACAGCGGAGAGCTTCCCTCCCCCGGAGGGCGAGACGATCCGCGTCGATATGCAGGCCGCCGAGGAGAGCATCCAGCGCAAAGTGGTCCTCTACGACAAGGAAGGGGACTACCACTTTGATGTGATCAGCGCCTTTATAAAGTCGCTGCGCGGAAGCGACCCGGACGCTGCCCTCTATTGGCTGGCAAAGATGGTGTACGCAGGGGAGGACCCCCGCTTCATCTTTCGCCGCATGCTGATCTCCGCCTGCGAGGACATCGGGCTTGCCGATCCTCATGCCTTATCCGTAGTCGAAGCGGCCGCCGCCGCCTTTGACCGCGTGGGAATGCCGGAGGGGCGCTACCACCTGACCCATGCCGCCCTCTACCTCGCTACCGCGGAAAAGTCCAACTCAGCCCTGGGCTTCTTCGACGCCCTACAGGCGGTGGAGCGGGAAGCCCAGGCGGAGGTACCGGCACATTTGAAGGACGCGAACCGGGATAAAGAGGGTTTTGGCCACGGCAAGGGCTACCTCTATCCCCACGCCTACCGCGACCACTGGGTTGCCCAACAGTACCTCCCGGCAGAGCTCCATGGACGGCTCTTCTACCATCCCACCCTCCAGGGCTACGAGGAGAGGGTCAAAGAGAAGGTCGAGCGGCGCCGGGAGGCGCAACTCGCCGCAGCGCTCCGGGAGGCTCCCCCCGAAGTGCTCACCTTCTCTCCTCCGGACAGCGAGCGCGACCGCTGGCTTGCCCGGGCGGCGGAGGCGGGCAGCGGCCTGCTGCAGACGGTACGGGAGGAACTCTTCGGCGCTATCTCCCTCGCCCGACACCACCGAGTAGCCGTACTGCGTGCGGACGACGGCATGCTCCTGTGGGAGGCGCTGCGGCAAGTTCCGGAGGGCGGAGTCGCCGCCCTGCTCTACAGAGAGGAGTCGGCACCCTACCTGCGCGGCTATGCCGAACTCCTCGAGCAGACCGAACGCCCAGAACTGTTCACCGGCCCCCTCGAGGAGTTCTGCCGCCGCCAGCATGAGCGCGAGCTTCGCTACGAAGCGGCGATAGGCTATAATGCCGTACTGCGCTCGGCCGACAGGGAGAATTTTTTTCACAACACGACGGCGCTACTGAGCGATGGAGGACGTGTGGCGCTTGCTGAGCTGCTTCCGCGAGAAGGAGGCCGTCTCAGCGAGCTGCAGGAAGTTAAAAGCCTCCCCTCCCGTCTGCTGGAGCTGCTCACCGCGGCTGAACGCCGTCTCTACGATGAGACGCACCACCCGCTGCTCGCCCTCGACGGGAAAGAGCTGCGTTCCGCCGCCGGCGCAGCGGGACTTGCGGTGACCGACTGCCGCAAGCGGGACCTCTATGAGGAACGCACGATTAAGAAGGCGGATATCGAGCGCTGGCTCGCCCCTGGGGAGAGCTCGAGCACCTTGGGCGACTGTATCGCCGCGGCGGGAAGTGCGGCGGGCAAAGAGCCGGAGGAAGCACGCATTGCACTGCAGCGGGAACTGGTAAGGCATACGGCCGGGGCCACCGTTCAGTGGCGAACCAGGCTTTGTCTGCTCGTTGCAGAGAAGCGTAGTGGAGAAGACAAGACAGCCCCGGCTGAAGCTTCGCAATAAATCTATAAGTCTCTATAGGTCTCCTTGAGGTCTCCCTGGCCCACAGAGATTTCCATAGGCCTTTACTCCATAAGCCTTTATAGTATTCTCCGCTTCCATCTTGACAAAACTTTGAAAATTGGGCATTGTATTCTCGCATCAGCGCGGCGGGAACTTCCTGCCAACCAATGGATGTGGTGGATATAGTTCAATGGTAGAGC
>CAYFUX010000011.1:0-20834 GCA_964346455.1 uncultured Spirochaetaceae bacterium
CAGGCCCACTGCATCTTCCGTCGGGCGGCGCCGATCTTCTTCTCATCCTTCTCCAGCTCCGTCTCGATCTCTTCTTCCGCTCCGGCTTCCTCGGCAACCGAATAGCCCGCCTTCTCCACCGCCGATGCAAGGTCGGCGTAGGAGACGCGGTCTTCCGCATAGCTCACCTGGGCCGTTTCCGTAGCTAGGTTGACCGAAGCCTCCTCCACCCCGTCTATCTGTTTCAAAGACTTCTCCACTGCCGCTACGCAGCTGGCGCAGTGCATTCCTTCTATATGCAGATTCTGTTTCTCTGCCGACATGCTCTCCTCCTCATTAATCGTACTCTCGCCCTGCCGCCGGTGATTCCGCGCTACACCTGAAGTACTTGTGGCGCAGACAGCAAGGGGTTTCTTTACCCACAATATACCCCCAGAGGGTAAGGCAAACCCCATGAACAGCCCGTACCAGCGAGCGCTCGCCCACCGGCCCGGAGCTTCATCATAGGGGCAGCATAAGAGTCAGTGAGGCTTAATACACCGCGGAAACGGTATATCCGGTCTCTTGCACCGCGCTGGTAAGGGTGCTTTCGTCGATGTCCTGTTTGAGCTGCACATCGGCACTCTTATTCTCCAGGTCTACATCGACCTTTTCCACACCGTCGAGCTGTTCAAGAGCCGTCTTGACCCGCATCACGCAATGCTGGCAGCTCATGTCTTCTATCGTAAGTGTTCTATTCATTACTTTCTCCTTTACCCTACTGGGGTATTGTATTTAGAGATTACAATTTCTGAGTACACTCGTCAAGTCCAGGGCAATCCATGCTCCAGGTGCGCCGATCGTTCCCATCGACATACAGATCTTTTTGGGGCAGTCGGAGTCGCTCCCCCTCATCCCCGCCTCCGTAATTTCAATTCTGCAGGAGTCCCTCTTCCTCAAGAGGATGCAAACCCTGCTGCCGGAAATAGGAAAGGAGGGAAAGCGTCGACGGGAGCGATAATTTTGAACTGCGATTTTTGCTCAACGAATACGGGGGAGACGGAAATACACCTCTTTCACCCGAGGTGCAAACGGCTCGGCCCTTCACGCGGACAACTCTCCCCGGGAGGCCGAACTCTATCGGCTTGCTCATATGCACCGTGGCAGCCTTACCGTATCGGATGTAGTTGTCGAGACGGAGCTGCCGGCACGCACTACCCGTGCTTGCGGAATTTCGAGATCACATCCATCACTTCCGCGCTTTTCTCCCGTTTTACCTCTTCATCGTTAGTCCGCATCGCTTCGGCTACACAGGTATTGAGGTGGTTTTCCATCACGATATTTTCTACATTTTTCAACGCCGATGCGATCGCCGCCGTTTGGTTGAGGATATCGATGCAGTAGCGCTCCTCTTCCACCATTTTTGTGATACCCTTGACCTGCCCTTCGATTCGGCGCAATCTATTTATTACACTTTGTTTCTCTTTTCCTTCGAGCATACGTATACACCTCTTTACGATCTCTGCTGTGAAGATACCCTACCTACGTATCGTTTGTCAATTCGAGCAGGCAGAGCGGAAACCGCCCCCACAGCATATAGGCCGGCACATAAAGAGCAAGAGTATAGGTTTGGCTAAAATGGGTGACGCAGATAGAAAGTGCGGGTGCGGCTATCTATGCACTAGGAGAAGTCGTCGGAATCGGAGGCCGTGTGGTCCCCGCTGCCGTACTCCCGGTAGAGAAGATGCTCCTCATCCTCTAGGCTCTCGAGCGGCTCTACCCGATACTTTATGCGGCGGGCGGCTCGGCGGTCCAGGCGAACGATAGCCGTCCAGGAAAGGGCCACCAAAACCACCCCGGTACCAAAGGCGCCGAGGGCCCTGGCCGCCTCGCCGGCATCTGGAAAAAGCAGAAAAAATCCCAGAAGCAGGCCGGCGATAAAGAGGGCCATGGGAAGCCCGTACACCACGCCGGTGAGACCGAGGAGGCTGGTCTGCTCCATGAGCAGTTTGACCAGCCGCCCGGGGGAAAGATCCCCGGGGTCTAAGCCGTTGAGCTTTTCCCGGGATATTCGCAGCAGCCCTCCATCCCGGTAGCATTGCTCGGACAGGTCGCAGACTTCACAGGCATCCCCACCGGTAACCCGGAAGGAAACCTGTTCACGCCCGACCTCTACTACAGTGGCTTTCTCTTCGATCATTCCGCCTCGTCCCCTGACGCGGAGGATTCGTTCGCACCCTCCTGAGCGCCTACCGCCGCCTTCTCTTTGACAAAAGGCTCATAGTTCACAATATTTTTTCGGGTGCTGTAGGCATCGGTGGGGCACTTGTCACCGTACTCCGGTTTAGCAGTGTAGTTCTCCGTATTCACTACGGCAAGGTTACCCTCCATTGTGACCGCTTCCGGATTGTCGTCCGCCGCGGCGGCCTTCACGCAGAGCTTACAGGCGATGCACGCCTTCTTGCACACCTTACGGGCGATTGCACCGGGGTCCTGGGACTTACAAAACACGAACGCATCATAGCTCACCGGGTGCAGCTCTATCAGATCCCGCGGACAGGCGCGCACGCAGTTTCCGCAAGCAGTGCACTTGTCGGCCTCCACATAGGGGATTCCGGTCTCGCTCAAATGAATTGCATCAAAGGGACAGGAACGGACGCAGGAGCCGAGGCCGATACAGCCGTACTTGCAGCGCTTCGCCACATCCTGGGAGTATACCGCCGCCGAGCAGTCGGGGATTCCACGGAACTCGCCGGGAAATCCGGCCGCCTCGGAGTCGCCCTGGCAGAAGACTACCGCCACCAGCTTCTCCTTGTCCTCATCGGCCATTTCGACCCCCATCACGTGCGCTATCGCCCGGGTGGTCTCCGCCCCGCCGACGACGCAGAGGTCAATGTCCTCCCCGTTTTCCGCCACCGCCTCAGCATAGGTGGCACAGGAGGGGTATCCACAGCCGCCGCAGTTGACGGCAGGCAGCACCTCTTCCACCTCGTCGATTTTAGGATTGGTCTCGACATAAAAGCGTCGGTTCGCTACGCCCAAAAAGACGGAAAAGGCAACGCCGAGCACTGCCATCAGTAAGATTGCTTGTATAATCATACGTAAAACTCCTTCTGTTTAAGCGGACACCAGACCGGTGAATCCCATAAACGCCAGTGCCATTATACCGGCCACAATCAAGGTTATCGCTCCCCCGCGGAAGGGCTGCGGAATATCCGCCACTTCCAGCTGTTCGCGGATACCGGCCATGAGCACGATCGCCAGGGTAAACCCTACGCCGGCACCAAAGCCAAAGGCGATGCCCTCGATAAAGCCGTAGGAACGCATCGCCTGCACCAATGCCACGAACAGGATGGCACAGTTAGTGGTGATCAGGGGCAGGAAAATGCCCAGTGTTTTATAGAGTTCGGGAAAGGTCTTGCGAATAAACAGCTCCAGGAACTGCACCAGCGAAGCGATGACCACGATATAGGATACATACTCCAAAAAGGGCAGCCCGAAGGGGATCAGCACCAAATTATTGATCAGCCACGTAACCGCCGCAGTAATGGTCATGACAAAGATAACCGCCATACCCATGCTGGCGGCGGTATCCACCCGCTTGGAGACGCCGAGAAACGGGCAAATTCCTACAAAATAGTAGAGGACAAAGTTGTTGACGAGAACCGCAACGATAAAAACCGCGAGTATTTGCATATCAGCCCGCCTTCCTCAGAATCGGCCCCTCCTGGGCCTGGATGTAGTTGAAAAGTGCTATCAGAATTCCAAGCGCCAAGAACGCGCCCGGAGGAAGAATCATGATGAGCATCGACGGGTACGCCTCGCCCAGGATAGCCACACCAAAAAATTCGCCGCTGCCCAATACTTCACGAACCCCTCCGAGCACCATCAGCACAGCGGTAAACCCGGCTCCCGTTCCCAGCGCATCGGAGAGCGACGGGATAAGGGGATTACGGGTGGCAAAAGCTTCGATCCGCCCCATTATCATGCAGTTCACGACGATGAGGGGAACGTAGGGACCGAGCGCCGCGGAAAGAGGCGGAAAATAGGCCTTTAAGACCAAATCGGCAATCGTCACAAAGGTGGCGATCGTCACCGCATAAACCGGAATCCGCACCTCCCGCGGGACGATCGGGTTAATGATCGAGGCAATTGCTGCGGCGGAGAAAAGGACGAAAGTAGTTGCCGCCCCCATTCCCAGTCCGTTCATGACGCTGGTGGTCACCGCCAGAGTCGGACACATGCCCAGGAGTTGCACCATGACCGGGTTATTTCGAATCAGCCCCTTGGTAAAGTGGGTCAGTATACTCTTGTTTTTCATTCCTCACTCTCCTTTCCGGCTCTGTCGCTAAGAAGCGGGAGGGCGTTTTCTATCGTCTTGTTGATGCCCTTGACCACCGCCTCGGTAGAGATGGTGGCGCCGGAGATGGCCTGGATCTCGTTCTCCTCGCTCTCGGCGGGACCACCCTTTACGTAGGAGATATCGTTCTGCGGGGTGAGTCCTTCGAACTGTTCCTTGAAGGGGGCACCGTCGATTTTAGCTCCCAGCCCGGGAGTCTCGACGTGTTCTACCACCTCGATACCGGTAATCGTCCGAAGGTTGGGTTTGAGCCCCACCAGCAGCTTAATGTCGCCTCCGTAGCCGGTAGTCGTGACCCGCACCGCGTAGCCTAAATGCTCACCGTTCGCGGTAGCCCGATAGACCGTGGGACCTTCGCCGGTATCCAGGGTCTCGAAGTTCGGGGATTCGCCTTCAAAGAGGGCGCTCAGCGAGCGCTCCAGCGCAACCTGCTGGTTGTGCTCGATTCGCGGCAGCAGCGCCGAGTAGATCAGCGCCAGAGCGGTTCCGGAGAAGAGCGCCACTATCGTTAAGGTCAGAATCATCTTTCTCATGCGACGGCTCCTTTCCCCGTTTGTTCACCAAAGGTTTTCGGCAGGGTGTAGCGGTTGATAAGCGGGGTCGCGGCATTCATCAGCAGAATCGAGTACATCACGCCTTCCGGAAACCCGCCAAAGAGGCGAATTACCACTACGATTATTCCGGCCCCCACGCCAAAAGCTACGTTGCCCCAGGGGGTATAGGGTGAAGTTGCCATGTCGGTTGCCATATAAAAGGCGCCCAGCATCAGTCCACCCGACAAGAGGTGAAACACCGGCGAAGAGTAGGTGCTCGGATCGATCAGGTAGAAGAGTCCCGCAAGCAGGAACACCGTTCCTAAGTAGGAGAGCACCAAGCGCCACTCGACGATCTTCAGCGCAATCAACACCAGTCCGCCGACGATAATGAGCAACGCACAGGTCTCGCCGACGCTTCCGCCGGTCTGCCCAAAGAGCAGCACCTTCAGCGGAGTGAGCACCCCTTCAAAGCGTGCGGCTGCCAGCGGAGTGGCCCCGCTCGCCGCATCCGCCCCGCTGATAAAAGGAAACAGCGAGGCCGGCTCGGAGTAGGTGGTCATCTGCACCGGATAGGAGGCGGAGAGAAAGGCCCGGCCGACAAGCGCCGGGTTAAACACATTCGCCCCCAAACCGCCAAAGACCTCTTTTCCGATAAATATTGCCACAAACGCCCCGAGGGCGACAAAAATCGGTGATAAATCGGGCGGAACCACCATCACCAGGAGCAGTCCGGTGATCACCGCGCTGCCGTCGAATACACTCCGGGTACTCTGCCCCCGAACCGCTTTAATTACCGCCTCGGTGGCTACCGCCGTTGCTATCGATACCGCATACAGAAGCAACACCTTCATTCCGAACAGCAGTATCGATACCACCGCCACCGGCAGAAGGGTGGCGATCACCGTATACATGATCTTCGACGTACTGGAAGGTGAGAACAAGTGCGGCGATGAGGTTATGAGGTAGCCCTCTGTTTTTCCCGTCATCTAACTGTAACTCCTTTCCTGATCGTGCCTCGTGATAGAACCAGCCGTACTACACAGCACAGCCGCCGGCTGACGACCGACGGCCTTAGAGCCCGCGAATATTGATGAAGTTTTTCGCATAACGAATCCAGGCAACAAGCCGTATTTTTGCGGGACAACCGAATGCACAGGCGCCGCACTCCACGCAGGAGGTCGCATCGAACTCCTTGGCTTCTTCGTACTTTTCCGCTTTCGCCAAGGCGGCGATTCGCAGCGGAACCAGATTCATCGGACAGGCCTGCACACAGCGCCCGCACATAATGCACGGCCCTTCTTCCGGGACCTCCGGCTCACTGAAAAGCAAGTACCCGGATGAGCCCTTCATTACCGTGTAGTCGATCGTGGGCAGCGCGTTGCCCATCATCGGCCCCCCGGCAATCAGCTTCTTCGGCTCCCCGGAGAGGCCTCCGCAGAAGTCGTAGAGATCGCTCAAGGAAGTGCCGAAGGGAACCCGCACGTTTTTTGGCTCTGCTATCCCGCTGCCGCTGACGGTAAGCACCCGCTCGATCAGCGGTTTCCGCCGCGAGAACGCCTCGTGCATGGCGAACATCGTCTGCACGTTGGAGACCACTGCCCCCACTTCCAGCGGCAGCTTTCCTTTGGGAACGACTCTGCCGGTCAGGGCGTAAATAAGATTCTTCTCCGCCCCTTGTGGATACTTCACCTTGGTGGTAATCACCCGCAAAGGAAGGTCGGAATAGGCCTCTGCCGCTTCCCGCATGCGCTCCGCCGCATCGCGCTTGTTCTCTTCGATTCCCACCAGAATCTGGTCGAACGCGAAGGCCTTCTGCAGCACTCGCGCCGCGGCGATGATATCGTCCGCATGTTCGAGCATCACCTGGTGATCGCAGGTCAGGTACGGTTCGCACTCAGCTCCGTTGATAATTAGGGTATCCAGCGTTTTCCCCTTAGGGGGTGAAAACTTTACGTGCGCGGGAAAGGTGGCTCCGCCCATACCGACGATGCCGGCCTCTTTGAGCGTCTCCACCACCGTCTCCCGGTCGGCATGCTCCGGATCCAGAACCTGCTCGTCAAAGGAGTGCTCCCTGGTCGCCTCCTGATCTACCTCGATCTCCACATAATCGCTCATCCGTCCCCCGGGTAGAGGCAGCTGAACGATTTTTTTCACCTTTCCCGCCACGGGAGAGTGTACGTGGGCGGAGATAAAGCCTTCCGCCTCGGCAATGCGCTCCCCCGCCTGGACCGTATCGCCGCGTCCCTTCAGCGCCTTAGGAGGCTTTCCCAAATGCTGCGACAACGGGATGGAGATCTTTTCGGGAAGGGGCATATCGACGATTGCCGAGCCCGCGGTGAGATCTTTTTCCTCGGGCGGATGCATCCCCTTTGGAAAACTCGCTTTTGCCATAATCCCTTCACTTTTCCGCCGGCCTCCAGAGGACACCGGCATATTCAGAATATTTTTTCAGCAAAACCGGCCCGGTTTCCGGGACGCCGTCGCCCCGGAAACGCAAGAGCCGCCGTTCACCGATATATCACCGTGCGCACTCTACATTACTTACTCTTCGTTGAAAAGCCAAGTGCTCAAATAACGCTCGCCGGTATCCGGCAGAAGCGTAACGATGCGTTTGCCTCGGAACTCCTCTCGAGCTCCCACCTTGAGAGCAGCCCACATCGCCGCGCCGCAGCTGATACCGGCCAGAATGCCTTCTTCCCGGGCCAGCTTCCTGGCCGTCTCTCCGGCATCCTCGTTGCCTACGGTTATGATCTCATCGATCAAGTCGGTCTCCAGGACCTCCGGGATAAAGCCGGCTCCGATTCCCTGTATCTTGTGGGAACCGCCGCTGCCTCCCGAGAGAACCGACGACCCCTCCGGTTCTACCGCAACAATTATAACCTCAGGTTTGCGCTCCTTCAATACCTGTGCGACCCCGGTGACGGTACCTCCGGTTCCTACACCGGCAACAAATACGTCGATATCTCCGCCGGTAGCCTCCCAGATCTCCTCCGCGGTAGTCTCGCGGTGAATTTTGGGATTCGCCGGGTTGGTGAATTGTCCCGGCATAAAGGCCTTCGGATCCCGGTCCAGGATTTCCTGTGCTTTCGCAATCGCCCCCTTCATGCCTTTATCCGCCGGAGTCAGCTCCAGCTCCGCCCCGAAGATCCGCAGCAGTTTTCGCCGCTCCATGCTCATGCTCTCCGGCATCGTCAGAATGAGGCGGTAGCCCTTGGCGGCGGCAATATACGCCAAGCCGATTCCCGTGTTGCCGCTGGTCGGCTCGATGATCGTTCCGCCCGGCACCAGCTTCCCGCTGCGCTCGGCATCTTCGATCATCGAGTAGGCGATACGGTCCTTCACACTGGAAAGGGGGTTAAACGACTCGAGTTTGGCGGCTATGCGCGCCTTGCTCTCTTTTGCCAGCGAATTGATCTCAACCAACGGAGTATTTCCGATCAATTCAGCCATATTTTTTGCGATATTCATACGTGCTCCTTCCCTCCCGGCAGCCGCTTCTGCTTCAAGAGCTGCACGAACCGGTCGGTTCATAGATATTACATACTAAATTAGTATGTTTACTATGTAATATAGTGAAAACAGGAAGCACATTCAATACTCTCCGGTTTATGAAATAACCTCTTTCCTCACTTTCAATTCTCAAATGTAGAACATCTCTGTCCCTTCGTTCGCCCGTACCCGCTCGGCAAGATCCTCCAGGGTGTAGGAGCGAAGAAACGAGCGGATATGCTCTTCCAGTGCCTGCCACATCTCCACGGTAGAGCAGTCATCGAAGCGCGCGCAGCCCTCCTCGCCTCCGGCGGGGCAATCTATCAGCGAGAGGTCTCCCTCGAGGTAGGTAAACACCTCCTCCAAATCGATACGCTCCGGTTCACGCGCAAGAGCATAGCCCCCACGGGCCCCTCGCTGACTGCGCAGCAGCCCGGCGGGCCTGAGAAGGCGTACGATCTGCTCCAGATATTTGTGGGAGATTCCCTCTTGTTCCGCCGCTTCGCTCAACTGGATAAAGTGCTCCCGGCTCTGCAGGGCAAGGTAGACGAGAAAACGGAGACCGTAACGAGTTCGTGTGGAAAATTTCATATGACCACAGTAGGAAATAACAGCCCGTCTGACAAGTGCGCCGCCGTACCCCGCCACCTCCAACTGTCACGACACCGGGGATGCGATCGATCCGCAAGACACTCGCCCCGCCTGCTGTCTGTTTCTCCCGCAGCTTGACAAAATCTCTCCAGCATGCAATATTGGAATCGAAATCCAATTTCACTGGAGACAGGGAGATGCCCCAAACGGCAGAAGACACGCTGGTCAATTTTTTGCAATACCGCAACCTCAAATTTACCCGCCAGCGCCGGAAAATCCTGGAGGTGTTTATGAGCGCCGACTCTCACCTCACCACTGAAGAGCTGCACCAGAGAGTCAGAGCCCGCCATCCGGAAATCGGTCACACTACCGTCTTCAGAACGCTCAAGCTTTTTGAGGAAGCCGGCATTGCCAGGAGCGTGGACTTTGGAGACAAACGCATCCGCTACGAACAGGGGTACCGTCACGCTCATCACGACCATCTCATTTGCAGACGCTGCGGCCGATCGATAGAAGTAATGGATCCGGAGATAGAGCGGCTGCAGCGCGAGCTGTGCCGCCGCAACGGGTTTTACCCGGAAGCCCATCGGCTAGAGATATTCGGTCTCTGTTCACAGTGCTCAGAGGAACACGACGAAGAAGAGGAGACTGAAGCGGCTCCCTCCCCCGGGAGTTCGAACCGCACAGGAGTCCACGCATGAAGAGTACCACTGAACCCGTATCCGGTACACAAGGGGGTCACGCAGAGGGGCAGAAGATATCACCCTCCGAAACACAAGGTACCATTGTCCTTGCAGGCAAGCCGAACGTGGGAAAAAGTGTTCTCTTCGGACGCCTGACCGGCCACTACACGTCCGTCTCCAACTATCCCGGCACCACTGTGGACATCTCCCACGGCGTACTCTTTGCCGAGGGCCGCAGGTTTCGCGTCATCGACACCCCGGGGATGTACTCCCTCGTGCCTATGAGTGAGGAGGAGCGGGTTGCAAAAGACATGCTGCGCGAAACCTCCGCCCGTATGATCGTCCAAGTGGCGGATGCGAAAAACCTCGAGCAAGTCCTTCCGCTCACCATGCAGCTGATCGATGCCGGCCTGCCGACGGTACTGGTGCTCAATATGATGGACGAAGCCCGCTCACTGGGCCTGCGGATAGATGCGGAGGAACTGCAGCGGAGACTCGGTATTCCGGTCCTCCCGGCCACCGCAACCACCGGCGAAGGCGTAGAGGAACTCCTCGCCCTCATCGGGCAATGCCCGGAGGAGACAACTGCTTCGGAAACGTCGCTTCAGACAGACCACGACCAACAGCCGGTGATACGCTACGACGGCCCTATCGAAGAAGCGATAGAGACGCTCCAACACCTTCTTCCTCGCGGCAACGCCTTTACCTCCCGGACAGAAGCGATTCTGCTTATGAAGGGCGACTCCGCCGCCTTCGAACACATAGAGGAGGAGGACCCCAAAACGGCTGAACAGGTGCGTGAGCTCCGAAATAATCTGGAGAGTGAGATAGGAGCCAAGCTCCCCTTTGCATTGGCAGTGGAGGAGCGGCAGCGCGCGGCAGAACTCGCCCGGGCAGTAATGCAGGAGCACTCCCCGGTGCGCCGCTTCCGCGACACCCTCAGTAACCTTACCATGCGCCCGGCTACCGGGCTGCCCCTCCTGCTGCTGGTGCTCTACTTTGGGTTCTACAAGTTTGTAGGCGTCTTTGGTGCGGGAACCGTGGTCGATTTTCTGGAAGCCCATGTGTTCGAGGAGATTCTCAACCCCTTCTTTACCGGAATAGCTGAGCAGACTATACCGTGGCCTGTGCTCAGACAACTATTTACCGGGGAATACGGCATCCTGACGATGGGGCTAAAATACGCCGTCGCTATAATTCTGCCGGTGGTGGCCTTCTTTTTTGTTATCTTCTCCATCATAGAAGATTCCGGCTATTTACCCAGACTTGCTATGCTCTTGGATCGGGTCTTCAAGAAGGTCGGTCTCAGCGGCCGGGCAGTAATTCCCATGGTGCTGGGGCTCGGCTGTGCAACCATGGCCACGATGGTCACCCGTACGCTGGGCACCAAACGAGAGCGGATTATCGCCACTCTATTACTCGCCCTCGCTGTGCCCTGCTCAGCTCAGCTCGGCGTGATGCTCGCCCTGCTCAGCAGCACCGGAGCAGCGCTCTGGATATGGCTCACGACGGTAGCAGTCATGTTCCTCGTCATCGGCAGGGCGGCCGCCGTGCTCATGCCGGGAAAAGCGCCCTCGTTCTATATGGAGATTCCTCCTCTCCGGCTGCCGAGGATCGGAAATGTACTGAGTAAAACCTACTCGCGAGTCATATGGTACTTAAAAGAGATCGTTCCAATTTTCCTCATCGCCAGCGCTCTTATCTGGGTGGGACAGATCACCGGCCTCTTTCAGACGCTGATCGCCCTGCTCAGTCACCCGCTGCGGCTCATGGGACTGCCCGCCGAGGCAGGTACGGTCTTCCTCTTCGGCTTTTTTCGCCGCGACTATGGAGCTGCGGGCCTCTACGAATTGGCGGCCGACGGACTTCTCTCTTCCGCCCAAATCACCGTAGCGGCAGTTACCCTCACCCTCTTTCTCCCCTGTATAGCCCAGTTCCTAATGAATATTAAAGAACGGGGCATCAAGACCGGACTCGCAATATCGGGAATAGTCTTGAGCATCAGCTTTGGCGTGGGTATTGCGCTTCACCAACTCTTTCAGCTTGCGGAGGCTTTATAATGACTACCTGCGGATTGTGCGGTTATAGCTTCACCCCAGAAGAAGGACAAAGTGCCTGCGCCGCCTGCCCCCTGCATACAAAGTGCGCTCTGCTCCGCTGCCCCAACTGCGGCTACGAGTTCCCCCCTTCCGGCGGAAAGGAGGGGAAACAAAAGAGAAAACGTAGCCGCAAAAAGGGGCGCGACACTCGCAGCCCGCACAATCACCCAAGGAGTAGCGAACCCATGTCACTGAAAGAGTTTCCCCTGGGCCGTACCGGCGTCATCGCTGAGATCGACACGCGCGACTCCGAACTGCTGAACAAATTATTGACAATCGGGGCCCTGCCTCAAACGGAGGTGGAGCTACTGCAAAAACGCCCTACCTTCGTTATCCGCATGGGCTATAGCACCTTTGCGGTGGACGAGGAGCTCGCCTCCTGCATCACCGTACAAGGGGCCTGAGTTTCTACACCCTCAGAGCGAGTTCCACTATAGAGCTCCCTCCCTTTTCATACACATTGCTATTCCGGCCATCTCTTTAGCTTGACAGTTTCACCCTCTCCTCTTACGATAAGCTCCCATCTCACGCTGCGTATTATATGACTAATATATGTAGGTATCGATATGGATGATAAAGAGCTATCCCGTTACGCAGCCAATCTCGATTCGATAGAATCGAGAATCGATCAGCTCTCCGCCTCCATAGTACAGTATCGCACCCTCACCGCCTCGAGACAGAGTACCTCGGAAGCCTCTCCCGGGAGCCCCTCCCTCGACGACACGACAGCGTTTAGCCCTGCGCTGCGTAAATTCGCTCTTTAGCGATCTCTTTGGTTTTGCTGTGGAGGAGCTCGAAGAAGAGGCGTTTCAACACCTCCTCTCCGAGACAATCAATGAGGCGATTATCCGCTTTGACGAGAACTTTACCATCGTGTTTGCCAACACGGCGGTCTATAAGACCTTTGGATATACCAAGGAGGAGCTGGAGGGGCAAAGTTTTCGCATCCTCTTTCCCCCCTCCATCTACCGGCGGCACAAAGAGCAAATACGAAAGTATTTCTTCGTTTTCTATTTACCGAATTGGCGGTGACGAGTTTGTCGTCCTGCTCACCAAAATCCACTCGACCCGCGACGCCGCTCTGATGGCCAACAAAATTCTCACCGCCCTTCGCCGTCGGAACTGGCAGGAAGATTGGGTTTAAAACAGGTGTAATTCAATACTGAGGAAGGAATAACAAAATTTCGAACCTATTTCGCGCTTTTTTTCCGCTAATTACTTTGCTAGGAAAATGTTACAGGGGTTTTAAACCCAATCTTCCTGCCAGTTCCCAAGCCGAGCGGGCTCTACAGATCGAACAAGGAATCAAGCACGCCCACAGCAACAACCTCTTCCAGCTCCACTACCAGCCCCTGCTGGATACCTCCGGCGTCATCCGGGGCTTCGAAGCTCTGCTGCGCTGGACGGACGAGCGTATGGGGGCCGTTTCCCCGGAGAGCTTCATTCCCGTGGCGGAGGAGAAACAATTGATCATCCCCTTGGGAAACTGGGTGCTGGAGACGGCGCTCCGAAAACTTCCTGAACTGAAAACCGCGCAGGGGGAAGAGCTTTTTCTCACTATTAATATCTCCGCCGTTCAATTGGAGTACCACAATTTTCTCTCCACTCTCGAGAACATACTGCACCGTACCGGAACCGACCCGGGTCGTATCAAACTGGAGCTCACCGAAACCAACATCATGAACACGCCCGAGCAATCGATCGCGACGCTGCGGGAGCTTAAAAAGCGCTACCCGGACATAGAAGTCATGATCGACGATTTCGGGACCGACTTTTCCTCACTGAGTTACCTCTCCAGCCTCCCGGCTGAACATCGCCAGCACTCTAAACGGGTCAGATAGTCGGCATATACTTCTCTCCCCTCTCGCACTCGACCATCTTCGTGTAACCGAACCTTCAGGAGAAGAGCGCAACCGTTACTGTGACGCTCCCCCTCAAAGACACCAGACGCAAAAACTGATATACTGTATACACGGGATAGAGGGAAAAGGCTCAGCCAGAGCTTCATATACCGTAGCTACCCACTGGGGAGGACTTCTTGAAGAAAAAGCGCATCATGATTGTCGAAGATGAAGCCATTTCCGCTATGCTCCTGCGCAAACGCTGTGAAGAGTGGGGTTGGGAGGTCGTAGGGGTCGAAGGCACCGGCCGCGGAGCTATCTCGCTGGCGGCCCGGGTGCATCTGGATGCCATCCTGATGGACATACGGCTAAAAGACGAAATCGACGGGATCGAGGCCGCCCGTACCATTAATTGCAATATACCGGTTATCTTTCATACCGCCTACACCGACGAAATCACTCGCCGGCGGGCAGAAAAGCTCTCTCCCACAGGCTTTTTGGAAAAACCTGTCCGAGATTCGCAGCTCTCCGAGGTGCTGCAGAGTATCCAAGAATAAGCCCCATGCCGCGCCAAACAGCTGCGATCAGCCGCGTACGGCCGGCACAAAGCGCGGAGCCTGCCGGTCACCTCATGCAAGGTTGAACAGGCGCAGGATAAAAAAGGTATAAAAGAGCAGCAGAAGCGCTCCTTCGAGCCGATTCACCTTGCGGTCAAAGATAATAATAATAAAGAGCAGCACCGCTACGAGGGAGAGCGGAAGGGAGAAGGTGATGATTCCCTCAGGTATCTTCAGCTTACCGATCATCGCCGGCAGCCCCATGACCATCAAGGAGTTGAAAATATTCGATCCCAGGATATTGCCGATGGTAATCTCCGGTTTTCCCTTGCGAGCAGCCGAGATGGTCACACTGAGTTCGGGAAGCGAGGTACCGAGGGCGATGGCACTGAGGGCGATGACCTCCGGGGCGAGCATCATTTTTTCACTCAGCGTCACCACCGATTCGATAGTGTACTGAGCACCAAAGTAGATTCCCACCGGCGTAAGGACCAGCATGATCCAGTCTTTCACCTTTGGCTTGACCGGATTGGTTTCCATCTCCAAGATTTCTTCCAGCTGCTCCGGATTCCGCAGCGTGTACACGAGATAAAAGACGATTCCCGCTATGCAGAGGATGCCCTCGGCGGTGGTAAAGTTGCGGTCCAGCACCATAAACGCCAGTAAGAAGGTGGCCGCCGCCAAAAACGGCACATCCGTCTTCATGACATCGTAGTTCACACTGAACTCTTTACCGAGCACCCCCGCTATACCGATTACCAAGAAAATGTTGGTGATATTCGAGCCGAGGACATTCCCGATCACGATCTCGGAAGCCCCCTGTACCACCGAGACCATAGCCGAGACGAGCTCCGGCAGACTCGTCCCCAAGCCCACGATGATTACCCCGATCACAAAGGGCGGAAGACGAAAAAACGTGCCGACCTCCTCTGCGGATACAATAAACAGATCCGAAGATTTGATCAGCACGGCTAAGCTGACGACAAACACGATTGACCATAACAGCGGAGTCATGGGCGTAGTATAGTAACGGGGACGAAACTCGTCTACCTAGATCGCTTCCGACGATTCGCCCCAGCTGGCCCGTCTCCGTGCGGTCTTCCCCCACCACCGGCGTAACCTCTGGAGGCGAGCGGGAAAGCACTTACTCCAAACGCTTGACGCTGGTCACCCCGCCGGTGGTGATCGATTGGCTCCGAACCTCTCCGGTGTACTTGACCGAGCCCGCCCCTGTACGCACTGTCGCCTCCCAGCCGCCGGTAAACTGCACCGCCTCAAATCCGTCGAGCTCATACGTCGTACTCGCATACTCGCCGCTCTTTTCGATCGTGCGCACTGAACTGGAGCCTTCGAACTCGACTCCCTGCTGTACTACCACTCTCATCACCGCTATGGAGGCGATGAGTGCGGCGGCAGCCACCGCCGCCGCAATTAAAAGAATCTTATTACTCGTTTTCATTTCCGTTCCTCTCATGTACTTCGTTGCTCTCGAACTCCCGATAGAGCCGTTTCAGCTCCTCCATATCCATTCCCAAAGCCCGCATTGTGCGAAACACCTCGGGAAGCACCTCCTGCACAAACATTTCGCGTTTCAGCTCGCGGGCCCTGCGGTCGCCTTCTGACGCTACGTGGTAGCCGATCCCACGCCGATTGTAGATAATACCCTGTTCCTGTAAATACGAATACGCATGAACGACCGTATTGGGATTGACTTCCACACTCGCGGCAATTTCCCGTACCGACGGAATACGGTCGGAAACCCGCCACTCTCCGGTCAGGATTTTCTCCATGACCAGGTCGGCGATCTGAAGGTAGATCGGCCGATTCTCCTTAAATTCCATGGTGTACCTCGACCTCCCTAAACCGCACATACGTTACGACCCAGCACAGCACGGGAAGTACGGCCCAGTACACAATACGGGCGATCCAGGTGAAGGCATGCAGCACTCCTTCGGAATCGGTTGATAGGCTCTCAAAGACCGGCCCCAGGGTCTCCTCATTGGCCATCAGAAAGGCCTCCTGGAAAAAGTTCCAGAACATTAGCCGCACCCCAATAAACCCGAGAATCGAAAAACCTACTCCCGCAAGAAACAGCACAAGAATAGTCTTCAAGAAGTGGAGTTTCCGAAAATAGATCGCTCCCACCAGGAAGAGGGAATGAACCACCAAATAGTGGGCAATAGTTGTCCACACCGCCGCGCTGAACGGATTGAAGAGGCTGTGCGTGCGACCGAAGATAAGCAAATTTATTCCCTCGGAGAGCATACTGAGCAGGCTGTACCAAATAAGAATAAAAAGGACCCAGCCTATCCCGGCGGTCAGTATCCGCGTTACCACCTTCTCTAGCGCCGCAGCGGGCAGCAGCAGATATCCGCCAACCGTCTCCTTGCGGTGAAGATCTCGAAACACCTGACTAGTGAACAGCAAGCCTCCAATGGTCAGCGCAAAGGAGAAGAGCTCACGATGGAATCCCGTGTCTCCTTCACCCGCCCAGATATTCAGCAGCGAAAAGACGATCAAGATACCGGTCCCGGCACCGACGCCCACCAGAGCGGAGGAGGAGCGGCCGCGCAGGTCCCGCCACATTGTAAGACCAAAACGCCGCAGGTTGAATACTTCGCTGCGCTTACTCATGACTGCCCTCCTTTCCGAACACCCGCGCTACTCCTTCGGGATTGGTGACGACGGTGTTGAACAGCAGCTCCAGATCGGAGGGGAACTCCCCCTTCCCGGAGTTCTCCGTGACCACTGTGTAGCCGGACAGATCGCCCTCGCTGTAGAGGATCTCCTCCCCGGCCGGCAGCTCCCGCTCTTTGCGGACGGACAGACGCCTCCCGATCTCATCGACACTGTGGTTAAAGATAATCTTGCCGTTCTCCAGGATCACCACCGGATCGATGAGATGCTCCATATCGCGTACCTGATGGGTAGAAATTATGAAGACCCGCTCCTCGGTAAGCGCCGAGGCTACCAACTTGCGAAAGCGGCTTTTCGAAGGAATGTCGAGCCCGTTTGTCGGCTCGTCGAGGATGAATACCGAACTCCCGCAGGCAAGCCCAAAGGCAAGCAAAAACTTCTTTTTCTGCCCGTAGGAGAGATCGCTGAGCTTCTGCTGCGTCGGAATCTCGAACTCCCGGCAATACTCTTCCATTGCCCCGTGATCGAAACGCGGGTAGAAGGGAGCATAGAGCGAAAGGTATTCATCGCTCGTCAGCGGTGGGAGATAGAACTCTTCCGGTAAAAAGAAGAGTTCTTCCAGCATACCCGGTGCGCGCCGCGGGGCGGCGTAGCCCACCGTCTCCACTTCACCTGCGACGGGAAAGGCGAGCCCCGCCATCAGCCGCAGCAAGGTAGTCTTTCCGGCCCCGTTTTTTCCCAGCAGTCCGTAGATGTTGCCGGTTTGCAGTTCCATGTCCAAGTCGTCAAAGAGCAGCGTACGGCCGTAGCCGAAGCGCAGTCCCCGAGCCTTGATTGCCTCTTGTACCATTTTGTCCTCCAAATTAGTGTACTATTTATCTATTACACTATAAATCTAATACAAGATTTTTTTTTTGGCAAGTCCTTTACGGAAAAATGTGAGGATTATTAGCTCGAAGAAGAGCGCTTTTGCCGAGTGGTAAGAATCACCCCGGCCATGACGAGGAACGCCCCCAACACTACCGGCAGCGGGGCGCCCTCTCCGAGAACGAGCAGTCCCAACACAATTGCCGCCGCGGGTTCAACGTTCATAAACACTGCCGCCCGGGAGTTGCCTACCCGCTTTATCCCCTGATAATACCAGAGGTGCGCGAGACCCGCCGCGCCGAGGCCAAGATACAACAGCCCTCCCCAAGCGGCAGCCGGGATTGCCTTTAGTTCGCCGAGCTCACCTTCCCACAAGGCAAAGGGTACGAGCAGCACCGCCCCCAGAGCCGAGATATAGGCCAGCGATGCCAGAGGGGAGAAACTGCGCATCGCCACCCGTCCGATGAGGGAGTAGACGGCCCAACTGACCACACAGCCGAGGATAAAAAAGTCCCCCGGTGAGATTCCCCGTCGTATGGCCCGGAGAGGATCTCCCTCGGTTATCGTGTACACAGCCCCCGCAAAAGCAAGAACGATACCCAGCAGCATACGTCCGGTCACCCGCTCCCGCATGAACACCGAGGCCGCCAAGGTAACCGCCGCCGGAGTGAAGGCCAGGATAACCGCGCTCCGACCGGCGGTCACCGTTCGGAGACCGGAAAATAGAAAAAAGTTGAACAACACGACACCGCTCAAACTGAGAAGTGCGAACACGGTCCATTGCCGCAGCCCGGGTATAGGAAAACGCCCCTCTTGCAGATAGAGCACCGGCAGCAGCACCAGAGAGGCAAAGACAAACCGGATGAAGGCAGTGGTAAATGGCGGAAGCTCAGGAGCCACCACTCTCCCGGCAATGAGCGCCCCCGCCCAGAGGACGGGTACAACCATCAATTTGAGATAATGCAGGGGCGGCACAAAAGAGAGAAAACCCATATCACACTCCGCAGAACGCACTGTTCTTAGGCGATTTCCTCCGAAGAGATTACCTCGGCTCCGACGGCCCGCATCTCCTCAAAGGCGCGGTCCACATCGCCGGGGTTGGCATCTACACCGCGCACGGCATCTTCTATCACATAGGTGGGAAAGCCGCGCCGTACCGCATCAAAAACCGTATTTTTCACGCAGACATCCGTCGCAAGCCCCCCTACATAAAGGGCATCAACTCCTTTGCTGAGCAGGAGTTCTTCGAGGTCCGCATTGGTCGCTTCGAAGGCGGAGTAGCCGTCGTCTTTGTCACTGGTGCCCTTCAAAAGGACTTTATCCATTGCGTCCACCTTCAAATCGGGATGAAAAGCAGCCCCTTCGGTATCCCGCACACAGTGTACCGGCCACTTTTCGAAATGGATACTGTCAGGCGGGTGCCAATCTTTGGAAGCGAGCACCAGGTCGAAGTTCTTTTGGATCCGGTTTAACACGGGCACGACCTGATCTCCTTCGGCTACCGCTAAAGCGCCGCCGGGACAAAAATCGTTTTGAACATCGACTATAAATAACGCTCGCATGACGATAACCTCCTTTTCCTTACTTTTCTAGTATAGCACACTGATCAACGCTTGTAGACGGGAAATAAGCCCCAGCCCGTAAATGGACACGGCCTAGACCGTCTGTTCTGCGGGAGCGACCGCAGCAAGCTTGACAAGCACCATTATATTAGTCCATGAATAATGGAAATGGCAGATCGTACGACATCCCATTGCGTTCCACTTTTCGGCTTTCGTCTCTTCTCCACCGCGCTCTTCTTCACGGCCCTGCTTTTGCTGTCCTCTTGCGGGGGAAACGGAAAAGAGCGCGAAGTTCAAGTCGCGGCGGCGGCAAGTATGAGCGATGCGGTAAAAGAGCTTGCTGGCGCCTATGAAAAACGCCATCCGCAGTCAACCGTCCGGCTCACTATTGCATCCTCCGGTACTTTGGCTGCCCAGATCATCAAAGGCGCTCCGGTGGACCTCTTCATCTCCGCAAGCCGGCGGCAGGTCCGGCGGATAATAAATAGCGGCATTGAGACCGGCACCCCCCGGACCCTCTGCACCAATGCCCTGGTTCTGGCCGTCCCGGAGGGTACACCTGTGGAAGGCCGAAGCGGACTGGCGGTTCTCGAGCTGCCGCATATCGGCTCGGTAGGGATGGGAGACCCAGAGTATGTGCCGGCGGGACACTACGCCGCCGCGGTACTCCGCGGGGCCGACCGCTCCGCCGATCTCGAGGGAAAGACGGTCTACGGTTCCAGCGTCCGCCAAGTCCTCGCGTGGCTCACCTCGGGAGAGGTGGACGCCGCCTTTATCTACGCCACCGATGCCGCCCTCGTCGACGATCTGACGATCGCCGGCCGCTGACAAACCGTGAACGGAGAACGGATCCGTTATCCCGTACTGCCGCTCACTAAAGCCGGCAGTAATGAGAAAGCCGGCAGCAACGAGGCGGCGGAAAGTTTTGCCACTTTCCTAAGGTCCTCTCGTGCGGAAGAAATTCTCAGCCGCTACGGCTTCACTCCAGTGGAAACCAGTGAAGCAGGAGGAGCGCCGTGATGAATGAGGTACTGGTCCCCATGCTCATTACTCTGCGCGTCGCCTTGAGCGCTTCCTTGCTCGTCGGCTTCGTCGGGACCCTTTGTGCCTGGTCCCTGGCGGGAAAACGCAGCGTTCCCGCCACCCTCGCCGACTACCTGCTGAGCATACCCCTCTTTTTCCTCCCACGGTAATCGGGCATGGGAGAGTTCGGCATTACTATGATGATAGCCGGCAACATCCCGGGACGCACACAAACGGTCTCCCTGGCCATTTGGGATGCGGTCATGGCGGGCCACGAGACCCGGGCCGCCGTTTTGGCCTTAGCCCTGGGCAGTATCAGCCTGCTGCTCGCCTGTTATGCCGCTCTCAGCCGGGCGGAGCGTCCTACTGCGACGGCTACACGGCGCCGAAGACCTCTTTCTGCACCTCGCGCCCCCGCTCCGACAAGCGGAAACGGGAATACCAAACGCCGTACCGGTACGATCGGCGCCCCGGACGGGACACCCCGGATTCTCCCGGAAGCCTATTCCATAGAAACCTATTCCCTAGAATTGGAGAAGCAATGATCAGTTACAAAGAAGCCCTGCGTATCGTAGATGCGGAACACCTAGAACTCGATCACGAAGAGGTGGCGATCGAAGCGGCGGCGGGC
>CAYFUX010000011.1:20934-33835 GCA_964346455.1 uncultured Spirochaetaceae bacterium
TGCGGAACACCTAGAACTCGATCACGAAGAGGTGGCGATCGAAGCGGCGGCGGGCCGCCTACTCACCTCTCCCTTCGCCGCCCCGCGCCAGCTCCCCATGTTCGACACCGCCCGCATGGACGGTTACGCCGTGGCCGCGGGAGAGACGGAAGAGCAGCTGCCGATACGGGGCACTGTGGCGGCAGGCTCCACTATCCCCTACACGATTCAAACCGGCGAATGCCTCCGCATTATGACCGGCGCCCCGGTGCCGGAGGGGACGGAGAAGGTGATTCCCCGGGAGCTGGTGCACGAAGGCAAGACGCATATCCGGATCGCGGAGCAGAGTGAAGCCGCGCATATCACCGCCGCCGGCAGCTATGTCCGCAAAGGCGACCCGCTGCTGCAGCCGGGTTTTCTCGGCGCCGCCCACATCGGCACCCTCGCCTGGGCTGGGGCGGATGTAGTGGAAACCGCCGTTCCCGTCCCGACCGCCGTAATATCCACCGGCAACGAGCTACGCCGCCCCGGCACGACGCTGCAGCGCGGTGAAATTTACGACGCCCTCGGCCCCCTCCTCTCCGTTCGCGCCCCCGAAGCCGGGATGCAGGTAGTTCGCAGGACCATTGTAGAGGACAGCCCCGAGAGGCTGCGGGAAGAAATTGCTCAGTCCCTCGATGAAGCTCGGCTGCTTCTGCTCTCCGGCGGGGTGTCGCGGGGAGACTACGATTACACCGCCGAGGCATTGGAAGCCTGCGGGGTGGAAGAACTCTTTCACCGGGTGGCCATCAAGCCCGGACGACCGCTCTACTTTGGTGTACGACGGGAACCGCACGGTCCGGACCGGTATGTTTTCGGACTGCCCGGCAATCCGGTCTCCGCCTTTCTCGACTTCGTCCTCTTTGCCGAGCGGCTGATCCGCGGCTCCGCCGGCCTACAGCCCTCCCCCGCGGGAATGAGGGGACGTCTTGCCGAGCGGGTTTCTCCTTCCGACCCACAAAGGGGCGAATTTTTCCCGGTCCGCTTTACGGAAGGGAGGGTCGCGCCGATCGGGTACCGCGATTCCGGCAATATCTCCGGCTTTGCCGCTGCCGAAGGACTTCTGTTCCTGCCCCCCGGAGCAAAACCCCTGGAGGCGGAAGAGGACGTGTATGTACGACCGCTTTAACCGCAAGATTGACTATCTGCGCATCTCGGAGACCAGCGCCTGCGACCTGCGCTGCAGCTACTGCCTGGGAGCGGCGGACGCAGCCCCTCCTCCCCCCGTATCGCTGGATCTGAGCACCATCCTGCGGACCGTGAAGGCGACGACGGAACTGGGCATCTCCAAGGTGCGGCTCACCGGGGGTGAGCCGCTGCTGCGTCCCGACCTCCTTCCCATGATCCGGGGCATACGCAGCACCCCCGGTATAGAAGAGATTGCCGTCACCACCAACGGGACCCGCTTCGCAGCGCTCGCGGATGCGCTAAAGGATGCCGGCTTCACCGGGATCAAAATCAACATGGTTCAAGGGGAGGAGACGAGCCCTCGGGAAGTGGCCGACATGGAGCGGTACTGCGAGCGTGAAGAACTGCTGGTGCAGAAAATCAGCCGTTACTCGCTCCGCGAGGAGAAGCGCGATGGGGACAATACCGACCGTCCGCCAAAGTGCGCCGGCTGCAACCGCCTCCGTCCGCAGCATGCAAACAATCGGAGGTTAACGCATGGGCTCATTCACGCATATAGACGAACACGGCAACGCCCGCATGGTCAACGTGGCGGGCAAGGAACGTACACTGCGCACCGCTGTCGCGGAGGGCCGGATACGCATGCAGCCGGAAACCGCCGCCCTGATCAGCCGGGGAGAGATCGAAAAGGGCGACGTGCTGTGCACCGCCCGCATCGCGGGGATCACCGGAGGAAAACGCACCGCCGCTCTCATTCCCCTCTGCCACGCCATCGGCCTCGACTCTCTCACAGTCGATCTGACGCTGGAAAAGGAGAGCGTTTACATCCGGGCGGAAGCGGTCGCCGCCGACCGCACCGGAGTAGAAATGGAGGCGCTCACCGCCGTCTCCCTCGCGGCGCTTACGGTCTACGATATGTGCAAGGCGGTGGACAAGGATATGCGCATCGAGGAGGTGCGGCTCATCGAAAAACGCAAAGAAGCGCTGGATTCCCAGCAGAGCCAGCAGATCCAGCATGCCCAACAATCCCGGCAGACCCAGCAGAAGGAGAAAGAGTAATGGACGAAACCGCCGATTCCCTCAAAACCGCCTATACCACCGCCCCCCGGAACACCGCCGGCACGCTACCCCGGGAAGGGGAGCTTACCGTCGTCTCCGTCAACATCTCAGCCCGTAAAGGGGAGAAGAAGCGGCCCGTTGGCTCGGCTACCTTGACCGCCGGTCACGGGATCGAGGGGGATGCCCACGCCGGCCCCTGGATACGACAGGTGAGCCTACTCGGCGAGGAAGACATTGCCGAGATGCGCGGGCGCGGAGTAGAAATCCATCCCGGAGATTTTGCCGAAAACTTGACCGCCGAGGGGATTCGCCTCGCCTCCCTTCCCGTGGGCACCCGCATCACCTTTGGTGAGGCGGTGCTGGAGGTGAGCAAGATCGGAAAAGAGTGCCACCACGGTTGCGCTATTCGTCAGGCGGTAGGCGACTGCGTCATGCCGCGGTCGGGAATCTTTGCCCGGGTCATAAAAGGAGGGACCATCCGCGAAGGAGGGACCATCCGCGATGGAGATACTGGTCTGTACCGTCTCTGACAGAGCTTCCCGGGGGGAGTATGAAGACCGTTCGGGTCCCCGGATCGCCGAAATCCTCGCGGAGCAGCTGCCGAAAGCCGGCGTGTCCAGGCGCGTGGTCTCCGACGAGCCTGCAGAACTCGAAAAGGTCCTTCGGCTGCCGGGCTGCGCGGGGCGACGCTGATCGTCAATCTGCCCGGCTCCGTCAAGGCAGCGGAGTTCTGCACCCGTATTCTGGCCCCTTTGCTACCGCACGCCGTTTCGATGACCGCAGGGGAGAGCCACGAAGCAGGATAATCGCCCCCTTGTTGCTCCAGTTTGTTGCTGCAGTTCTCTCCCATCGGGGCCCATCAGCCCGGCCGCTAGCGCTCCTTCCGCATCTTCCGGGCCGTCACGATAAAAGGCAGCTGCTTTCCGCCGGCGGGCCCGTAAGAGTAGGAGCCGTATTCAGCCTGCACCTGGAAGGCGTGGGTTTCGAGCAGCTCTTTCAGCTGCCAGCTGCGCAGCGGATAGAGCCTGGTCACGCTCTCTATCCGCATCCCCGAGCCTTTCTCCTCCAGCACTCCACGGAACGTCACCAGTCCATCATCGCCAGGAAGTTCGTAACTGCGGTGAAACCGATAGCCGGAAGTCTCGATCAACGGAAGACGGGTAATGCGCTCGTCAAGAATATAGTCATAGTTGAGAATTTGCACCACGAGGCGTCCGCCGGGCTTCAGTACAGTTTCGGCCGCATCCAGGAACACGCCGATCTCTTCCGAAGACTGCAGATGCACCAAAGTGTTGCCCAGCGAGAACAGGGCATCAAAAGAGTTTGCTTCGAAATACGTGTCGATAGTGCGCATGTCCATGACCTGGAAATGCGGCTGAATCCGAGAGTACTTCTCCGCCTCCCGATACTCGTCCGTGCGGAGTCTCTCCTGCGCCTCCTCGATCATTCGTTCGTTATCGTCGATGCCCACTACCTTGAAACCCCGTTTCCAAAGTGCCCTTGCCATGGCTCCTGTTCCGCAGCCTATATCCAGCACTCGTGCGCCTTTACCGCCCGCTTCGGCGGCGGCAAAGGCCGCCTGCTCTTTGCCCACAGGGAAAATCTCTTCGTACGTACGCGCCAAAAGGTCGTAAAACTTCATCGCTCTCCTAGTCCCCGTACACGGTGGTGGTTCCTGCGGCTGAATCTTTTTCCCAGCCGCTTTCGTTGCGCAGATAGACGGTACTGGTGGGATAGGCAAACTCCACGCCCATATCTTCGAAAACGGCGTACAAGTCCAGATTGATCTCCTGTTGGACGTCCATATAGGCAGCGTAGTCAGCGGTATTTACATAATACACAGTCTCAAACTGCAGGGCAAAGTCCCCGTACGTCTTGAAATGGCAGCGGTCGAAACGAGCCGCCTCCCGTCGTTCGACTATCTCCCGCACGCGCTCGGGAATGCGGCGCAGCACTTCCGGCTTTGTATCGTAGGTGACCCCAAAGCTAAAGACCACCCGCCGGCTCTGCATTCGCTTGTAATTATGGACCCGGGATCCGGTTAGCCCGGAATTGGCGATCACCAGCTCCTCACCGCCGAGGGCCCGCAGCCGGGTGGTTTTTATACCGATTCGCTCCACTGTGCCTAACTTATCGTCGAAAATAATAAAATCCCCCTCTTCGAAGGGCCGGTCAAAGAGAATCACAAAGTAGTTGAACAAGTCCCCCAGAATCCCCTGGGCGGCAATCGCCACCGCAATACCGGAGACACCCAAGCCGGCCACCACGGCGGAAATATCGAAGCCCAAATTGTCCAGCAAAAATACCAGGCCTATCGCCCACAAAGCCAAGCCGGTCACCGAACGCAGCGGTTTGAGTCGCCGTTCCGTCTCCTCGTCATCCACCCGCCTGGAAAGTCGCTGAAGTAAACGCTCCACCGCGAGGATCGCACTCCGTACAATGACTACCGTGATCACTACCGCCATGCCGCCGCGCAGCAGCGCCTCTACTCGCGTACCAAAGGCCAGGCTGGTTACTGCAATGTAGAGCACCCCCAGATACAGCAGGGGTACCACGGCACTTCGAAACCACTTTTCCGCGCCCGTCTCCGCTACAGAGGGGCGTTCCTCCTGGGCAGCATCTCCTCTCCGCCTCCGGCGGGCGAATACTCTTCCCACCGCGAACCGCACAAGGCTTACTGCCGCCACCCCGGCCGCCAGTATCAGAAGGGCTTTCAGGTATTCCGCCACGGAGTTGCCCCACAGTGTCATCCTCAATATTTCCTGTTCCATACCGTTTTATCCTCAGCAGTCTTTTATCAGGTTGAAGGTGAAGCCTCGATACCCGTCTCCACCACCAGTTCGCTCACGGTGATGGCTCCGCCCCGCTGAGAAGCGGATCAGTAAATCCTATGCTTAAAGGTTTCTCCTCGTGACTGCCCGCCGCCCCGCGTCCGTTCTTCGCTGCGCAGCCTGTGCAGCAGTCGATATCCTATATAGCCGGCGATGACAAGCAGCAGCAGCCCTGTAAACCCGAAGAAACCTCCGGACATTCCCATTCCTATCATATTCATCATATTCTGCCTCCCGCAGTGGTGAGCACCTGGAGCTCAGAGATACTTCACCGCCTCAGTCAACGCTGCTTCCGTGTGCGGCGGATCCTGTAGATCGAGAATCAGCACAAAAGGGGCGCCCCCGTACACATTCGTAGAGCTCACCGTCATCACCCTTCCCTCGTGATCATAGACGGGTTCTGCACTCGCCCTCCTCGGCTCATGACTGCGAATCAAGGTACGGGCATCAATACACTCCAGTACCCGCCGGGTCACGTCGGGACCAAACTGGCTCCCGGCACCCCGCATATTCATCGATGTTCCTTTTTCCTCCATCGGATCGCTCCACAGCAGCTCCTCCCGTGTCCTGGACGAAGGCTCGACGAGGCTCTCCACATCCTCTACCGCCTCTCCTAGACCGCCGTGCACAAAAAGATAGTGCCCCGGCAGGATTGCGGCGATATGCAACAAGGAAATGAAGCGGGAGAATTCGCCAAAGAACGTTTTCCAAGAACCGCGCTTTTTCTCCGCCTCCTCGATAAGTGTACAGGGCGCAAACGTCGGCTCGCCATTCTCCGAGAAGAGCTCATGATTGCCCTGGAGCGCAATCACTTCGTCCGGGAGCCGTTTCTGCAGGGCCTCGATTCCTTCTATAACCTCTATGCCTTCCGATCCACGGTCCGCGTAATCTCCAAGGAATACCACCACATCGCCCGGTTTTCGCAAAGCAAGCCCTTTTTGAAGGGCATCTAAATCACCGTGAAGGTCACCAAAGATCAGAATACGTGCAGTACTCTCGGGATCTATCCATGCCACACTGCCGCGCGTAGTAAACATACACTTCTCCTTCGGATCATTCCTGTGCAGCCGCCTTCCGGAACCGGCCGAGCAGTTTTTTCCAGCTCACAAAATTGCTATCTCCCAAATAGTTCCCGTTCAGATAATAGCGGATATAGGGTACTTCCCGGTTGTCAAATTGCTCTTCTTTGAACCGGCGAATCGCCTCAAAATCCGGATGCCGGTCGTATTCGAGGGTCCACACCTTGAGCCGGGCCTCTTCCGGCTCCCCTTTTTCTGCTATGCGTTCGAATCCGCGCTGCAGCATCATCCACTGCGGACACCAGCTTTGAGTGAGTACCACCGCGGTGTACACGGCACTTTCCCGGATTTCAGGATCAAACTCGCCCCGCTGAAGAAGGTTTCTCACACTTTTCTCGGGAATTTTTTCTACCTTGATCATAGTGATAGTATAAACAAACTGGCGGCGGTTGGCAAAGCATACCCGTTGAGGCTTCCGTAAACGCCTCTTCTTAGTTATATTTATATTAACCATAAAGGAGCTTACTATGAAATATACCGATATTCTAGCCTTGCTGTTTACCGCCGTAGTTGTGGGTATATTCCTCTACAATCCCAGCTATTCGACATATACCGAACTCTATGAGATCTATCCCGCCGCGCTCTCGTTTCTAAAGTTTGCCGTATTGGCTACTTTTGGAGAAATGTTGGTTGCGCGCCTGCGTCGCGGCCTCTACCTCCCGCCCGCCTTTGGCCTAGTCCCCAAAGCCATGGTGTGGGGTGTACTGGGAGTCTTTATCTGGATCGCCTTCGGAATTTTTTCCCACGGCGTTACCGGTATGTTTTTTTCCGGCCTCTCCTCTCCGGGAGTAGGGATGCAGATCCTCAACGCCTTTGCTATCAGTTTTTTCATGAACATTTTTTTCGCCCCCATTATGATGATGACCCACCACATCACCGACATGCACATCGAAGAACACGAGGGGCGCTTTCCGATCACGCGCTTCGCCCTTCTCCCGCTGCTCACCAAGATCGATTGGGTCCGTATCTGGGGTTTTGTCTACAAAAAGACCATTCCCTTTTTCTGGATTCCCGCGCACACCGTCACCTTTCTGCTGCCTGAAGAACTGCGCGTTCTCTTTGCCGTACTTCTCTCGGTGGTCCTGGGTCTTTTATTAACCCTCAAACGCTCCTAAGGAGGAAGCCATGCCAGCGGAAAACCGCCTCGATTTCATCGAAACCGTCGCTCATCAGCTCTCCACCAAGGAAGTACTGAGCACTATTTATCACCAGGGAGTAGCGGGAACGCCGCTGCCTTCGACTGCGACTTTGGGCGAATTAGTGGAGAAACTCCGAGTCGTTCTTTTTCCCGGCTATTTTGGCGATCCGGGCATCAAGGACACCTTCCTAAAATACCACCTCGGAGCCATTCTTGACGACGTCTATCACATCCTTACCGAACAAGTGCGCCGCGGCTTCTGCTTCGACTGCGGCACTCCTGAGCAGGAGCAGGACTGCGAGTCCTGTGGAGAGAAAGCCGCCGAGGCTGTCCGTGCCCTTATCGAAAGGTTGCCGGAGATCCGTCACCTCCTCTCCACCGATGCCACCGCAGCCTACGAGGGCGACCCTGCCAGTCACAGCGTAGGGGAAACGATCTTCTGCTACCCGAGCCTTCGGGCGCTCACCAACTACCGGCTCGCTCACGAACTCTATCAGAGTGAGATTCCTCTTATTCCGCGCATCATCACCGAAATCGCTCACTCCGAGACGGGCATCGACATTCACCCGGGGGCAACGATCGGCGAACGCTGTTTTATCGACCACGGCACCGGCGTCGTAATCGGAGAAACCAGCAATATCGGCAGCAACGTGCGGATCTATCAAGGGGTGACCCTCGGCGCGCGTAGTTTTCCGCTCGACGATCAGGGCCGGCCAATCAAGGGCATCGATCGCCACCCGATTGTGGAGGACAATGTGATCATCTACTCGGGAACCACCGTGCTGGGAAGGGTCCGCATAGGCCGCGGCTCGGTCATCGGCGGCAATGTCTGGCTCACCGAGGATGTCTCCCCCGGAACCACCATCAAGGCTACCTTTAAGTCCTGAGCCGCAGGAGCACTCCCCGATTCGCACTCCCCGCCCCTATCCCGCGGCCTGACCGAGGGCCGCTGTGCTCTTTTATCTCTTTCTTCCTTCTTATTCCATAGACCTGGCTTCTTTTTTCATAGACCTGTGAGCCAGCACCATTACATCTCTTAAACCATAGCCCCTACTTGGCATTTTAGAGATAAATGGATATATTAGAGCAGATTGATAAATTAGAAGAGAGTAAAAGTATGCCCGGCACACCACGTACCAACAATTTCACCCTCATCCAATATTCGATCATTACCTTCTTTGCCTCTCTCTTCTTTGCTATCGCCATGGGTGTAACCCTCACCAGTCTCTCCCTCAACTATCTCGTCGACGTTCACTCCAGCACCTATCCCACCCTCACATCACTCCTCATCCGCAACAACCCGAAGTTTCCCGAGGCACTGCGCACGGTTGAAACTGACGAGAACACCCGCGCTACCATCTCTTCCGCAGTAGATCCGCTCTACAGCATCGCCTCCGTCACTCGGATAAAGGTGTGGAATCATCGCACACAGGTAGTGTGGAGCGACGCAGAAGCGATTATCGGCGAGCGCTACCCGGGCAACAGAGAAGTGATGCGGGCGCTGCAGGGAGAGGTGGTTTCCTCTTACAAGCGCCAAGCCGAGCCTGAAAACCGTCTTGATGAGCAAAACCTCCCGCAGTTGGAAGTCTATATACCCGTACGAGACAGGCAAAATGAGGTTGCAGGAGTCATCGAACTCTACGAACGCAACGACACACTCATCGGTACCATACACCGCACGATGACCACTATCTGGCTCATCATTGCCGGCTTCTCCATCCTCCTTTACGCCGCTCTTTTCTATATATTCTACGGTTCCAACCGCTTCAACAAGCGTATGATCGATGAGCTGAACATTACCCAGGACATTACTATTTACGCTCTCGCCTATCAGGCCGAACTTCGCGACAACGAGACGGGGAGGCATATCGATCGTACCACTCGTTACGTGCGCTTGCTGGCGGAAGAGCTCCGCCGCCACCCCCGGTATCGCGGCTATATCAACAACGACTATGTGCAGGCCCTCGAGCGCTCCGCTCCACTGCACGACATCGGCAAGGTAGGCGTCCCTGACCATATTCTTCGAAAACCGGGCGCTTTGACTCCGGAAGAGTTCAAACAAATTCAGGAACATCCTGTAAACGGTGCCCATACCCTCAGGAAGGCGTCCAGACGGCTGGGGTTTACCTCGTTTCTTGAGCTTGCGATTCAGCTTGCCGAAAGTCACCATGAACGGTGGGACGGCCGCGGATACCCGTACCAGCTCTCCGGAGAGGATATCCCTCTTTCCGGCCGGATCATGGCTGTGGCCGACGTCTACGACGCGCTACGAAGCAAACGCGTCTACAAGCCCGCCTACACGCACGACGCCTGCGTCCGCATCATTCGGGAGGAGAGCGGGCGGCAATTTGATCCGGAAATAGTCCAAGCCTTTCTCCGCGCGGAAGATCAATTTGCCGCCATTTCCAACGAACTTGCAGACGCTCCTGAAACGGTGGAGAAACACGCTTTTAAAGCTGGGTAAATCCTCATTCCCCGGTAGCTCAGTCTTTTCAATCCCATTATAATAGTTCCACTCGAAGTCCCTGTCGGAGCGCCGCAGCTCTCTTTTTCTCTAAAGAGGCGCTGAGGTGCGGAGGATTATCTATGCGCATGACACGCTACTGGCGCAACATAGTGTTTGCCTATCTTCTCGCCTTTGCTGCTGCCGCTGCGGTAGTCTTTTTTGCTCATCTCCTCCGGCAGTCCCCTCAATCAGCATACGAGTTGTCAAAAATCTGGGAACTCTCTTTTCAGGAACGCAGTCTCGGGGAATTTCGTCCCCCTTTTTACAAAACCGGTAACAGCCGAAGCGAGTTCCCGCGCGGAGTCTACACTGCCCGCGTCCGCTTCAGCCTTGAAAAGGATTACCGCCAACCGGTTCTTGTCCTCCCCCGCCTCTACGGCAATGCGCTCCGGGTCAAACTCAACGGAACCCTTATAGGCACGGTGGGCGATATGCAAAGAGGTAGAACAAATAGGTGGAACGCCTCTCACCTGTTTTCGCTTCCCTCGCATAGCCTCTCCGACATTAATACTCTGGAACTACAGCTCTACGGCCTGTATGAGATGGGCCTCGGCGCTCCCCCCTATATAGCAGAGCGGGAGAAAGCCGCCGGACATTTTATGCTTCTCTCCCAGCTGAATAACCGGGTTATCTCCTACGCAATCGGCTCCCTGCTGCTGCTTGCCCTTCTGTTTCTTCTCACTGCACGGGCAATCGAACGGGGAAAGCGCGAGCGGGTGTTTATCGCAATTGCGCTCCTGGGTCTTGCCGTCTACCTAATGGACTACCTGCTGATCGAGACCCTGCCCGTCCCTTATCATGTGCACAAGCGTATCGCCCTCTTCGGTCTCTACCTCTCCCTCGTGGTGAGTATCCCGGGCTTCTACGGCTATACCCATAAACGTCTCAACCCGCCCGCATACGCGGCAATGGTGCTTCCAGTTGCGGCGGGGGTTGCCATTGCTTTCGTTCCCCGCAACATCTTCGATGTACTGAACATATACACCTATGCAAACTTCTCCTTTATCCCCCTTATCATTGTCCTCCACACAGCGCTCTTACCCCGCCTGAAGCGGGACCGCCGGGCGCTGTGGATACTTATCGGCCTGACGGTCTTAAGCCTGCTTGCACTCCGGGACGTAGTGGGGGTATTTGTGGAGAGCGGTTTACCGATTTTGACTCACTACGGCATCATTCTGCTGGAAATCGCCCTCTCTTTCGCTTTGATCGGAGAGATGCTCGAGTATTACTCCCGCATGGTCTCCTTAAAGCAGTGGGCCGATACCGTATACCATGAGTCGATGCGGGACCCTCTCACCGGAGCGCTCAACCGCAAGATCCTGGATAACCTCAAACAGATTAATCAGGAGAGTTTCTCCCTAATTCTTCTCGATCTGGATGATTTCAAGCCGATCAACGACACCTACGGACACCGTGCAGGGGATACGGTGCTGAAAGTGCTGGTGGAGACAATAGTTATAAACATCAGAAAAACCGATTACGTCATTCGCCTCGGAGGGGATGAGTTTGGCGTGATTCTCTTCTCCTGCGATCTCCCGACCGCAGAGAAAACCGCCGAGTTGCTTCACACGCGCCTTTCCGAGCGGCGCATTATGCACTCGTCAGGAGAAATTCGTATCCAGTGCTCCATGGGAGTGGGCGAAGTGGCCTCCGTTCAGGAACTGGACCAGAGGATCGAAGAGATTGATAGACTGCTCTACTATGCAAAACGCACCGGAAAAGGGCACGTGGTGAGTGACCGGAAAAGCGAACTCGCTAGACAGCTTTTCTCGGGGTAAACTCCACGATAAACGTGCTTCCATCCGGCCCCGAGCTGACGGAGAGAGTTCCGTGAATCTGGCGGACCAGCGTCTGCACCAACAGTCCCCCCATTGTCTCCCCCGAGGAAAAGTCGATCTCCCCCGGAAGTCCGAGGCCATCGTCTTCCACTGCCAGTTGTACCTTCCCCGCGGCACTTTTCTTCAGCTCTACCCGAACCATTCCTTCATCCCGACCGCGAAACGCATGTTTTGCCGCATTCGTCAGCAGTTCATGCGCGATGAGTCCCAAAGGCACCGCTTCGGTTATGTCGAAACTAAGCTCTTCTATGGCCAAATCATTCCGTATCGTCGTCTGCTCCCCATAACTTCCGAGGATCAGTTCCGTAGAGCGCAGCAGATATTCCCGAAAGTCGACGGTGCTGAAACTCCCGGAGGCATAAAACTGTTCATACACCAGCGCTACGGAAAGAAGACGACCGGAACTCTCCTGTAAAACCTGTTCCGCCTCCGGCTGCTGAACCTGATTGCTTTGGAGGTTGAGAAGACTGATAATCATCTGCAAGTTATTCTTTACGCGATGGTGAACCTCCCGCAGCAGTGCACTTTTCTCCTCCAACTCCCGGTTTAGCTCTGAGTAAGTCGCCGCCAGCTCTTTCCGCATCTCATTGAACTGCTGCGATAATGCTTCCAGTTCACTGTATCCCGAGTAGCTGATGTCACCTCTAAAGTCGTGCTGCTCCACCCACGCCAGCCGCCTGCGTATTTCCTCCAGCGGATTGACCACCTTCCCGATTTTCCTGAAACTGAAGATCACCGCTGCCGCAACCGTGATAGTCAGCAACAGTCCAAAAAGCACCATCGACTGCCGTACCCCTTCCACTACCTGCGAAACATCCTGATAGCTCACCACTGCCCAATCGTTGAGCAGTACCGGGGTAAGATTGAGCAGATACTCGGTACCCCGGTATTCGGTAAACCCGCTTCCTTCACGGTACCGCCCATCAGCCTTATACTCCTCATAGTGCGGCTCCTGCTTTCCTCTATTTACCAGAGTGCTATTGGGATGGGCAATAAATGTCCCGTGCCTATTGATGATGGCGGTAAAAAACTCCTCCCCGCGACTGCGATGGATGAGATCCGTTAATTGGGCCGGGTTAAAGGCGAGCACGATCCATCCGCCTTCAAAGGACAAGGCCGCTGGAAAAACCGTCACCCCTGGATAGATCGAAATCAGTTCGTTCCCCCACCATACCTCCTCGCGGTGCGTGTTCTTATCCAAAAACGGGTACTCCCATCGGCCGGTATTTTCGTACGGCTGCAGGGCGGGGGGATATACCTGACGAACTTCGCCGCTTTGATCCAGGATCCGTATGCTCTCGATC
>CAYFUX010000011.1:33935-74157 GCA_964346455.1 uncultured Spirochaetaceae bacterium
CCACAAAAAACCGCCGCCAGGATCGCTCCGGCGACGGTTTTTATTGAGCCTCATTGGTAAAACGTTTCTGCGAAACGTTATCTATTCATTTACCTCCAGGTTGGCAAACTCGGCAGCGTCAAGAGCACGCAGAGCTATATGGCTTCCCTCCGAAATCATCTCGGAGTCCTCGTAGGTAAAGACCTTCTTCCCATCGGCAAACACGGTTATGGTGTTTTCATCGTGATTTACGTACACGTGGTACTGATTCATACCGTTCGAGTCCACATCCACTGCGTTGCTGGCAAGTTGTACCATTTCGTAATAGGTTTCTGAACGATACAGCTGCACATAGGTTTTTCCGGTATGATAGAACTTGCTGTCCCTGGTGATCCAAAGCAGATAACTCTCACCGAGCCCGTACTTGGATGCAGGGTCCACATCAGAAGCGAGAAAGTGAAGGCCGAAGCCTCGCCAACCTTTTCCGCTGGAGGCTCCCTGGAAGCTGTAAAGCTGCTCGCCGCCGCTCTGCTCCACCGGGATGACGCGTTTCGCATACAGTTTTGAACTATCAGTTTGATTGTAGCGGCCGTTGGTCATACTCCAGCTGCCAAATTGCAGGGTCGTCTCCTCGGGATTCTTCACAAGGGTGTTGTTCAACCGAGAAGTAATCTCCCGCAGATCCGCTGCCGTTTCACCCTTCACCTCTTTCAGCTGCTGATTTAAATCGACAATCCGCTCTTCCTGCTGCTCTACCGTCTTGGTAAGCGTTTCGTTCTCTTCGCGCAGCTTCTCCACGGTAGCCTCTTCGGGGGTATCAACGCTTCCTTTCCGCTCTGCATCCACGAGCGTAAATGCCTTTTTCTCCGGCTTATACGAAAAGGTACCGGTGTAGATTCCCCCGTCCAGCACCAAACCTTCGATCCTGATCCCGTTCTCGGAGAGCGAAATTGTCGCATTCGAGACATTCACACGCTCGGGTTTGTTGCTGCGGGTTACCTGCTCGGGGGCCTCTACCGTGACGGTGTTTTTACCATCATACTGCAGGATAGCGGCATACTCTTTATTGCCGTACTGTACGTTGTCCACATAGAGTTCCAAGGGTCCCTGAAAGAAAAACTCTGCGCTGGAGAGATCGACTCTGGAAAGATCTATCTGCTCCGCTTCGAAATCCAGTTGTGTACTTTGTGCAAACAGGAGTCCAGCGCCTAACACTGTACTCACTAGTACTGCCAATGCAATACGTTTCATAATTACTCTTTCCTCCTTCCGTTATGCTATTGTAACCCTAAATCGCATCCTACGCAAATCGGAAGTGATTGCAAGAGAGACTGCAAGGCGTTCTGCAGGGAAAAAATTACTTCAGTCATAGCAGCTACCGTGCTACAATTGAGGATTCGATCCGCCGTACCGTATGTGGAGGAATCTTATGAACTACGAACTGATCATTCGCAATGCACGGACCCGCCGCAGCGGATCGGAAACCGTCGATATCGGAATAAAGGACGGCATCATCTCCGCTATCTCCGCCGAACTTCGCGGAGAGGCCGTCGAAGAGCTGGATGCCGGGGGAAAATTGGTCACCGAATCCTTCATCAACGGGCATCTCCACCTCTGTAAAGTCTATACCCTCGAGCGTATCGGTGAAGAGGCTCTCTCCAACTACAATAGCGGCTCCATGGGTTCTGCAATGACGGCTATTGAGCTCGCCGCACAGGTAAAGAAGGAGTATGACCAGCGCTGGATCATAGAAAATGTGCGCCGGGCGGCCGATTTAGCGCTGCATTTCGGCAACACGCACATCCGCGCCTTTGCCGATACCGACACCACCGCCGGGACCGAGGGCGTGAAGGCGCTGCTGCAAGCCAGAGAAGAGTATAAAGGGCGGCTGGATGTTCAAGTAGTCGCCTTTCCCCAGGACGGGATCGTACGCGACCCCGGCGCGGAACAGTTTGTAGAGGAAGCTCTGGAACTCGGCGCAGATGTGGTGGGCGGGATTCCCTGGATCGAATACACCGACGACGATGCGCGAAGACACATAGAAAAAATGTTTGCCCTGGCCAAAAAATACGACAAAGATATCTCCATGCTCATCGACGATGCGGGAGACGCCAGTCTCAGGACGCTGGAAATGCTGCTAGTCCATACCATGCAGGAAGGCTGGGAAGGAAGAGTGACAGTGCAGCACGCCCGGGCTATGCAGCTCTATCCCGACCCGTATTACAAAAAAATGGAGGCCCTTCTCAAGCAGACTCGTGCGGGGGTAGTCAGTGATCCGCACACCGGCCCCCTTCATGCTCGAGTTAAGGAACTCTACCAGGCTGGGGTGAACATAGCCCTCGGGCAGGACGATATCTCCGATGCGTACTATCCCTTTGGCCGCAACAATATGCTGGAAGTGGCCTTCCTCGCCGCTCATCTGCTGTGGATGACCACGGTAGAGGAGATGAACATGCTCTACGATCTGATTACCTCCCGCGCCGCGCGGGCTCTCGGAATATCCGGACACGAGCTGAAGGAGGGCGGCAACGCCGATCTGGTAGTATTGCAAGAAGAGAATGTCGTTGAGGCACTGAGAAGCCATGCCGCGCCGCGCTATCTCATTCGAAACGGAAAAAATGTCACTATGTGAGTACCCGCCCCCTGTTTTTTCCCGTGTACCGGGCTATATTTTTTCGTAGGAGCTCCCGGAAAACAAGATTCGGGAGCTTACTGCAACGCATGATTGGAGATTTTTGTATGAAACGCGGACTGATCGTACTTACACTGCTGTTTCTGATGTGTGCCGGTACGGCAACTGCCGGAGAATTGGAAATAGGAGTTTCTGCCTCCCCCAAACCGGTGGCAGAGAACGGAAACGACGAGTTGAGCTTTATGCCGGGACTCCACCTCGGATACGGTTTTATGGGAATTTTCTACGCTTCCTTGGATTCGCTCTATGCGAACAAGCGGGTTACGTACGCCATCACTGACAATTCAGTGAATGAGACCTCCTTCATCCACCTCACCGGAGGAGGATTGCGGCTGCGGCTTGGTCCGTTGACCTCCTACGCCACCGTAGGCCCCACATGGATGTCGTTTAACGACAGCAATGTAAATGCCAAAGTCGGGGCCAATATAAAACTCGGCATCGGACTGCGCAACGACGGCTGGGGCATCTCCCTCAACGGCACGCAGTTCTTCTATGACATGGACGCCGCTTTCTCCGCTATCGGTGGCCTCTTCTCTTCGGATCAGGACACCCGCCAAGCGGCAAAAAATAGAATTACCGACGGGATGTTCCCCACCCTCATCTGGACGCTTTATCTGTGACGCCGGTAAGCCTCGAGAGTAGGTCCGCCGTTTTCGCAGGATTTTGGGGGAGCGGCGGCATTTCCCGCCTTTTCTCCACGGCGGCCGCTCTGTTATAGTGAACTATGATCAATGTACAAGCGATAGATAAAGAAAAGTTTTCGGTCACCGTGGATGAAAAAGGTAGCTCCGGCAGTTTTACCGTAACCGTTAGCGACGACTATCATCGGAAACTGACGGGAGGCGAGTACAGCAAGGAGGAGCTGATACGCGCCAGCTTCGACTTTCTCCTAGAGCGAGAACCGGCGAGCGCCATCCTCTCCAGTTTCGAACTGCCGGTGATTGCTCGGTATTTTCCCGAGTACGAACGCAGCATCAAAGGTTATCTGCAGTAAGCCTCCGCTCCGTGCCGGCTAGGTTCGCTCCTCTTTTCTCAGCGCCGTTCGCAGAGCTTTATCGATATTTTCATAGCCGGTACAGCGGCAAATATTGCTCTCCAGCCACTCGCGGGCGGTTTCGCCGTCGGGCTGCGGATGATGCTGAAGCAGAGAGTACATATTGAGGACAAAACCCGGGGTACAGAAACCGCACTGAAATCCCGCCTCTTCCACAAAAGCCTGCTGGACGCTCGTTTCCTTCAGACCTTCGATGGTAGTGATCTCTGCGTCTTCACACTCCACCGCCAGGATCATGCACGATTTAACGGGTATTCCGTCAGAAAGTACAGTGCACGCCCCACAGTCCCCGTTTTCACAGCCCAGCTTTGGCCCTTGCAGCCCTAATTGCTCCCGCAACACTTTGAGCAGCGTATCCGCCGGTTTTACCACCGCCTTTCTTGTTCCCCCGTTGATTGTCAGCTCTATTTCTGTCCAACCATGATACTCTTTCATGATGTTCCTCCAAGTTCCTCGAGCGCTGCTTCGATTTCCAATTCCAAAAGTCGGCGGCGGTACTCGCCGCTGCCGCGCTCATCAGAGCGATACGCCGCACTCACCGCATCCGCCGCCTCAGCGGAGGTTTTCCCCTCTGCCAAAGCCTGTTCCGTTCCGGTGAGGCGCGCTGCATAAGGAAACAAGCCCCCGGCGGCTATCCGAAGCGTACCCTGTGCCGCCAGCACACACAGCGTCACCAGAGGATAGTCGACGTTTCCACCGCGAGTGCGTCTGCCATAGTACCAGGCCTCCTCGCTTCGCTCCGCATCCATGGTTACACTGCGGATAAACTCCCCCTTCTCCAGCTTGAGGCGCTTATCAAAAAGTTCAGCAAGCGGAGCGCTGCGCTCCCCCCGGGGTCCGTGGAGCTGCACCTCCGCCTCGGTCAGCAAAAGCGGCAGCACTGCTTCCTTGTACGGGAGCCGCCCGGCGATATTGCCGCCCACGGTGATGCGGTTCCTCACCGTCCGATCCGCCACCCCTCTGCAGGCGCGTCCGAGCAGCGGGAATTGCCCCGCCTCGTCAACTTCACTCAGCGTCGCACCTGCGCCGATCCGGAGTTTTCCATTCTTCTTCTCCAGCCGGCGATCTTGGGCAATACCTTTCAGATCGATTACCGCGGCGGTTTTTACCAGCCCCTTGCGGGCAAAGGTGACGATCTCGGTTCCACCGGAAAGATAAAGGGGCTGCTGTCCCGCTTCGTAGGCGCGGCTCCAAGCCTCCACTGCTTCCTCAGGATTTTCCGGTCGATAGTAGTCTATATCGTACGCTAGCATTACTCTTCCTCTCTCATCGCCAGCCACACTCGTTCGGCGGTAAGCGGCAGCTGCGTCAGATGTCGATTCGTTGCCCGGGAAAGTGCCGAAGCGATTGCCGCCGGCATTCCCAGGATTCCCTGTTCGCCAAGCCCTCGGGCATTGTACGGGCCGTCGCCCTGGGGGGTTTCCACAAAATCTACATGATACTCGGGTTCCTCCCCGTAGCGCAGCAATTTGTAGCCGCGCAGATCGGTATTGATCACCCGCTCGCGGCCGTCATAGGCAAAGCCCTCGCGGATCGTATATCCGATGCCCATACTCATGGCCCCGACTATCTGACTGCGGGCGAGCTGGGGATTGATCACTTTACCAACGTCGATGGAGCAGGCCGATTTCAGAAGCTGATAGCTGCCGTCGCGCAGGTCTACTTCCACCTCTACCCCTTCTGCACCAAGGGTCCACTCCAGACCTGGACGTCCCTTTCCCGTCTCCGGGTCCAAATCGCTGAGGTGACGCGCGATATAGCGACCGGTACCCATAATGGGTCCGCCGATTGCATTGCCGCCTTCGTAAACGTATCCGGTAACCACCTCGGTCAAGTCCAAACCTAGCTCCGGCTCGTCGTGTATGTAGACTCTGCCGCCGTACACCGACAGATCTTCCACCGGACAGCGCAGCGGAGCGGCGGCAGTGTATTTGATCTTCTCCACCGCCTCGTCTACCGCCTGCAGGGCAGCCCGGCCTACCATAAAGAGGGTTCTACTGGCGGCGGTCGTCCAATCGTGCGGCGCACGGTCGGTCATCACTTCGTTGGGAAAATGCACCATCCCGGGGTCGATTCCCAGGCGCTCCGCCACCAGCTGAGCGAGTCCGGTGAAGATGCCTTGACCGATCTCCACCGCTCCGGTCAACACATTGACGCTGCCGTCATCGTTGAAATAGACCGCCGCAGCGGCATCGGTAAAGGTGGGGATCGCAGGAGCCTTCCAGAAACAGCTGATCCCTTTTGCCCGCACCCGGTGTTCATCGATTGGGATACGGCTCCCCGCGTCCCAATCGATACGCTCAGCCACGTTGCGGATGCACTGGGGAAGGTCTCCGGTGTTGCGGTCCAGCACGTTCTGCGTCGGGGTGCTGTCACCCGGGCGTATTGCATTCTTCTGCCTCAGTTTCATCGGGTCCATCCCCAGCTCTTCTGCCAGCCTGTCCATGGCCCGCTCCACGGCAAAATCCATCTCTATATGGCCGAATCCGCGAAACGCAGTGGCGGAGGAGTGGTTGGTGTAGACCGACAAACTTTCGGAATCCACATTGGGAATGCGGTAAGGACCGGTAGCCGAATAACCGGCTGCTCTGCTCACATTTACCGCGTAGTCGCCATAGGCCCCGGAGTCAAACAGGAAGCGTATTCTGGCGGCGGTAAGCGTGCCGTCCTTTTTAGCTCCCAACCGTACTGTCGCCTGCATACCGGGACCACCGGGGCTGGTTACCATATCTTGCTCGCGGGTATTGGCCACCCGCACCGGCCATCCGCCGAGCTCTCTGGAGAGAAGATAAGCAAGCGGCTCCAGCTGAATGCCCGCCTTGCCGCCAAATCCGCCGCCGTTGGGAGGGGCCACGATGGTAATTTTTCCCTGACGGATATTAAAGCCCCCGGACATCAGATTACGCACTTCAAACGGTGACTGGGTGGAGGTGTGGACAATCACCTGCCCGTCGGGCCGCACCTGTCCGATCGCCGCCCGCGGCTCCATTGCGGCGTGATCCCGGGGGGGAAACTGGACCCGACTCTCTATCGTCGCCTCCGCTTCTGCAAAGCCCTTCTCCGTGTTGCCCTTCCGGATCTTAGTACGGTTGCCTACATTACTGCCCGGTTCCGGTAGAATTGCCGGGATATGCGTGTACTCTTCCATGTGCTCGTGCAGCAGCTGAGCGTCTTCCTTCACCGCCTCCTCTGGGGTGGAAAGTACTGCCAAATCCTCATAGGAAACCTTCACCTTTTCCGCCGCCGCGAGTGCCTGCCGCTCCGTTTCTGCAACCACTGCCGCTACCGGCTCGCCGTAATAGCGGACTTTTCCGCGCGCCAACGGCGTCTTGTCGCCCAGATAGAGACCGATGCGGAAAGGAAAGTCCTCTCCGGTAAAAACGCCCTTTACGCCCTCGCTCGTCCGGGCCGCTTCGGTTTCGATGGAGAGGATCGTGGCGTGCGCTTTCGCTGAGGTTACCAGCACGGCGTAGAGCATGCCTGCAGGCCGGTAATCGTCAACATACTTCATCCAGCCTTGCACCTTCTCCGCACCGTCCCGGCGCTTATAACTCTTTCCTAGATGATGATGTTCGGTCTCTCTAATCTGATTCATGTACTCTCCTTTCTCTTTGAGTATACTAGCTCATTCGGATCATGCAAGAGGCAGGTGAATATCCAGACGCTAAGCCCGTCGACGCTTCTTGGCGATAGTGCGTACCGCCTTTCCAAAACCGGGACTATCCTGTGCGCTGCGATACCCGATCTCGATTATATCGGCGGCTTTTTGGAAGTCGTTCAGCGAATACCCAGTGAGGTTGGGATGAAGGTAAGCGTAGATCCAGCTTCTGCTCGAGCGCGGTACCGCGACCCGCTCATTGACGATTGCAATGACGTGAGTGACGATCTCCGCGATTCCGATAGACTTCTCCTGCTTCCCCGATCCTCCGTTGAAACTCTTCATCAGCTCCTGAAAACTGATGCCGTCCCTTCCGCCAAACCGCGACTGCAGCCGTCTCAGCGGCATCATGCTCCTATCCGTCTCTCCGTCTTCCGGGGCCGCTTCCGAGCCTACCCTGGCAGGCCCCCGTGCAGGCCCCCGTGCGGGCGCCCGTGCAAAGCGGCCGTTCTCGTACTTCCCGGGGGCAGGGATCTCTTCAGGAACACAGCCCTGTGGGGAGGGCGGTTCGGGCAATGCCGAAGTATAGAGTCTCCGGCGGTCTGTGCTCCCTTCCGGGGCCGCGTTGACAATAATATGATTGCGCCCATACTGACGTGCAATATCCCAGGGCAGATTGTTGACCACCCCACCATCTACCAAACAGCGTCCGCCGTACGAATAGGGCTTGAACACCGCCGGGATCGACATGGAGGCGATCATCGCATCGAGCAGCCGCCCATGGTCAAAGACGATCTCGTCCCCGCTCTCTATGTCCACCGCAACACTGCGATAGAGAATGGGGAGATCTTCGATCTTCACATCCCCTACATAGCCGCGGAAAAACTCACGTATTCCGTCGGTATCGATAATACCCCCTCTGGGGAAAGAGGGAAAAAAGAGGCGCATCAGATCGAATCCCCTTACCTCCTCGGCAATTTTTCGGATTTGCTCCGCACTGTAGCCGGCAGCATAGAGTCCGCCCACAATCGCCCCCATGGAAGTTCCCACGATCGCATCCGGATGCAGCTTTTGCTCTTCGAGGTACTTGAGCACACCAATATGCACGTAGCCGTACGCAGCACCGCCACCTAAGGTATAGACAATCTTCATATAGCTCCTTCTGCGTGTTCTACCTCATTCCCGCTCACACACGCAGGTATAACGTACCATGCACGGGAGCAAGGTAACACGCTGGCATAATTGCACACGCGGGCATAACTGCACTAAAAAGCCCGCCCCGGAAAATGGGGCGGGCTCTCGAGACAAAAGGCGCATTCCTTCCTCATTTCGACGATCACGCAGCTCGTTGATCAACCGTTCCAGAAGCATGCGCCGTGCAGATAACCGGCTCTTCAGGCCAAGGAGAGCAGCACACCGGCTGCAATCGCCGAGCCGATAACGCCGGCTACATTTGGTCCCATAGCATTCATCAGCAGGAAGTTGCGCGGATTCTCCTGCTGTCCTACTTTTTGCACGACCCGCGCGGCCATCGGCACTGCCGACACACCGGCGGCGCCGATCATCGGATTCACTTTTCCGCCGCTGAGCACATACATCAGCTTGCCCAGCAGCACACCGCAGGCGGTTCCGATGCCAAAGGCGATCAAACCGAGCACGATGATCAACAGCGTCTCCAGATTCAGGAACTCGGCAGCCGACATCTTGGTTCCTACACTGACGGCAAGAAAGATGGTCACCACGTTGATCAGCTCATTCTGAGCGGCCTTGCTGAGGCGATCCAGAACGCCAGCCTCCCTAAAGAGGTTGCCGAGCATCAACATGCCAATCAGCGGGGCGGAATCCGGGATAAGCAGCACGCTGACAAGGGTAGCGACGATGGGAAAGACGATCTTGGTTCGCTGACTGACCGCTTTGACCTCGGCCATCACCACCATGCGCTCCTTTTTGGAGGTGAGCGCCCGAATGATCGGCGGTTGAATGATGGGCACCAGTGCCATGTAGCTGTACGCTGCCACCGCTACCGGTCCCAGCAAGTGATCTGCAAGCTGACTGGTGACGTAAATCGCCGTAGGTCCGTCGGCACCACCGATAATGGCGATCGATGCGGCTTCGGAGAAGCCGAAACCGAGGGCTTTGGCGCCCAGCAGCGTAGTAAAAATGCCAAACTGAGCTGCCGCCCCTAGCAGAAAGGTTTTCGGCTTGGCCAGCAGCGGCCCAAAATCGGTCATCGCCCCGATGCCCATAAAAATGAGCGGGGGAAACACCCCGGTTTCGATACCCAGGTAGAAGTAGTCCAGCAGTCCGCCTTCTTCCATCAGACCGGTGAGAGGCATGTTGACCAGCAAAGTGCCAAAACCGATGGGCACCAGCAGTAGGGGCTCGTACTTCTTGGCAATTCCAAGGTAGATGAGCACCAGCCCTACACCGATCATCAAGACCTCGGAGAGGGTGATGGCGCTGAAGCCGGTATTTTGAAGAAACGTGATAAACAGATCTAGCATCCTCTACGCTCCTCTCACCCGATTTTCGCCAGAGGTTGTCCCTCTTTTACGTTGTCGTTTGCCTGTACATACACCTCAGAGACGCTGCCGGAGGAGAGAGCGGAGACTTCGATATCCATCTTCATCGCCTCCATCAGCATAATAGTCTCACCCTCCTGAACTGAATCGCCCTGGGTAACCATGACTTCCTTGATCACCCCGGTCATCGGAGCGGGGACCTCTCCTTCGCCGGCCGTCTGTGGTGCCGGAGAGGGGGTGGAACTCGGCTTGGGAGAAGGAGCGGGTTTCGCCTCCGGTTTGGGCGCCGCTTTCTCCTCCGTCTCCTTCTTTTGAGGCGCCGGCGAATCGGGGATCACCTTCACCGTATGCGTCTCTCCGTTCCGTTCAAAGGTAATCGTGTCGCCTTGCCGTTCGGCTTCGACTTCGATTACTTCGCCGTTATATTCGAATTTCAAGTGCTTCTTCATATTTCTCACTCCGCTTCTTTTAGTTGTTCACTCTGGGAAAGGCGACCCAGGGATCGTGTTTATCCTCGGACGAGGGTTTCCAGGAGGCGGCCGAGCGTTTCGCTTCCATAGCCTCCTCCATTAGGTAGACCGCCGCAGCGGCAACTACCCACTCCTTGCTGCTCTTCGATCGGGCGATCTTCTCCTGCCGAGCCGCCGTCTCCGCGTCTACCTGACGCGCTTCCGCCGGGGCGGGTTCATGTATCGGCTTCTCTCCAAATACTTTCTTGATGGCAAACATCAGAAAACTGAGGAGGGCAAGGAATGTGAACACGATTAGCATTCCCAGAATCGCCGTCAACACACTGTATTCAAAAACTTCCTGTGGCATTGTGCTCTCCCTTTATCGCTGCCCTAGAGGGGCATATTCCCGTGCTTCTTTTTCGGAAGCTCTTCCCGCTTGCGCTGGTTCATCTCCAGGGAGCGAATCAGCTCGATTCGGGTGTAGACCGGGTCGATGATCTCATCGACATAGCCGTACCCGGCTGCGATGAAGGGGTTCATGACCTCTTCCTTGAACTCCTGAATCTTATTCTGCCGCTCCGCATCGGGGTCCTCGGCATTCTGGATATCCTTGCGGAAAATCACATTAGCCGCCCCTTCGGGGCCCATTACCGCAATCTGGCTGGTAGGATAGGCAAGCACCCGGTCGTAGCCGAGGGCCTTGGAGGACATGGAGATAAAGGCACCGCCGTAAGCCTTGCGTAGGATCAGGCTGATCTTGGGCACCGTTGCCTCTGCAATGGCGTAGAGGATCTTGGCGCCGTGACGGATGATGCCGCCGTGCTCCTGGGCGATGCCGGGCAAAAAGCCGGGCACGTCCGCCAGGGTAATAATCGGGATGTTGAAGGCGTCGCAAAAACGCAGGAACCGGGCCGCCTTGTCGCTGGCGTCGATATTGAGTGCCGCCGCGTACTGCTTGGGCTGATTGGCGAAAATCCCCACCGTCCGGCCTGCGAGCCTGGCAAAGCCGACCACCACGTTGGTGGCGTATTCGGCCTGCACTTCGATGAAGGTCTCCCGGTCAAAAATTTCATGGATGAAGTCCCGCACGTCGTACGGCTTCTTCACATCTTCCGGGAGCATATTGAAAAGCTCCGGATTTTCGCGGTCCACCGGATCGCCGGTATCCACTACCGGAGGCTGCTCCATGTTGTTTGCCGGCAGATAGGTCATGAAGCGGCGGATAAAGTCCATGCACTCCTGCTCGCTCCCAAACCGGAAATGGGCCACACCGCTCTTGCCGCAGTGCGCATACGCGCCGCCGAGCTCCTCGTGGCTGATCTCTTCTCCGGTGACGGTTTTAATGACATCCGGTCCGGTGATGTACATGTTGGAAACGTTGTCCACCATGAACACAAAATCGGTGATAGCCGGAGAGTAAACCGCACCGCCGGCGCAGGGTCCGAGAATCACCGAAAACTGCGGTACCACCCCGCTGGCGAGGGTGTTGTTGCGAAAAATCTTTCCGTAGCCGTGCAGGGAGAGGATTCCCTCCTGGATACGCGCGCCGCCGGAGTCGTTGATCTGGATGAAGGGCCCGCCGTTTTTGAGGGCCATCTCCTGGGCTTCGGCGATACGCTCGGCATGCATTTCGCCGAGAGATCCTCCGAGCACGGTAAAATCCTGAGCAAAGAGGAACACCTGCTTCCCGTTGATTTTTCCGCTGCCGCTCACTACGCCGTCGCCGAGAAAACGTTTTTTATCCATGCCAAAACTCGTCGATCGCCCGGTGATGTAACTCTGATGCTCGATCAACGACTCGTCATCAAGAAGCAACGAGAGCCGCTCACGGGCAGTGAGTTTCCCTCGCTCATGTTGGGCGTCGATTCGCTTTTGTCCGCCCCCCGCCATCATCTTGGCGCGGAGCTCTTTAAACTGTTCAAGCGATTCTTTGTTAGTCACAGTATCTGCCTCCGTTCGAATGATTGAATGTGAAAATGTGTGGCTTAAACGACCGCCTTTCAGCAGTTATTGCAGGCTGGCGATCCGTTTCTGTACTTTAATCTTCATCCACCGTTCGTTCACGATGGAACGCACATGCGACCCCCGGCCCACAATACCGGAATCGTCGTAGGCGAGCATCTTGAAACGAACATGATAGCCATCGAAACTCTTGATCTCCACCTTCATATTGAGAAGCGCCCCCAACACCGTCGGCTGTTCATGAACGACATCCGCACTCTTGCCGACGGAGATAAAGCCCTCGGGCAATTTCTCATCGAGCAGTTGCACGGACGCCTCCTGCATCATAGCCACCATGCTGGGTGTGGAGAAAAGGTTTTCGATATGAGTTGTCCAAAAATTATCGGTAGTATCTTTTTCGGTTACCGATTTTTGGATAGTCAGCGTATCGCCGATAATGATGCCTGGGAATCTCATATTTCGTGCTCCTTTATCCGAGTCTGTATAGTAAAACTGCCCCAGTAGGATGCAGCGCCACATTGTATCGTATTTTAATTTTGATGGGAACAGAAAATTTGTCTCTTTGGAGGAAAAAAAGATTATGTAGCTTTCAGTACCAAGTAAAAGTGCCTTTACTGTGAATGTTGGAAGATTTTCAGTTGGAAACCGAATATAGGTTTTCAGGGATTTGACCTTTTGGCGATTATTCGCTACAATTCACCTTATCATTCTCACAGAGACAAAGGAGAACCAATATGAGAAAAGAGGTACCCGAACAGGTATCCAAAGAGGAGCTCACCTTTCCCGTAAGTGAAATTGAGCCTCTCCTCTCCGGCCCCGCTACACAGCTGCCGGAATACGAACCCACAATGGTCAAGCTCAAAAACGGCAAGACCATGGTCATTCGCCACCTCCGCAAAGACGAAGGTCCGGCTATGATCAATTATCTGAAGAAGTTCATCGACGTGAACAAGGACTTCTACGATATCGTCGGCGTCCGCGTCTGCGGTGAGATCCTGGGCTGGCTGCGTAACCGCCTGAAGGACTCCTATCAGCTCGTCGGCGTGATCGACGGTGAACTGGCCGGTTTTGCCAATGCCCGTCTTATGAACGACGATATTTACATCAGCCTCCACTCTATGGCCTATCAGCGCGGCGGCCGGGTAGGCGCAGCAATGTACTACGCCAAGGCCAAGTATGCCTTCGAAACCCTCGGCGCCCGCGAGTGGTGGTCGACTTTCGAGAGCTACAACGGCTGGATGCGCTGGGGTCTGGGCATGGCTCAGCCCTCCTATCCGTGGCCGGAAGTCCAGCACGAACTGGGCGGCGCCCGGGTCTATTACATTCGCCGGGACTACTGGGAGTCCACCGTCAAGGACTACATCAAGCAGGTCGTCGGAGCAGAGCTGGAGACCAACGTACCCCAGGATCTGCTCGACCAGGCCCACGATATGAAGATCCCCGAGAGCCCGAACGTCTAAACGCTTATACGACGTTTACACGGCTTCTCGACTACTATGTGCCGCCGGCCTTCGGGTCGGCGGTTTTTATATGCCCTGTCACTTGCTCGTCACTATCTGCTTCCCCCTCACCTCATCTGCTTCCCCTCGATTCCTCGCCCGCACCGGCTCCATTCAGTTTGATCCCTAAAACTTACTCCTTGAACGGGTGGGAAGAATTGGAATGCCGGACTGTGAACCATGTGAGCCCTGCCTCCCTTACCGTACGTACGAGCGCAGCGCTGCGCGTTGCAGCAGAAAAGGTAAAGTACACAGGGCTCGAAGGGCATAGGGCCCAAAGTGCATAAGGCGAGAGTCACCTCTCGTCGGTCAGCCCATGCGAAAAAGGCTCCATTTGGAGTAAAAATAGCTCTCCAGATAACTTACCTGTTTCTGAAGATACTCGTAGTGTCCTTTTTCCCAGTCAGCAAGGAATTTGAAAAAGTTTTTCAGCTTTTGCTCTTTCGCCTCCTCGGCCATTTCCCGGTACATCTTCTCCGACTCCAACTCCAGTTTGATACCGATTGAAAGGCTCGCCATCTCGAAGTTCTTATTGTGTACGTGCTCTTTGAACTCACGAGTAAAAATGGGGCTCTCGGCATCTTCAAAGGTGGCAGGCTTAGGAAGGTCGGGAACTTCGATATCCTTCCCCTCTTCATAATCTTTGGCAATATCCACCAAACTGTCGAGGTGTTTCTGCTCTTCATCGGCAAGCATCTGGAAGACCTCTTTCGCCTTCTTGTCATCCGTTTTTTCAGCAGAGGTTTGATAGAGCTCTCGTCCCTCGATTTCGCCCTTGATGGCCGTTTTCAGCGCCTCCTGCATGTCCATGAAATACCTCCTTAGCATGATTTTACTAGAAGTGTATAATAGGTGAACCGTTTTTGCAAAATAAAAACCTTTTTCCCTTCTTCCCCTTATTTTCATCTTGTCAAAAACGGATCCGCACGCTATCTTCCTGATATGGGTGATCGTTTGATTGGCTCCACCCCTTCCATGTAAAGGTATTATTCTCACATATGAAAAAGAATGTGTTCGTCCTCGGCCTCGAGGATTACAACCTCAACATCCTGCGCCATCTTCCCGGCGCCTCCCAGTTCGAATTCCACGCCCTTTTGCAATACTCGGAGATACGCAGCAGCGGCCCCCTGGATATTGAAGCCTTGCTCAGCCAGTGCCGCAGCAGACTCTCCGTCTTCGAAGGGAGCGTCGATGCGATTATCGGCTACTTCGACTTCCCTGTCACCGTGATGCTGCCACTGCTGCGCCGTGAGTACGGGCTCCCCTCCCCCTCGCTGGAGAGTGTCCTCCAATGCGAACATAAATACTGGAGCCGTCTTGTTCAGTCGGAGGTGATCCCCGAACACATTCCCCTTTTTGAGGCCTTCGACCCCTTTGAAGACGAGCAGATTTCCGGCCTCCCCCTCATGTTCCCCTACTGGATCAAGCCGATCAAATCGTTTCGCTCCTACCTCGCCTTTCGCATCAATGACGAAGAGGATATTGCCGCCAGTATCTCCGAAATTCGTCGCGACATAAACCGAATCTCCGAACCGTTCAACTACTTTCTCGAGCACGCCGACCTGCCGGAAGAGATCACCGCCATCGGCGGACGCTCCTGTATCGCCGAAAGTCTACTCTCCGGGAGCCAATGTACCTTGGAAGGCTACGTTTTCAACGGAGAGGTGACCGTCTACGGAGTGGTGGACTCGGTCAGGGAAACCGACCGTTCCTCCTTCTCCCGCTACGAATACCCTTCGCGGCTTCCCCACTGGGTGCAGGAGAAGATGATAGAGGTAACGAAAAAGGTTCTTGAAAGAATCGGATTCGACAACTCTCCCTTTAATATCGAGTTTTTCTTCAATCAGACAGAGGGACAAGTCTATCTGCTGGAGATCAACCCGCGCATATCTCAATCCCATGCCGAAATGTTCGAAAAGGTCAACGGGATGAGCCATCACGAGGTAGCCATCGACATAGGCCTGGGAAAAGAACCCTACTACCCCTTAGGTAAGGGAGAGTTTACCGTTGCGGGTAAGTTCATGCTAAGGCACTTTGAAGACGCGGTGGTCACCCGCGTCCCTTCAAAAGAAGAACTCGACGATATCGCCGCTGAAATACCCGGTACCAGTGTAGATCTGCTGGTTAAGGAAGGCACGCGACTGTCCGAGCTTCGCAATCAGGACAGCTACAGCTACGAGCTGGCAGATATCTACCTCGGCGCCTCCGAGCCCAACGAGCTGATAGAGCGCTACCAGTGGGTGCAGGAGCATCTGGAGTTCCGCTTTGCCCCGGGCCAAGAGGCGTACGGTCTTTAAGCACGCCTCTTGCGTGCATGGCAAAGATTTTGGTTGACATTAAAGGGAATAGAGGTTTTAATATAACTGTTGCTCTTCGGTTTGCTCCGAAGAAAGCACCCGATAGTAAGTGTTTGGCGTGTTGTACACGGCAAACTCTTTTATTGTTGTTCATCATACATCTAACCCGACCTGTATCCGGGTCGAAATCCATTTAGAGGTGGTAAAAGAATGCTACACGAGTTTACGTACAAAGCTCCTACCTCTCTCGACGAACTGCTCACGTTCCTCGAAGAGCACGGTAAAGAGAGCTCGGTATTGGCCGGCGGAACGGACCTGTTGGTAAATATCCGCTCCGACTTGGTTAAACCCACGTATGTGGTTGATATTAAAAAGATAGAAGAATTGAAAAAGATTCATTTCGATGAAACCGAAGGCCTGAGCATCGGTGCAGGCGTGACAGTGGACCAGATGGTTCGGGATGAAAACGTCCGCTCCCGTTACCCGCTGCTCGTAGAGGCGGGAGAGCAGCACGCAGATCACCAGCTGCGCCGCCGAGCAACGGTGGTTGGCAATCTTGTAACGGCAAGCCCCTGCGGTGATATGAGTTCTCCACTTCTCATACTCGGAGCGGAGGTGGTCATTCGCTCCTCCTCCGGGCAAAAACGAATACCGCTGCAGGAGTTTATCACCGGAGTCAAGAAAACCGTACTCGGTAAAGATGAAATTGTTGAAAAATTGATCGTGCCCGCCAAGTTTCAGGGTGCCCGAGGAGGGTATCAGAAACTAAAACGCATCAAAGGACACGACCTGGGGCTCGTGGCAGTTGCAATGGCCAAATATGACGATGTGATGCGCATAGCCATCAGCTCAGCCGCCCCTACCCCGATCCTGCTGACCGATTTTGCCCCCGACGCCTCTTTTGAAGAGGTTCATGCCGCCGCGGCAAAAGAGATCAGCCCCATAGACGATGTACGCTCTACCAAGGAGTACCGCGAACACATGGTCGGGATCTACCTGAAAAAACTCTTAGAAGAGGTGAAGTAATGACGCGTATCAATCTTACAGTCAACGGCGAGCGTTACGAGCGCAACGTGGAAGACCATAAAAACCTACTCCACTTTTTGCGGGAAGATTTGGGCCTTACCGGATCTAAAGAGGGCTGCGGGGCCGGAGAGTGCGGCGCCTGCACCATCCTTATGAATGGAGAGGCGGTCAAATCGTGCATCATCCTGGCGGTAGAAGCCGACGGTGCGGAATTGCAGACCATCGAAGGCGAGGCGCAAAACGGAGAGCTCTCGGATATCCAGAAAGCCTTTGACCGCAATCACGCCGTCCAGTGCGGCTTCTGCACCCCGGGTATGATCATGGCAGTACGAGACCTGATTACCCACAACCCCAAACCCAACAAGAAAGAGATTCTCGAAGGAATAGAGAGCAACTTCTGCCGCTGTACCGGCTACGAACAGATCGTCGAGGCAGTCCAAGACGTAACCGGACAGCTCACAGAGAAGGGGGAGATAAAACATGTATGAGAACATACCCGCCGATCAATTGAAAACGGTCGGTAAACATACCCAACGCATCGATGCCCACGAGAAGCTGACCGGGCAGGCTGAGTATGTCAGTGACATGGAGATGCCCGGAATGCTCCACGCCAAGGTCAAACGCAGTCCGCATGCACGGGCAAAAATCAAGAAGATCGACACCTCCAAGGCGGAGGCCCTCACCGGGGTGCGGGCGGTCATTACCGGCGACGAGCTCGACTACCGCATTGGCCTCTACGTGGTAGACAAAGCTATCCTTGCCAGGGGCGTGGTTCGGCATTACGGCGAGGCGGTCGCCGCCGTGGCCGCAGACACTCCGGAAATCGCCAAACAGGCAGTCGATCGTATCGAAGTCGAATACGAGGAGCTCGAGTCGGTTCTTCATCCTCTCGACGCACTCAAAGACGAAGCTCCCCTGGTTCACCCGGACCTGGGGGACTACTCCTACATGAAGGGTGTTTTTGCTCCTAAGCCCGGCACGAATATTGCCAACCACACCAAGGTGCGCAAGGGCGACGCAGACAAAGCCATCGAAGAGTCTCCCTGGGTAATCGAGCGGACGTACACCAATCCCTCGGTTCAGCACGTGCCGATGGAAACCCACGTGGCGATCGTCCAGTGGAAGCAAGACAACAACGTTCATATCTGGTCCTCCGCTCAGTCGCCCTTTACCCTGCGCAATCTCTTTTGCACTGCCTTTGGCATTCCGCACCGTGACGTGCGCGTGGAAGTTCCCTACGTTGGTGGCGGTTTCGGCGGAAAAGCGGGCATCGGCATCGAGCCGCTGGTCGCAGTGCTCAGCAGAAAGGCCAAAGGACGTCCCGTGAAACTGATGGCCACCCGCGAAGAGGAGTTTAGTCTCCTGCCTTGCCGCAGCCAGCTTACCTACACTATCAAAACCGGCATCAGCGAAGACGGCAAGATCCAGGGCCAAAAGATGACGATGTACTGGGACTCCGGCGCTTACGCCGACTATGCGGTCAATGTAACCCGCGCCTCCGGCTACTCCGCCGCCGGTCCCTACGAGGTTCCCAACGCCCAAGTGGATGCCTACACCATCTACACCAACAAGCCCTACGGAACCGCCTACCGCGGTTTTGGCCACGTCGAGTTCCACTGGGGCCTCGAGCGGCATATGAACCTGGTGGCCGAGGCTATCGGCATGGATCCGGTGGAGTTCCGCCGGAAGAATGCCTTAAAGGCCGGCTCTACTACGATCACCGGTGAGAAGATCCACGAGCACACCGGCAACGTTACCAAATGCATCGACACTGTCGCCGAGGCGATCAACTACGGCACGCTCACCGACGAGGAGCGCCAGCGCGAACAGCGGGACGGCGTGATCATCGGAAAAGGCGTTGCGGCTCTCCACAAGGCGCCTGCAATGCCGCCCTTTACTGCCGCCGCGGCGATCCTCAAGATGAACGAAGACGGCACCGTGACCGCCAATCTCTCCCTGACCGATATAGGCCAGGGAACCTACACCGCCCTGGCGCAAATGATCGCCGAGCGGCTGCGCTTTCCGGTAGACAAGGTCAAAGTGGCCTTCGAATCCGACACGGACCGCGACCCCTACGACTGGCAGACCGTCGCCTCAAAGGGGCTGTTTCTAAGCGGTAACGCCTCCATTCTCGCGGCGGACGATATGCTGAAGAAAGCCTACGACGTGGCCGCACAGGCGCTGCGCTGTCAGACGGTTGACCTGGAGCACGACGCTGAGAAGGTCTACCTCAAGCACAACCCAGAAGAATACGTCACCTTTAAGCAGATGGCCATCGGCTACTCCTACCCCAACGGTAACTCCATTGGCGGCCCGCTGGTAGGGGTTGGCACCTACATTGCTCAGGGCCTCACCAACCTGGACCAGGAGACCGGCCAAGGCTATCCGGCCCTCGACTGGACCTACGGCGCTCACGGCATCGTGGCAGCCGTCGATCCCGAGACAGGGCAGTACGATGTGCTGCAGGTCGCCAGCGCCTTTGACGCCGGTAAGGTCATCAACCCGGATGCCGCCCGCGGTCAGATCATCGGCGGTATGATCCAGGGTCTCGGTACCGCCACGGTGGAAGGATATATTTACGATCAGGAGGGTCACCTCCTCAACCCCAACTTCACCGACAACAAGATTCCCACCGCCAAGGATATACCCGAGAAAATCCAGACCTTCGGCGTGGAAACGGCGCAGCCGGACGGTCCCTTCGGCGCCCGAGGGATTGCCGAACACCCGATGATTTCGGTGGCTCCGGCCCTCGCCAACGCCATCCAATCGGTCACCGAAGCGGAACTCACTCACATGCCCATTCGCTATGAGGACGTGTGGCGGGCGATCCGCAACAAAGAGGCGATCAACAACTGGATCACCAAGAGCCCCTACGGAAGCTGCAAGTCGGCTGCGGAGGTACAACAGCATAATAAAGAACGGAAAAAGAGAGGCTGAGCCTCGTTTCCGTCTCTCTGATCCTAAACTGAACACGTAAAGTTCGAATACAGCCGCCTGCGTATCAGCAGGCGGCTTTTTTTAGACGTTTATATAGTTACGCTACATTTTTTTTGATTCTTCCCAGCGGAGGGATTGCGGTTGTACCCGCAGTTGTGTATATTTCAGGCCAGCGGACCCCACCGAGCAGACGCCGGATATCCGCGAAGGGTACAACAGATGATCACAAAAGAACAAAAGGTACGGGTGGGAGCATTCTTCTTCATCGGAATCATCCTCGTCACTGCCCTCTTTTTCTTCTCTATCGGAAAATCACTTTTTCGCGAAAAGGAGATCTATCACATACGTTTTGAGAACGTCTCCGTAAGCGGCCTCGAAAAAGGCGGAAATGTCAAATATCACGGTATTACCGTAGGCGAAATCCAGGACATTCGGGTTAGTCGTAAAGACATCGGCAATGTGATCGTCACTATCAGCGTCGACAAAGGCACCCCGATAAAGAAGGATATGAAAGCCAACCTGGTAATGATGGGCATCACCGGCCTGAAGCAGATCGAACTCTCCGGCGGGACAAACCGCTCCGAAGACCTCTCCGAAGGGAGTTTTATCGAGACCGGAACCTCGGCTATTGCCGATATTACCGGCGAAGCGCAGATCATCGCCGATAAAGTGGAACTGCTGCTCAATAATCTCAACAACTTCGCCAGCACGGCCAACCAGCAGGCTTTCTCCGACATTCTTGCCAACGCCGACTACCTTCTTGAACACAACCGTGAGCCGATCAGCCAAAGCATCCAAGACACCGCTGACATTGCAGCAAATATACGGGGAGCTTCTGCGGATTTGCAAAGCACTGCGGCAGAAATCAAAACGCTTGTCGAAGGCGAACAGCTCGACACTATTCTGAGAAAGGTTGAGGGAGTTGCCGATTCTTCCCAGTTGTTAGTAGAAGAAATGCGCGGTTCGATGGAACCGCAGCGGCTAGAACGTATAACGGAAAACATAGCCGAGTTTACCGACATGATGAAAGGCGATAAAACTATGAGCATCATGCAGCAGACCGGGGATATCCTCGCCGAGTTGAAAACTATTCTTCGTCAGACTGACAAGACTTCTCAGACCATTGATATGACCGTGTTGAGAAGCAGCCGTAAGCTCGTCGATGCGATCGAAAGCTTAAACGAGACAATGGAAAACCTCAACGAGTTTTCCAGAATCATCAGCGAAGAACCTTCGCGGCTGATAGAGTTTTAGGAATGCTCTCCAGCTATTCGGCCCTGTGTATTACCCCCCCGAGGAAGGTGGACAGATGAAACAAAGGACAATGCGGTGCATCTTTCTTTTAACCGGTATCGCGGTTTTACTTTTGACAGGCTGCACCTCCACTCCTCAAGACGAGAAGTACTATTACACCCTCAGCTATGATCCGCGAAGTGAAACACCGGAACTTATGCAGAACGCACCCATCCAGGGCAGGGTATGGGTGCGGGACGCCTTCCTCTCCCGCAGTTATTCCCGCAAGCAGATCGTAGTGCGTCATTTTGGCCCCCGTATTTCCTATTTGGACAACCATCTATGGGCTAACGCGCTCGATAAAAAGGTACCCGAGCTCATTATCAAGCGGCTTGAGGCCTACAACCTCTTCTCGGAAATCCGGCGCGATTTCCCGTATACACGTCCCGAGTACGAAATGGTCACGACCATCACCACGCTGGAGTTTAGGCGCGGCGAAGGGACGCCCGAGGTAGTGCTCAACCTCCGCTTCGACTTGCGGCAGTTGGAAGGGGAGAACATAGTCACCACGAAAATTGAACGCACAATCCCCGTGTACGACAAAGACATCGGCTCCTTTGTCCAAGTAGTAAACAAGAGTATTTTGGACGCAGCAGATCGTTTTGCCATGGACGTGCTCGCCGCATTTGGCAGAGAAGAACTCGAGGCCGAAGATTGGGAAACGCACCCCCTCACCCGCAAAGAGGCCACAACAAATAACATCGGTCAGCTTCTGCTGCCGAGCGTCTTTACCGGGAGAGAAGCCCCGGTCTATACCATCGTCGACAGTTCGGGCAACTCCCGCCTCGGCACTTTCGGCACTCCGGAACCTCTCTCACCAGGCCGTTATACTATCCGGTACGGTTCCGGAACGCTCAAGCAACAAATGCTCCGCAACGTACGCGTGCGCGAAGGCTACCGCACGATTGTCGAGCCTGATTACGGCGGTTTGAAGGTGGAGATCGTCACTACCGCGGGAAAACCGGTAGAGCTCGCCTACGAGATCTTTGATTCCGCCACCGGTAGTTCTTACGGTACCGGCTACTCTTCCGAAGGCCTCGCGAAATGGGACGAGCGGAACTGGATACTGCCTACCGGCCGCTATAAGATCACCATCAACAACCGTCCGTTTACCAGTAACCGCGACTTTGCCGCCGCATATGTAGAGAAGGGCGAAGGCAATATTCTCACCATTGCGGTTACGCAGTCCGAGTTAGGCAGCCAATACCGCGTCGCTGGTGCCGGCGTCGTCAAAGAGCCTCTCTACGCTGAGGAAGACGAACGCTGGATTCTCGCCTCCAGCATCGCCGGAAACATCATCGGCACTCTGACCAACCAGGAGGAGTACGACGACTACAGTTCCGGGTTCACCTTAAATGGCTTCCTGGAAAACCGTCTGCGCTACGATTACGCCCCCTTTAATCTCAGCCTGTACAACCGCGCCGAGCTAGGAGCGACCCGCAGCGAAGCGGGCAGCTTCGAGATCACTCGAGACAATCTCGAATTCGAATCCACAGGTATCGTGGATGTACTCTTCAATCTAGGCCTCTATCTCAACTTTGACGCAAGCACGCATGTGTTCAACTCCTATTATCGCGCAGACGAACCCTTTTCCTTTGAAAAGTATAACGCTCAGGGCGATCTGATCCACTCCGAAAGCGGAGTGGAGAAGGTACAAACAGCTTCTCCACTCCTGCCGGCGACCTTCCGTGAGGGAACGGGGATCAATATTGCCCTTGTTGAAAAACCTAGGTTAGACTCGAGCGCCCGTTTCGGCTTCGGAATGCGGCAGAGGATCTACGGCTCCTCTTTTCCCGAGGTTGACACCTCAGGCTCTATGGTCGTTCTCCGCCGCAAAGAAAACGAGTACAGCACCGGCTTGGAAGCCTCGCTGCAGCTCTCTACTCAGCTCCTGCAGGAACTCACATACTCCAGTCGTTTCGATGCCTACGCTCCCTTCATTGCACCAGAAGAGTTTAACCTCGAATGGCATCACGATTTGCAGCTCAGCCTGTGGCGCAACTTTACGCTGGACTATCGGGCCACCCTCTACAATACCAAGAACGCCAATGATCTCCCCTATATCGGCAGCGACCACGCGGTCTATCTCCGATTCTCAACCATCTACCGTGTGAGTTTTTGATATGGACTCCGCAGCCCCTAGTCTCCGGATCGTGCAGGAAGAGCAGCGGCTCATAATCTCCGGGGCACTCACCAAAGAGAGCGTCCCCTTGCTCTTCTCCCGCTACCGGCGGGGAGGCCTCTCTTCCCGCATTATTGTAGTGGATCTCAACGGGCTGAGCCGCATCGACACTACCGGCGTGGCATGTCTGGAATGGATCCGCGAGCATGCGGAGGGCACCCCGAGGTTCTCCTACGAACAATGCAGTAAAGATATCGTAAACCTCATAGAACAGTTTTTTGTTGCCCCCGAAGAGGCGTCTCGACACTCTCCGGCTCCTTCCTTTTTCGAACGCCTCGGGGGGCGATTGGTCGATACTTGGTATGCCGCTGGCAGTTTCCTGGTACTGACGGCGGAGATCTTCTTCTGGTCGGCGGCGGGCATCTTCAAAACTAGTCAGCGCCGCGCTCATTCGGTGCTTGAACAATGCTGGTTTATCGGCGTCCAATCCCTGCCCCTCGTTGCGCTCCTTTCGATTATTTTGGGCGTGATCCTCTCCCTCCAATCGGCAATCCAACTGCGCACCTTTGGCGCTAATATCTATGTTGCAGATCTTATGGCCATCTCCATCGTCAATGAAATGGGACCGATGATGTCGGCGATCCTGATAGCCGGCCGCAGCGGTTCAGCCATTGCCTCGGAGGTGGCTACGATGAAGGTGTCTGAAGAGATCGAAGCGCTTCAGGTAATGGGCATAGAACCAATTCGCTATGTTGTGGTCCCCAAGTTTTTGGCTATCACGATGACTATACCGCTGTTGGTCGGTTTTGCAATCTATCTGGGCATCGGAGGAGGTGTGCTCGTAGGAGCCGGCTCCCTGGAAATTGCCCCTCAAATCTTTATCGCCCGAGCAGCCGAGGCGGTGGGCATCTCGAATATTATCAAAAGTCTAGTAAAGAGTATCCTATTTGGCTGGCTTATCGTCATTATCGGAAGTTACTTTGGCTTCTCCGTCTCCGGCGGGGCGGAGGAAGTGGGCCGGGCCACCACTATGGCAGTTGTCTATTCGATCATCTCCATTATTATTCTCGACGCTCTCTTCAGTCTTACCGCTGTGATATAGGAAAGGATTGCATGGAACCGATTATCACTGTAGACAATCTGCACGCCTCGTTCGATGAGCATGAGGTGCTCAAAGGCATTCATCTGCGTATAGCTCCTCGAAGCGTCACTGCTATCATCGGACCGAGCGGCTGCGGGAAGACTACTCTCTTAAAACATCTCCTGGGACTCTACCGTCCCTCGGAAGGTTCCATCGTTGTGTCGGGTATCGATCTCACCGCCGCCTCTGAAGAAGAGTTCCGCCTTCTACGAACCCGTATGGGCATGCTTTTTCAGAACAACGCGCTAATGGGGTCAAACACCATTTTAGAGAATGCTGCCGTTCCGCTCGAACAACACACCGAACTGCCTCCGGAAATTATACGTCTGAGTATTCAGAGAAAACTCGAACTGCTCGGTATCGGAGGCACGATCAACAGCAGGCCCGCACAGCTGTCGGGAGGAATGCTGAAGCGCGCCGCCCTTGCCAGGGCAATTGCTATGGACCCGGAGATCCTCTTTTGTGACGAACCTACCTCCGGCCTCGACCCCATCACCAGCAAACGGCTCGATATTCTTATTGCGAGTCTCCGGGAAAAACTTGATATGACGGTTGTTATTGTGAGTCACGATGTAGCCAGCATCGGACGGCTGGCGGACCGCATTGTCTTCCTCGATGAGGGGGAAATCGCCTTCGAGGGAAGTTTCGAGGCGGCACTCCGTTCCCAACACCCCGTGGTGGCGGAGTTTTTCTCCGAACGACGCCGCGGGAACCCCGAGGCATAAAACCGCGCCGACCCCTTTGAAGGGATTACGGCGCGGTGCACGGAGTTTCAGTTTCCTCTATCCTCTATACTGTTATGCCTTAACCTCGGGTGCACTCTCCGCAGCAGGCTCCAACTCGTGGTAACTCAAGACCAAGAAGGCGGTCGCGTATACACCGAAAATACTCGAAACGATAATCGTTAGCACAATCCCCAAAATGGGAATAAGTCCCAGAATCATCGATACAAGGCCAAAGAGTACGCTCAGGGCGATCAACAGCAAAAAGAGAACCACCGTCGTCTTAAAGTTGCGCACCGTCGTTTTTATTCCCCGCCCGAGAGCATGAAAACCGTTCACCTCGTCCACCATCGCTGCAATCACAACAAACATGAGGAAAAATGCGGCAATCAGTCCCGGCAGCACGAGCAGCAGAAATCCAATACTGATGATCACACTTACAATCAAAGCGGCGATAATCAGGGGGATCAGCTTTGCCTTCGTTTTCTGCCATCCTGTTTTGAGGTTGGTGCTCTGGTTCTTTTGAGCTTCATCGATCATAGCGATGGTCATTCCATGGGCAAGCAAGCCGAGAAACCCCGAGATCAGCATCACGATAAAGCCAGTCAGAAAGGTCATTCCTGCCAAACCCAGAGCTTGATCCTGTGTCACTTTTCCCAAATCCTGTGCACTGCCAAAGGGGAAGAGCGACCCCATAGAGATGAGAGAGATGAGTATAATCACGACAAAAAGCACCAGCATAGGTACAAATACGACCAGGTTCTTTCTCAATAACGAGAAACTATCATGTAAAACTGCTGTAATGTTCATCCTTCACTTCCTTTCAAGAATCTTTCGTACGATATGTTTACATTGTAGTCGATTCTGCAAGAAATAGCAAAATTTTCGACAATTTTCCCTTCAAAAGCCGCACCAACACAAAAAAAAACCGCCCCCCGCAGGAGACGGCTTTTTATATGGAACGGAAGACGACTACGCCGGCTTCCGGGAAGTCGCGTTATTTCTTGCGCGCTTCATCGTGGATCCATGCGTTTTTCTCACCGGCGATGTCGCCGTGCTTCGTCAGTTCGCACTTCCCCTTCTTTTTCATCAGCTTGTCGTACTCGTCGTCTTCGACAAAGGCAACGATTCGGGAGATGCTCGCCTCACCGTCAACAAAGCGCCACGGGAAGCAGGCAATCTGAGCCCTGCGGTTGAGCAGCAGGTCCATATCGCCGCCCAGACATTCGGCATGGATGATGCCCTTGTCAAACATCTCCAGGTGCATCATCTGATACTCGTCGTCGGTAAAGTACTGCGCAAGGCTCTTGCCGTAGTGATCCTGGAAGTACTTGTCGGCCTGTTTAGCCTGCCGGGGCATCCAGTCGCGAATGATAGTGTTCATCGGATGGTCCGCACTTCCGCAGTCAACACCGATCCAGCGGAGCTTCTTATCGTGAGCCCACTGTACCAGACGGCGGTCGGGACCAGGATGCTGCACCATGTAGCGCACCTCGTCGGCGGTGGGCTGATCCCAGCCGTAGTGGTGATAGCCGGTGTGGATAATGAGGATGTCCCCCTCTTTCACATCCACCCGCTCTTCGATCATCTCGGGGGTATAGACCGAGTAATCCTCCACGATATCGGAAAGATCCACAATGGCTCCGTCGTGCATCAGAAAATCGAAATCGAGTTCGGCAATGTCCTTGCCGGGGGTGTAAAAGTGGATCTCCCCATCCAAGTGCGTACCCACGTGATTGGAGTGGCGAACCACCTGTCCGTTGGCACCGTTGGGTGCGAGGCGCTTAAAATAGCTCACTTCCAGCGGAATGTAGGTTGGCCACGGAGGCGTACCGACTCCCAGAGGTATTGTCAGATCAATAGCTTTCATATTGCTTCTCCTTCTCGTAATATAGTTTCACTGTGTCGGCGGGCATGTAACCCGTCGACACAGTAAATCGTATCAGTAACACACAGTGCTGTGTAACGCGATCAAGCGTTTACACAATCCAGTATTATTTCCCTCCGTACTTCTGCGCAAACGCTTTGAGCGCGTCGTGGAAGCACTGCTCGGGAGGTTTGACCAGTCCGGCACCCACCATGCCGATGCCCGGCTCCTTGTGGGCGATACCGGTGTTGATCGCCGGCAGGATGCCGGTCTCCTCGATTTTCAGCAGATCGATACCCGTGGGGGTCCCGCGGAAGTCGAGGGCCGGAATCTGGTAAGTGTCGTTCTCCGCCTCGGTGATCTCGTACATCTTGGTGGTGAACTCGATCGCCGTCTTGGGCGTGCCGCCGACAAACTTGACGATTGCCGGGGCGGCCGCCATGGCAAAGCCGCCGATGCCGCTGGTCTCGGTGATAGTGGAGTCACCGATGTCCGGGGCCGCATCGTCGGCGGTGAAGCCGGGCAGGTAGAGGCCGTCCACCATGGTGGCCGGCGCGGTGAACCACTGATTTGGCAGACCTGCGACGCGGATCCCAAAGTCGGTGCCATTACGCGTCAGCACGGTAATGATGGTGCTCCCCTCCGTACCATCCGCCGCGGCGGTAATTGCTTTTGCGGTAGCCATGGAGAGATTGAGGAAGTAGTGATCGTTCTCGTGCATGAACTTGAGGATCTTCTGGATCTTACTCTTGTCCTCGTCCAGCATCACGAAGTAGGGGGCCAGCTCACGGATCATTAGGCTGGTTCCAGCGCGCTGGCGGTTGTGGCCCTCGTCGCCCATCTGCAGCAACTGAGCAACGAGGTTCTTCATATCGATCTCTCCGCGCAACTCCAGTGCCTTCTTTGTAATAGGGGCAAACTCGTTTTCCATCCACTTCAGCCGCTCTATCACCTCTTCACTGAAAGCACCGTAACGCAGCACCTTGCCAAGGCCTTCGTTCATGTTGCAGTAGGCCCGGTTGCCATAGGTCTTGTTTTCCACGATCCAGACCGGCATGCTGGCGGTGATCACACCCGCCATGGGGCCTACGGCATCGTGCTCGTGGCAGGGATCGAACTCGATCTCTCCGCTGGCAGCCAATTTTTCCGCCTCTTCGCGATTGCGCGCGAGTCCCTCGTAGATCAGGCCGCCGATCACAGCCCCCTTCAAGGGACCGCTCATGCGCTCCCAGCTCACCGGAGGGCCGGCATGCAGGATCATGTTTTTCTTCATTCCGGGAATGTCGTCGATCGCCTTACCGACGCCCACGAGGGTCGGTTTGCCCTTCAGAATGGTATCGACCGCCTTCTTGTTGGCTGCAGAGATGTCGATCTTCTCCGCCGCCGCCTCGATCGAATCGAGGTAACCGGCGATTTCTTTATCACCGCCGGCGGGAGGCCGCCAGTCCACCTGGATCGCCTTCACTCCTTCTTTACGAAGATTGTCAGTGAAGGACTCCAGGCCCATATTGATAGCCTTCAGTTCACTGTTAAACAGGGTATTTATCTTCTCTACATTCATTACGCGTTCACCTTTCTCACGATTTTCTCCGCCAGCATGGAGGCCTGGTAGTTGGAGGGCATGACCACAACGCCGGCGGACTCGAGAGTACGTTTCTGCTTGGCAATATTCTGGAAGTCGCCTTCTGTTCCGGTGATGGAGGCAATCACAGAGAGATAACCGCCGTTTTTGGCAATTTTCTCTTTCGCCTCACCCACCGCCTCGACAATAGCGCCGGCGGGATCGTCATGGGAACCGTAGCCCAGCACCACATCAAGCAGCATCACTGCCATCTCCGGATCGTCGCCCTCCTTGCGGATCCGGTCTTCCCGGGTAGTGGGATCGATCATCGGGTGGGGTTTGCCCACGGTAAAGACGTCCTCTCCGAGGTCGACGATGCAGTGCTCCACAGAAGTGTGGGGATCCTCGGGAACCAATTTTTTATCTTTCTGACCGAGGCTGTAGACATCGCCTACGCTGCCGTGCAGCAGCAGCATAGCTTCGTCGGCAAGAGTGCCGCCGGTGAAGAGTCCTCGAATGTATTTCTGCTGAGAACTCATTCCCTTGGTCTCTTCGGAGACGATTCTCTCTATCTCGCTTTCGTCAATGGTGAAGGTATGCTCCTTGTACTCCTCGCCCTTGGAGAGAGCTACGGCCATTCCGGCCGCTTCCTCCAGGTTTCCGGCGTAGTGGATATTGCCCTCGGAGGGCTTCTTCTCGAGGCCCAGAAAGATAATGACCACCGGCTTCCCGGTCGCTTTGAGGGCTTTGATCACATCCTCGGAAACCTCTTTGGCAGGGGGTTTGGAGACCACCGTGATCACCTTGGTGTTGGGATCGTTCTTCAGCGCTTCGATCCCCATCAGCATCATGGTGCCGCCGACTCGGGGATCTTTCAGGTCCCGTCCGCCGGTGCCGATTCCCTGAGTAATACCGGCGCCGAACTTCTCGATGGAGCACATGACCTCCTGTAGTCCGGTTCCGGAGGCGGCTACAATGCCGATATCACCCTCGCGCACTACATTGGAAAAGGCGAGGGGCTTGCCGTTGATAACCGCGGTACCGCAATCCGGCCCCATCATCAGAAGGCCCTTCTCTTTAGCCATCTGCTTTAGCTCGATCTCGTCCTCTATGGGTACGTTGTCGCTAAAGAGCATGACGTGGAGGTCGCGGTTGAGTGCCTTGCGCACCTCGCGTGCGGCAAAATCGCCGGGAAGAGAGATGATAACCATATTGGCTTCCGGCACTTCACGAACGGCCGCATCCAGACTGCCAGGCTTGTAGGCCTCGCCTTCATCCTCACTGCTCTTTTTCTCGTTGAGCATCTTCTTGGCGGACTCGATCGCATTGTCGACCGCCTCTTCTTTTTCGCCTTCCACTGCAATGATCAAATCGTTCGGCGTGGCATTTTCGATCTCTTGGTTGGAGAGTCCCATATCCTTTACCAGGTCTACGTTCATCTCCGTACCCATTGAAACCACGGCGTCGGTGACGCCTTCCACGGCCTTCACATCACGATTGATCAGCATGAGGAACACGGAATCGTAATACGAATCTTTTTCTACTATTACCTTCTTCACACTAAAGCTCCTTTACTCATCCTGTTGTTCTCACAGTTTGTTCTTTCAGCACTTCGTTGCATAATATACTTATTAGCGGGATCGATAGAGGCAATTTTATCCACCGTGGATGGTTGAAATTGCCAGAGTCGTTGTACCTACCGTCGACATCCGTAATCGTTGACGGCAAGATGAATTATATCATTTTTTGCTTCCTTGTCAAATATAGTAATTCAAATTTCCGCAATTACTCTATTAGGGCAAGTGCTTATGTTTTGACCAAAAGCTTAGCACAGGGTATGATAAGCATTCAGGGAGGTGAACATGGCAAATTCCACCGGAGACAGCCGCTTTCATGCCCGACTCTGCGGCGCTGCCGTCCCCACCAAACCGTGGCAGGGCGAGGTAAAGTCCGTCTTCTCCCGGGCAATCAACATCATCCGCCCCGCAGGAGAGCTTGTCTCGCTGGTGACCGAGCGGCTGCAAATGACCGACTTTTCATTGCTCCTCTCTTCGCTCCCCCCGCTTGAGGAGGGTATGAAGGTCCGCGGGGAGGCCTACTCTTTGACAGTGCTTTCCACCTCGCAATTTTCGAGCCGCTCGGTCTCCGCAGTAGAGATCGATCTGCGTCATTGCACCCGCTGGTCCGGCAGTCTCTCCACTCTCTTTCAGCCGGGATTCACTACCGATTGCGAGTGTGCAGAAAAGCCAGAGCTCCTCATGAAGGCCCTCGCAGATAGCCGTGCACATGAGGGGCTGCTGGGCATTGCAGCAGGGGAAAAAAACCTTTGGGTCAGGAAAGCCGAGCGGTCTCTTACAGTGGCCTCGACAGCGGCACACAGAGGAGAGACGCTGGATATCTCCCCGCTGATCGGCTTGGGAGTCGGTTTCACCCCCTCTGGGGACGATTTTATCGTCGGCGCATGTGCAGCGGAGGAACTCTTGCGTGGCCTTGCAAAGGAAAAAGCGCTCCCCGCGCCTCCCCGTATCGCCCGCGAGCCACTGCGGGAAAAAGCCGGGGCCACTACCTACGGCGGAGCGGCTCTACTCCGCAGCGCTGCCGTCGGCTCCTACTCCGCCCTTATCCTCGAGTTGCTACACCGGATTCTCGTTGCTCGACAGATAGAAGACTACGCCGCGGCGGTCGAAACAGCCGAAACCTACGGTGAGACCAGCGGAATCGACTCCCTCACCGGCATCTGGTGGTACCTCGAACTGGCCCGCCCCCTCCTCACGCTTCTCTCCTCCTGTCAGTCGGATTCGAAATAAAAAAGCCCCCGACCAGTGCCGGGGGCGAATCTATTTCTTACATGTCGAACGTTAACTTACTGCTGCTGCTTTTCAGCCTCTTCCATGATCGACTTCGGCGGCTCCCCTTTGAAGCTCTTGAAGTTGACGATCACATTCAGCACGATACCGGTAATCGCTGCCAGGGCAAGACCCTCCAGAGATACGGTACCAAACTCGAAGGAAGCTCCGCCGATTCCGAGAACCAGCATGGCCGCAACAATGATCAGGACAGGAGCATCGTTCATATCGATCTGCGCCTCGACCATGTTACGAATGCCAATGGAGGAGATCATACCAAAGAGCAGGATGGAAATTCCGCCGATAACCTGGGGCGGAATGGTGCCGATCAACTGCGTGAACTTGGGAATCATTGCCAAAAGAATGGCAAAAATCGCGGCAATCCGCATGACCAGCGGGTTCCATACGCCGGTCAGAGCAACCGCACCGGTGTTCTCGCTGTAGGTCGTGTTGGCGGGACCGCCCATTGCACCGGAGACTGCGGTGGCAAGTCCGTCACCGAGCAGGGTCCGGTTGATACCCGGATTCTTGAAGAAGTCCTTCTTGACTACGTTGCCGATGGCAATTACGTCGCCAAAGTGTTCGACAATGGTCACGATAGCCACCGGAGCGGTCATCGCGATAGCCGTGGCATTAAACTTAGGCGCCATAAAATCGGGAAGTCCGACCCAGCCGGCTTCCTGCACGCTGGTAAAGTCGACAATTCCCGCAATCACTGACACGATGTAGCCGGTAACCAGGGCTATCAGCACCGGGAGAGTGGAGAGGAACTTCAGGCCCATCTTCTCCAGGCCAACCTTTACAAATACACCTACCGCAAAGGTGAAAAGCGCAATGCCCCAGGCTCCGTTCATGCCAATCTGGTCAATAACGCCCTGAGCGGCAGGGTTGTCAGCCTGTCCCGCAATACTGTTGGTGATGTTGTTCATCGCCACCGGAGCAAGGATCAGACCAATCAATACAATAATCGGCCCCGTGACGTGGGCTGGCAGAATGCGCTTCAGCACGTCGTACGAGACATAGGTGAAAATAATCGCCACGATCACATAGATCGCACCGGCAATGATAAGACCACCCGTTGCGTACGCCAAGTCACCCCCGGAGTTCTCTGCCACCGCCAGAATGGGCGGGATGAAGGCAAAAGAACTGCCAAGAAATACTGGCAATCTAAACTTTGTAATGATGTGGAACATCCACGTTCCGATACCCGCGGCAAAAAGGGTCACGCTGACGGGCAGTCCGGTAATCAGCGGTACGAGGACCGTAGCACCGAACATGACGAACGTGTGCTGCAAACCGAGCACGACGGTCTTGCCGTTAACGCCCTCGAATTCACGAGCTTTCGTTGGATCTTCAGCTAGAGGCTTATCCGACATACTATTCTCCTTTTCAAAGGTTGCTGTCCCCTACAGGGACAGATTCGATCTATTGAGCTAGCAATTCTACCAGATAATTGTGATAAATCAAGTGTTTTCTCATAATCGTTATTTTTCCAATTCTCTCTTCACACATCGCCGAGCAATTCCGCGGGCACGCTTTTCTAAACTCCGGCTCTCCCGTAAAAAACGCAGTCCCTGCAGGAGCGGTGTCTCCTGCAGGGACCGGCACATTAAGCCTATCAAGCGTCGAGTACTGCTTACTCCATCTCGACGCGTTCTTCCGCCACTTCTTCACCGATTACATTCCGGCCTCGGAGATATTCCATCAGCATCTCTTTTTCGGTGGCATCGGTGGTGTAATCCTGCTCGAACCCCTCGATCGGCTGATAGTTGTTCCCGTATTCGTAGGAGTTGAAGGTGACTGTATACATAGTATCTGGCTCCAGGTTGGTCTCGATTCCGGTCACGCTTCCCTCCTCGGTCCGGAGTGCGTAGTTCATTCCCGATACCTGGAGATCGACGTTATCATATTCTGAACATCGCTCCAGAATAAAGGCTTCCAAATCCTCTCCGGAGATCTCGCCGACTACAGCCCGATTCTCATCTATATATTGGCCATAGAGGGTAGACACATTCAAATCGGTAATTTCTCCCCCGGAGGGAATCGCTTCGGCGCCTTCGTTCAAGCCGGAATAACTGGGGAATGTGGCAATATCCGCACCGATGACCGCTCTAATGGCATCGGCCATGAGATTACCGGCGCTGGTAGAGCCGGACATCTTACCGGAAGCGGAAATGCTTGCCTCCGTGTCGGCCAGGAACTCGCCTTCGCCAACCAAGGTCATCCCGGTTCTGCTCAGATCGCGATACCCTTCGTTCAGATCCTCCCGGGAAATGACCTCTTCGACATAATGGATGAGGAGATCGTTGTGCCGTAGATAGGTGTTTTCCCCGTCATTCCGGGCTTCAAAATCGTAGGAGCTGGCTATATAGCTGTTCAGCGCCACCGTGTAGGTCGCATCTTCATCCAGTTCATTCCCCTCCGAATCATACAGGTGAATAGTTTCCACCTCGTCTTCAGCTGCTGCTTCGATCTCGTATTGCACGCCGCCGGCCCTAAGATCGACGTATCCGCGCTCCTCGAAATCGTTAGCAAGCAGGCTGCGGATGTCATCGGTGGTCATTTGATACATTATTACGTTGTTGCCAAAGGGCTCGAGTTCGAAAATCTCGCCGACGGTGAGCGGTCCGGCATAGAGCTGATCGACTCTGATTCCTCCGCTGTTCTGAAACGCCATATCGACTTCGTAGCCCATATCGGCAATTTTCGGCGACTCTACCAAAGCATCGGTCATTAAAGCACCGAGGTCTTCCTTACCGGTGATCGGCTCTTCCAGATGGTTTATCTGCCGTGCAAAGATCTCTTCTACCTTCGATTCAAACTCCGCTATCCGCTCTTCTACGGATTCTTCGGTGCCTTCGATATCCTCCATGCTGACTAGTTCGTACTGGCGGTCGACGATCTCGTTGTTTTCATCAAAGGTGATGGTTATTTTTCCGAGATTCTCCGTGTCCGAGCCGGATTGAGTGATCAATATATCGTCTACAAACACCGGATCCGCAACGGCAGTATGGGAATGCCCGCCGATGATCACATCAAGTTCTCCCATAGCTTTTGCCAATTCCCGGTCCCAGTCGTGACCGAGGTGACTCAAACTGACAAACAGATCGCTCTCATCGGTCAAATGCCTATACTCCAAAGCAGTCTCTACGGGATCGAGAAAGTTCAGCCCCGTGAGGTTGAGAGGCAAGGTAGAAGGATATTCACCGTCTACCTGAATCAAGCCCAGAAAGTTTACCGTGGCTCCAAAATCGGTCTCTATTGTATGGTAGGGTGCGGGCTGTTCCATCTCTGCCTCGGGACCAACCTCCATATTGGCCAAGATCTTCACAAAGTCGGCCGCCTCCATGCTCTCCTGCAGCCTCTTCTGACCATAATCGAAGGAGTGGTTTCCAAGCGTCTGCACCTCATAGCCGGCGGCATTCATGGTTTCGGTCATCGGCTTGCCCCGCAGGTTCTCTCCGTCGATGACATATTCATCGACTACCGGGTTACCGCTAAAGGAGTCACCCGCACTGACCAGGATGACATCGTCATGCTTCTCCATCATCTGCTGGCGGTACCAGCCGATCTTTCCCATGTTCTCAATAACACCGTGCTCATCATTCGTGTGGAGAATGACAAGGGTCCTTTCTTCCTGTGTTTCCTGCATCTGCTGCCGGTTTTGCTGCTGTCCCTGCACATCCGTTGTCGCACAGCCGGTCAAAATCAGCAACACTGCGGCTGCGAGGAAAAGTAGCGCACGTAGCTGTTTCATACTACCTCCAAGATACTCTTATAGAATTTGGTTCATGTACGCTTTTATTGTAACTGCGGTGTGAACAGTTGAAAAACGATAATTACATTGCGGCGCCTTCAATAGTTTTTTTGAACGTGCCGGTTTTTTTGAACGTACCTTTGCGGAACATGCGAATCAGGCCTCGGCAATGGTAAACTCTTCTCTCCCGGTCAACTCTCCTCCCAGCTTTACCCGATTTCCATATTTGTCCCGGACGATCTTTTCCCCCGCTTTTACCTTTTTGTACTCCTCCATAGAGTATCTGCGAAGCGCATCCTCTACTCTGGCCCCGGAAAAGATGCGTATCTGCTCGCCGTTTACGCTAATTTGCATAGTTTATCTCCCCTCCGTAGGATGCTGAAAATTTGACCGCCATCATCGTACTACCGCATACTCCCTGCGGCAAGGATGCGCTGCAGCCCGACCATCTTTCAAACTACAGAGTCAGAGAAGCAGTGTTTTTTGAAGAAAACCGGGTTTGCCCACTTCGCTGGGCAAACAAAAACCCCGCCGATGCCGAAGCATGACGGGGCATAGATGAGAACGGTCAGCTAATAAAACCGTCTGTTTAGAGTTCCACCTGTTTGTACTCTGCAAAACCGCCTTCTTTCCAGCGGACGTTGGTGGGCACTACTTCCACATGCACCAGTTTCGGGTCATGCTCATCCTTGAAGAGTCCCTTCATGCCGGGGTGAAGGTCAAAGAGTTTACGCTTCTTCTCCTCGCCTCCGGAGATATCGGCTTTTCCTTCCACTCGCAGTTCCGTTCCATCCTGGGTTACCCAGATCAGCTCCACCTTAGGGTTCTGCTCAAACTCTTTGACTTTACCGCTGATATTCACGGTACTGGCCCAGAACTTGAAATCGTCGGTGACGACAAACTTCATCGGCCGTACCCGGGGTTGGTTGTTCACCGCGGTAGCGGCAAAGCAGTGTCCTGCTTCTTGAATAATTTCACGTGCTTTTTCTTGAGACATACTATTCCTCCTGATTCGAATGTGTCGTGGTTATACATGTGCTTCGATTTCGCGCTTTCGCTCGGCGGCCGTTCCCGCCCACCGGGAAAAGATAAGTATAGCGCACTTCGGCCCCCGGCTTCAAGCGGTACCGGCGCTATTGCAGCTTCAGGCAAAGAGCAGCAGGCTTACCGCCATAACCGCCATTCCCATCACTACTCCGTAGATGGCAATGTGATGTTCGCCATACTTCTCCGCCGTCGGCAGCAGCTCATCCAGACTTATGAAGACCATTATTCCCGCCACAGCTCCAAAGAGGATTCCGAAGACCGCATCGTTAAAAAATGCAGCAAAGAGGCCATAGCCTACTGCAGCCCCCACCGGCTCGGAGAGCCCGGAGAGAAAGGAGAGCCGAAAAGCGCGCCCCTTGCTCTTAGTAGCATAGAAGATCGGCACGGAGACGGCGATGCCCTCAGGTATGTTGTGAATGGCAATCGCGATGGCCACCGGGACACCCAGACCGGGGTCCTGCAACGTGGAGGTGAAGGTGGCCAAGCCCTCGGGAAAGTTATGAATCGCAATCGCCAGGGCTGAAAAGAGTCCCATCCGGTAGAGACTCTTGGCCCGCTTCTCCTCTGCGCTCATTTCCTCCGGCGAATGCACCTCATGCGGATTTGCAAAACTGGGCACCAGGGTGTCTATCACCGCAATAAGCACGATCCCCCCGAAAAAGCTGAGCGTGGTTACCCAATATCCGGCTTCCGCCCCCATGTAGTCGACCAGAGACTCTTTGGCCTTGAAAAAAATCTCGATCATCGAGACATAGATCATCACGCCGGCGGAAAACCCGAGGGCGAAAGAGAGGAACTTCTCGTCCATCCGGCGGCTGGCAAAGGCAATTACGCTGCCTATGCCGGTGGCCAGCCCTGCAAAGAGGGTGACGGTAAACGCAAAGAGTACATTGCTGTCCATGAGTGGTACCCCTCTCTTCTCAAAAGTTGAACCATACGCCGCGATGCATCACTCGTATAGACGACCTGTATCCAGAGGGACAAAGTGTGAGGCCATCCTCCTGCAGTGGCGAATCGCCTCGCTCATGCTCAGGGAGTTCGCCGTGCCCTTCCAGGCCTGGTCCATCGCCGTGCCGTGGTCCACCGAAGTCCGTATGAACGGCAGGCCGAAGGTGACGCTTACGGTGCGATAAAAGTCGTAGGTTTTCGCGGCGATGTGGCCTTGATCGTGGTAGAGGGAGAGGACGGCATCGAAACGGCCCTCAAGGCCCATGTGGAAGACACTGTCCGCCGGGACCGGGCCGGTAGCCGCAATCCCCTCCCGGCGCACTCGCTCCACCGCCGGCAGCAGCGCCTCCGCCTCCTCGCTGCCAAACAGCCCCCCGTCGGAGGCGTGGGGGTTGAGAGCGGCGCAGGCAATCGTCGGCTCGTCATAAGCGATAGAGCGAAGACAGCTTCGGGCAAGACGGAGACTCCGGCTTACTTTCTCTTCGGTCACTTCCCCCAGCGCCCCATGCAACGAGAGATGCCGGGAGTGAAAAAATATTTTTAGCCGGTCCACTGCAAACATCGTCACCGAGTGCCGCGCACCGGTCATCCCGGCAAGCATTTCCGTGTGGCCGATATACGGGTTTCCTGCAGCCCGCAGCGCTTCTTTGTGGATGGGGGCAGTGGCTATACCGTCGACAACGCCCCGCCCGGCAAGCTCCACCGCCGCCTTCACATACGCCGTAGACGCTCTTCCTCCCGCAGCGCTTACTTTCCCGGGAGAAATATCGGAAGCTCCGGCGAGTTCGCCCACATCGTAGACGGGGATCTCCTTCGCCCCGACTCCACCGGCCCTCTCCGGCTCTTCATTGACACGCACAAGCGAGACCTCAAGTTTCAGTTCTTCTGCTACCGCCCGGAGGACCCCGATGTCGCCTATCGCCAGCGGCACTCCCCCGCTGCGCAGTTCAGGATCCAGAAGGCTCCCAAGAGTAATCTCCGGGCCTATGCCCGCCGGTTCGCCGATCGTCACGCCTATCATACCGCAAGTGTAGCCGCCTGCCCCCCAATTGTGCAACAGCGCTTGGGAACTGGCAGGAAGATTGGGTTTAAAACGGCACTAATCCTTTATGAGAAATAAATTTGGCAATAATCGGCCTTCATTTATTGGTAAGTGGCCTGCAATTCCTTAACCACTCGTGAAATGGCAGCTTTTTAAATCCAATCTTCCTGCCAGTGACTAGGTCTTGCATGCCGTCCCGGCAGCACGCATACTCAGAGTAGAAACTGCCGTGATACGGCGTATAGGAGAACAGACCATGAACAAAAACATCGTCATCATAGGCGGAGGCTTTGCCGGGCTCTCCGCTGCAGCGCTGCTGGCGCGTCAAGGGCACGAGGTTACGCTGCTCGAGAAGAACGAATCCCTGGGAGGAAGGGCCCGGTTGTGGCACTCGGAAGGCTTTACCTTCGATATGGGCCCCTCCTGGTATCTCATGCCGGAGGTCTTTGATGACTTTTTTGCCCACTTCTCGCGTCGTACTTCGGAGTACTACCAGCTGGAGCAGCTCGACCCCTACTATCGCGTCTATTTTGGAAAAGAGGATTACTGCGACATCACCTCCGACCTCGAGGAGACCAAACGCAGTTTCGACGCCTTCGAGCACAACGGAGGAGAGAAGCTGGAAGCGTATCTCCGCTCTTCTGCGTACAAATACCGTGTTGCTCTGGACGAGTTTCTCTACCGGGACTATACCAACGTGTTTCAGTTTCTCAATCGAAAAATGCTGCAGGAGGGACTGCGGCTCCATGTGCTGCGCAAAATGGACTCCTTCGTACGCACCTACTTCACCGACCGCCGCGCCAGGCAAATCCTTGAATACACGATGGTGTTCCTGGGTACCAGCCCGGTCAAGGCCCCGGCACTCTACTCTATTATGTCCCACGTGGACCTCGATTTGGGAGTCTTTTATCCCCGCGGCGGACTCGGCCAGGTAGCCGGAGCGCTGGGGAGGCTGGCGGAAGAAGAGGGAGTCCGCATTATTACCGGCGCGGACGTCGATGAGATCACGACCGAAGGGAAGCGCTGCACCGGCGCGGCAGTGGCGGGAGAACGGTATCCGGCGGATGCGGTAGTCTTCTCCGGCGATTACCCGTATGCCGAGACCCGTCTCCTCTCCGGGAGAGACGTCAGCTTCCCAACTTCCTACTGGCAGCGGCGTGTGCTTTCCCCCTCTATGTTCATTCTCTACCTGGGCTACAATCGGCGCCTCCCCGGACTACAGCACCACAACCTCTATTTCGAATACGACTGGACCCGCCATTTTGACACCATTTTTGGCTCTAACCCCTCCTGGCCGGAGGCGCCCTGCTTTTATCTCAGTGCTATCACCAAGACGGATCCGGAAATGGCACCCGCTGGCGGGGAGAACATATTTATCCTAGTGCCGATCGCTCCGGGGCTCGACGATACGGACGAACAGCGGGAAACCTACGCACGGGAGGTGCTGGACCACGTATCCCGAATTACCGGAGAGGATATGCACCGCGGCATTGCAGTCCAGCGAATCTACAGCGGACGTGATTTTGAAGAGGATTACCACGCCTATCGCGGCACCGCCCTAAGTATCGCTCACACGTTGTTTCAGACCGCCGTCTTTCGTCCGCCGCACCGCAGCAAAAAGGTGAGTAACCTTTTTTATACCGGCCACTATACACATCCGGGAGTGGGGGTTCCTATGACCCTCATCTCCTCCAAGATTGTGGCCGAACTTATGGACAATCACTTTACCCAAGCCACTTGACCCATGAAATTCTTTAGACTTTACCTATACGGAGGTTACCGTGGAATAATTTACATCTCTTAGCCCTGTAGCTCAGGCCTTTGTGGCCACCCTCTTTACCTGGCTCATGACCGCTTT
>CAYFUX010000011.1:74257-78868 GCA_964346455.1 uncultured Spirochaetaceae bacterium
AAAAAAGCCCCGGGTCCACCGGGGCTTTCCCGGGTCCACCGGGGCTTTTGTAAATCTATAGTCAACCGCTCTCTCTGCGCGGTCTCAATTGGCCTCGACAGTGATATTCCGGGGCTTCGCCTCTTCTGCCTTTTTGATAGAGAGCGTGAGCACCCCGCCCGAGTAAAGGGCCTCGATCGCGCCGGCATCGGCGTCGCGGGGAAGGGTAAAACTGCGGCTGTAAGCGGGTCGGGAACGTTCACGCAGTAGATACTGCCGCTCTTCCTCACCTTTCTCTTGCTCTTGAGCGGAGACACTGGAGAAGGTGAGCACGTAGTTTTCTACCTGTACCTCAATCTCCTCGCGAGATAAACCTGGCATATCGGCCTTCAAAATGTACTGCTCATCGTCCTCCTGCACATCGACCTTCGGTGTCCGAGCGGTAGCGGACATGCTTCCGGAAAACACCTCGTCAAACAACTCGTCAAACGTGCGATAGTCCATTCTCGACAACCGGAAAGGACTCTTGCTTACAGTATAGTTCATGATCTGCCTCCTTCGTCTTTTTAGGTACTACTATATATGCAATAAACGTGCCAAAAAGCGTATTTACCATTATTTTATTTCGCTGTAACAAATTACACAAAGAGATGCTTTATTCTCCATCTCCTCAAAGCTAAGTCTCCCGTTTTAAGTGTGTATTAAGTGTGTATTTTTGACTCTTAAATAAATAATTTTACCCATATCGGGTTATTTATACCCAGAAAAGAAGTAGTCCTCGTTCATACTGAGCATAACAGGCATAGAAGCGTCGGTAGGCCCTGCCAGCCCCGCCGCACCTCAAGATGGAGCCCGCCAGAGCCGGAGGGAGGGGCCGCGTATGAGGATGCCAGACCTGCTGCGCGGATTTGACTTTTCACGCAAAAGATTTGATCATGAGAATAGGAACACACGATGAAAACGGCGCTTAGGATTCTTTTTGCGTTTTTCCTCACAATCATTCTCTTTGCCCCCTCTGCAGGAGCGCAAAGCGAGTCTCAGCCGGAGACCGCTGCCGAGGATGAGGCACAGAGCAGCCGAGGCAGACATGCGGCAGTGGTAGAGATGGAGGGAGAAATAAATCCTTTCCGGGTCGTGTTTCTGCGACGTGCTATCGAGCAGGCACAGGAAGCAGAGGTGGACACCTTTATTCTGACCCTCAATACCTTTGGCGGCCGTGTAGACTCCGCCCTGCAGATGAGCACCCTCCTCGGCGCCCTGGACGATATCCGCACCATCGCCTATATCCCCGCCACCGGGGAGAGCACCGGTGTCAGTTGGTCCGCAGGGGCCTTAATCAGCTTTGCCTGCAATAGTATTTACATGGCGCCGGGAACCTCCATAGGGGCAGCGGCCCCGGTTATTCAATCCTCAGAAGGCTCCCAAGCGGCGAGTGAAAAAACCGTTAGCGCAGTGCGCACCCAAATGGCGGCCCTGGCGGAAAAAAACGGCTACCCCCCGGAGGTGGCCGTAGCGATGGTGGATAAAAGCGTAGAGCTCCGGGCCGTTCCCCAGGAAGACGATACCTACCGCTTCTACCTCGCCGGCCGTACCGCTCCCCAGGAGCAGGGAAGCGGTACGGAAAACGGCGGGAACGCCGACGGCGAGTCAAGGTATCAGGTTATCTCCCCGGAGGGAAAACTGCTCGCTCTCACCGCAGGCGAGATGGAGCGCTACGGCATCTCCTCCGGCAGTCCAGCGAATACGGAAGAGCTGTTGCAGCAGCTGGAGCTTAGCATTAAACGCGAAATTTCCCCCAACCGTGCCGACCGCACGGTAAGTTTTCTCACCAGCCCCGGCTTTACCAGTATCCTCCTGACCATTGCGCTTTTGGCGCTTTACATGGAAATTTCCAGCCCCGGCTTTGGTGTTCCGGGTTCGGTAGCTATCATCTCTTTCGCAGTCATCTTTATCTCCAGCGGCCTACTCGGAACCCTGGGGTCGGTGGAACTGCTCATCTTTCTCCTCGGAGTGCTCCTCCTGGCGACGGAAATATTTTTCATCCCCGGTTTCGGCGTCGCCGGCATCTCGGGTCTGCTCTCCATGGCCATAGGGCTGCTTCTCTCCCGGCAAACGTTCTTCCTTCCCGACACCCAATGGCAGTGGGATATCTTTTTCACCAACCTGACGGTCGTATTCGGTACTCTGGCTGTCAGTTTTATCCTTCTGGGAATTCTGATGATATTCTTCCCACGCATTAAACTCTTCAAGCGGCTTATTCTCTCTTCTTCAGAAGCAGGCTTTTCGGGTACCGCCGCCGGAGAGCCCTCCTCGGCCGGCGCCTCTGCTCCGGGCGAGGAGGCTGGGGAACACGCTGCATCCTCCGCACCCGCCGGCAGTGGCAGACAGCCCTCCGCCGGCCGGCAGGCGGGAGAGAAGACGCTTCGCGGAGCCCGAGGACAGGCACTTACTCAGCTTCGACCTACCGGCCGAGCAGAGATCAACGGCGAATACTATCCGGTGGTCAGCGAAGGACGCTGGATCGACCGCGGAGCGGCATTGCACGTGGTAGAGGTAGAAGGAAACCGTATTGTGGTCGAAGAGTTCGAAGAGGAGGAGGAATCCTGAATGTGGGCTCTCATAGGTTTGACCGCCCTCGGCCTGGCGGCCATCATCGTCGAGCTCTTCGTCCCCGCCGGGGGCGTGATCGGCCTTGTCGGACTGGGCAGTATCGTGGCAGCGATCGTAAAAGCCTTCGGCGATTTCGGGACCACTGTAGGGGCGATTTTCTTGATCGCCAGCCTGATTATACTCCCCTCCCTCTTCGTACTGTATTTCTCTGTATTTCCCCGCACCTTTATGGGCAAACGGCTGATTCTCGGCTCCCGCCAGGAGCGTGAAGAGGGTTTCTCCAACGCCCCGGAGGAACACTACCCCGATCTCTCCGGCAAACAGGGCATCGCCGAAACGCCGCTGCGGCCGGCCGGCACCGTCAAGATCGAGGGGCGCCGCTACAGCGCGGTGACAGCCGGCGATTTTCTGGAACAAGGCTCCCCCGTAGAAGTAAAACGGGTGGAGGGTAACCGTATAGTAGTAAAAGGAGCTGCCCCATGACTATGATCGTCCTGTATGTACTGATTGGTATTGTCCTACTGGTCTTCGTGGCCTTCTTCTTCAAGTTCTTTAGCCTGTGGTTCAGAGCGCTCCTCTCCGGGGCACACATATCAATGGCCCGGCTGGTGGGCATGTGGATCAGAAAGGTAAAGCTGAAGGTAATCGTCGACAGCCGTATCATGCTGACGAAAGCCGGCATAGAGATCAACTCCGATCTTCTGGAAACCCACTATCTGGCAAGCGGCGATGTGATCAGGGTCAGTAAGGCGCTGATTGCCGCCAACAAGGCAGACATCCCCCTCAGTTTTCAGAAGGCAGCGGCCATCGATCTCGCCGGCCGCGATGTCCTCGAGGCGGTAAAAACCAGCGTCAATCCAAAAGTGATCGACTGTCCCAACCCTGACATGGGACGCAGGACCATAGACGCGGTGGCCAAGGACGGCATCCAGCTGCAGGTCCGCGCCCGCGTCACGGTACGGGCCAACATCGAGCGCCTCGTCGGTGGCGCCAAGGAGGAGACGATCATCGCCCGCGTCGGAGAGGGGATCGTAACCACCATTGGCTCTTCCGAAACCTACAAAGACGTCTTAGAGAATCCGGACCAGATCTCCAAGACGGTCTTGGGCAAGGGGCTGGATGCCGGTACCGCCTTTGAGATTCTCTCCATTGACATCGCCGATGTGGATGTGGGTGACAACGTGGGAGCCAAGCTGCAGGCCGATCAGGCGGAGGCCGATAAACGGCGCTACCAGGCTATTGCAGAACAGCGTCGTGCCGCCGCCAAGGCCCGGGAGCAGGAGATGATTGCCCAAGTGCAGGAGAACCGTGCCAAAGTCGTACTCGAAGAGGCGGAGATACCCAAAGCCATCAGCGAAGCATTCCGCAAGGGCCACCTGGGGGTAATGGATTACTACCGGATGAAGAACATCCAAGCCGACACCGATATGCGCAGCAGTATCGGCGGCGAAGAGACCGAGCCCGGAGGAGAGGAGTAAGGCCGTGGACGCCTCCGAACTTATCTCTACACTGCTAATTCTCTTCTTCTTCCTCGCCGCCGTAGTCTCTCCCATTATCCAGCAGCTCCGCAGCGCGGCCCGTCAGCGCAGGCAGGTACAGCGCTCCAAGACAAGTAGGAGCACAGCCGCAGATACTAGCTCTTCTGCAGCTGCGGAGAAAGAAGCTTCACACACAAAAAGGGCCGTCAAAGGCTCCTCCGCCCGCCCTGACCGCGCCGGCAAAACGTTACGCAATCTTTTTCGCAGAAACTCCTCGAAGGACAGCCGGGAGACCGATCCCTACCGTGACCTTATGCGTGAAGATAGGCAGTCCGAACGTCTTCGTTTCGGGAAAGAAACGGGGGATGGAGAACCCGGCACGATGGCCCAGGGCGCAAACCGTTACAAAAGCGCTCAAGCAGGGAGGGAGCACAAACCACGTCTCGCCGCCGAAGAGAGCTCCGCATGGCCCTCCGAAAAAGAGCCGGAGAGCGCTTTCTCCGGCCGTCTGGGAAGTTCTTGGACGGCCTCGGGGATCGAACAG
>CAYFUX010000012.1:0-66852 GCA_964346455.1 uncultured Spirochaetaceae bacterium
ACCACCGTGATCTCGTGATCGTTCAACACCCCGTTGCCGTCCAGGTCCTCGGTGTCCCGGGAGGAACGCTCCGGCGCCCAGGGAATCACCGGCGCCACCGGCATGGTGTATGGTGTTGAGTTATACGTGTGGTTGAAATCAAAGCCGTCGTCGTAGCGGCTCGACTCCTCATCCATTTTGTCGTCATCGTCCAGATCCTCGGGCAGCAGGCCAAAGACCAAGTAGACGGTAACGTTGTCAGGCGAAGAGGTATCTCCCGGTTCAAAGCCCAGGTGCTTGGCCTGGAACGTCAGCGCCCGGGTGCTGCTCAGATCCAGGGGCGCCTCCCCCTTCACTAAAGGAATCATTCCTCCGGCCCATTCGCCACCTCCGAGTTTGTACTGAAAAACGGCCGCGTTGCCCGCGGTCTCGCTGCCGGTAGCCGCCAGATAGGGGCCGACCCGTTCGCCGTAGGCGTAGGTCTGATCGTCCGGTGGGGACCATGAGTAATGCTGTAGCACCCGTCCGCCGGCAAAGGAGTCGCTGTAGTAGTCCCGGTAGAGGAGCTTGCCGCGATTGTCCTTGGTTAAATCGAGTGAAAATGGCGGATGGGGTAGCGGCGGCGCCGGATAGAGCCCATCCGGCAGCAGCGGTACCGGCACCCCCCCTTCGCCCATGCCGAGGAGCCGGCGGTAGCCGGTGGTGTTGGGGTTGTGCACACCGACGGCTCCCTGTAGAGAAACGCCGAAGTGCTCTTGTTCGTAGTCGAGGCCCGCCGAGGTGAGGATGGAGCCTTGCGCCTCGGACTGCTCGACCGTGTAGCTTTGTCCGCGGGCATTCCAGCGCAGGCCCAAGTCCAGGCTGCCGCTCCACGTCTCGCTAAAGGTGAAGCGGTTGGCCGATGCTACAAGCAGATCCCCCGAGCCCGCAGAGGCTGCCTCGGGGCTGCGGTAGTAGATGTCGATCCGCTCGTTTTGCCCCACCGGGTAGAAGAAGGAGACTTCGCCGGTGGCAGGGTCGAAATTGTAGGCGTTCACCTGCCGCCCGTCGCGCAACACCTCGATGCTGCCGGGTAGGGCCTGCTGCTCCTGGAGAAAGCCCGAGACCGGCGAGAGGCGCTGGATGAGCAGCTCCCGTTCGGGCTCCCCATCTTTGCCCGGGGCGTCGGGGCCGTAGTAGGCGGCCTCGTCTTCGACATATTCCGCCAACGGATAGCGGGCGGCCGGATCGCGCAGGGAGCTTCCTGCGGGAAGACGGATGAGCTCATCCTGAAACAGTATGAAATCGATGCGGTCGCCGTTGCGGCCCTCCTTCTGGGCAAGGCGCACCTCGAGCTTGTCGGGATCGTCGGGGCGTGACTGGGGCCGGTAGACGCTCTGCAGCTCGAAGGGGGACCACTTTCCGGGGACGTGGAGGAGGAGTGAGTCGTTGCCGTCGAGAGTTACTTGACGATGAGCACCAAAATCGATCCCAAGATAGAATTTATTCCAGTTAAAGTTTTCAGCGCTCAGACTCAAATCGAGATAATCATCTTGTGTTTCAATCAATGTTGTGCTTTGACCATCGGGACCAGGATTCGAGCCCGGAAGTGAATCTATTCCTATACTCCCATCCCCTATCTCCGTCCCTCCGTTTACGGTATACCACACCGCCACCCGGCCGTCCGCCGGCTCGCGCAGGTAGACGAGGCCGTCGGCGGCGGAGACGCTCATCTCTTCGGGGCCCAATTCCTTAAAGGTGGTGCCGCCGCCGGAGTAGCTCCCGTCCGGATCCTCCATGAAAACCCGCAGGTTCGACACGTTTGCATCAGGGAGGACGAAGAAGCGGCCGCGCACGTACGACTCCGGGGAGAGGCGCTCCTCTTCGATCTGATTACGGCCCAGGTAGGCCTTGTGCGCCTTGCCGGCCGGATCAAAGCGCGCGGCTACGTGATGAGTGGAGGAGGGGCCGTTAAAGAGGCCGTAGGCGCCAAAGGAGTCGGTGGAGGCGGCGGGGAGGGAGAGGAAGCCAAAGTCGCCCATCCCCAGGTCGCTGTTTCCCATGCGAACCTTCTCTACCGCCGCTCCTTCATCGCCGTTGTAGCCAAAGAGGAACGTCTCGAGGGTCTGGTCCTCGGTAATGACGGTTTCAAAAAAGTAGCGTTCCTGGAGCCAGAGAGAGAGAGTTAAGTTGGGACGCTGGGAAAAGGCGATCCCTTCGCTCAGCGCCGGGAGGGTGGAGGAGGTGAAGGTGCCGGTCCCCTCGTCGTAGGTATAGCCGAAGCCGGCGCGCAGTTCGCTCCTCCAGCGGCCTTCGAGAAAAAGCTGCACCTCCGAGTCGCCGAGTTGAGAGCTGAAGAGCGCCGGTGGAGCCTCTTCTTCGGGAAGGGGAATATCGCGGCCGAACGCGCCGGTGAGGACGGCTGTCAGGAGAAGGAGGAGGAAAAGAAGCCGTGCCGGTATTGTATCGCCCATTGTGTTCACCCTATAATAATTTTATACACAATGCATCGGGTATATCAGTATTATCGGGGTTGCAAAGCACGATGAGCAGGGAAAACGAGCGGGCACACAGTTTTATAACCCATTTACTGAACAGCACCGTTCTGTTCGACCGTACCCCGCTGCAAAAAGAAGAGCAGATCCTGATATTCCTCGAGCATAACATAGAGCATCTCTATCCTCTCTTCTTCCGATTTTTTCTATTTGGAGCTCTTTGGGCAGGAAGAGCAGAGGCAACAGCAGGTACGGAAGGAGCTTTTAGGGATGCTGGAAACAGTTTCCCGCAGAAAGGACGCACGCATGGCCCTGGCCGGCCCTTTAGGGGCGCCGGTGAAGATGTTTCTGCTTCCCTTTCAAATAGGCGCCGGCGCTGTGGAGAGGGAGCGCTTGAGGCGTAACGATGCGGCAAAGATGGAGGAGAAGCTGGGCCGTGAACTGCCCTCGCTGCCTCGAGAGGCGGAGCGCAGCGCAGCGGTGTACCGTCAAAAGTTCGGGGGCGCCGATTATACGGTGCTGCGGAAGGCGGGGGTTGCCGTGTTGTTTAGCTTGCTGCCTCAGTGAAGAGCTTATGCTGCGGAGAGAATGCTGGTTTTCCTTGTACTTGCCGTTGTGCTTTTGGTAGTATTCTTCTACTACTTGCCGCATTTCTCGATGACCGTGACCGATCCGCTTTGGGTTATGCGCTGCGGGCTTGAGAACCTTCGTACGGGCTGAAGGTGCGCATTCCGCAGAACTATGCGCAGGACGATGTCTTTCGCCTCGCTCGGCTGTAGAATGAACGGTTTCTTCCGTTGAAAGAGCGGAGCAAAGCGGAAGAGTACAAGCGACGGGAGTCTGATCTCGCTCTTACGGATGCGGAGGAATTTTTTCGATACTAGGAGTCTCTATGGTTGTCAGTCTGGTACAGTTCATTATCTATATCCCCGACTCCACGAATATAAAAGAAAAGCGCCGGGTGGTGCAGTCGCTCAAGGAACGCCTCCAGAATCGCTACAAGCTTTCTGCAGCAGAGGTGGACCTGCACGATGCGGTCACCTATGCCCAATTAGGCGCGGCGCTGGTCAGCAATTCCAAGAAGCACGGCGATTCGGTCATGCAGAAGGTGATCACGTTTGTCGAAGATGAGGTGCCCGGTCGGCTGCAGGATGTCAGCACCCATACTGAATATTACTCCTGAACGGCCGGGGACCGGAGCGGGGGCTTATTCGTTTTTTTCGAGCGGCTCGCTCTCGGGAAAAAGATAGAGTTCCCCGGTTTTAAAGGTGTTTTGGAGCCGGAAATTGTAGAGTACGTAATCCGAGGCGGTCAGTTCCACCTGGAAAAAGTGCTGCAGCGAAGTAAACCCCTTCGCTCGGGCACTGATTTCAAAGGAGAAACTGCGGACCTCGCCCTCGTACTCGGCCTTTTCAGGATGCGGCAGAAAGGTAAAGTTACCCTGCGTGCTCTCCACCACATAGTATGGGTTTTGCCAGGTGTAGTCGATCATCGGGACCGGCTCCCCGTTGTGAAGTAGGGCTACGTGAATGTCCTCCATCGGCTCGAAGGTTTTTCCGTGGAGTATTCGCCCGACAATAGCGGGAAAATTGAAAACCGGACCCTCGGTAATTTTTTCTTTCGCCGACGGCACCTTTTCGTAATATGACCGGCGGTTGCGGTGAACTTTTCGAATACCCTCGTTAACCAGCGCAACCAAGTCGGCTTTTTTCTGCAGCCGCTGCAGGTAGTCATTTTCAAAATGGACGAGACCGCGGCCGGAGATAATGTATTTGGGCTGAATACGGTTCAGAACGTAGCAGGCCACATCGAGCCGGCACTGATGACAGTGAATCAGAGGAAAATCCTCCTCCGACAATTCGGAAAAGATCTCCTCCACCGTCTCCATTACTAAATCTTCCATTAAGTTGTGTATTTCCACAGGCAGACTCCTTAGTTTGAGTGTTTTAAGGAGACGAGCTCTTTTACCGCCTCTACACAATCGTGGAAATCCGCAAGGGTATCGCGCAGACTGCCGTAATTGAGTCCCGAGAAGTAGATTTTGGAAAAGAGAGAAATACTTATGGCGTTGTCGTCGGTGAACATGTTGGTGTAACAACCGTACTCAAAACAGATTTCCAGCAGTTCCGGGAGCCGTTCCCGTATGAAGGGATCGAATTCGGGGCTAAAGGTGAAGTTGAAGGCCATCTCCAAGAACTTTTGCTCCCGCACGATAAAAAACGCCCCTTGGAAACCGGTGCTGGAGGAAAAGCCGGAGCTGTAGCTGCCATCCTGGTTTTCCTCGTCAAACAGCTCGTAGCCGAGCTCCTTGAAGAGTACTGTTACTCGTCGTATACGTTCTTTCATTAGTTTTGAATTACTCATCCGTGCTGCATCCTCTACTTCACTGTATGCGAGATCGGCAATATGTGCAAGAGTTTTGCGCGGGAGCTTGCTCTCTGAGCTCACGGACCCAAAAGTTCCGCTGCGGCTCTGATGCCCTCCTCGAGGGCATCCTCCGGAAGGAAGAGTCGAATTTTGCGCAGGGTGGCCGAAAAACTCTCTACCGCCGGGCCGTTGAAAACCGACACGCTGTTCGGGAAGAGGACGAAGCCCGCCTCTGTGGCGACGGGCAGGTCGATTTCAAACGAAATGGGTTCGGGGATATCGATGATGACTTCCCAGGGACGCACGGTGCGCTGAAGCCGGGAGGAGAGCCGCCGCGCGATCTCCGTTTGCCGGGCGTTACGGTCCTCGAGGTCCATCAGACGGCGATGCTCCTCCCGGGCGGGGTCGAAAGGGCTTTCCCAGGCGGTCTTGAGAAGATCCCTCCTCGCTGTCCGCTCTATCAGTTCAAACGGGCCGTAGCGCCCGGGGTGAAAACGGCGAAAAAACTCCTCGTCATCAAGCCAGTAGAGTTCATCCGGCGCTATGATGTTCTCTCGCAGAGCGGTGTAGATCGGCTGCTTGATCATTGCGGTAGCTGTTCGTACCACCCGATGCCAATAGACGGTCTTGTACATCAGATACTTAGCAAAGAGGAGGTGTTCCACTGCACTGAGTCCGGAGGCTTCCACTGCGATGCCGTTGTCGGGGTGCGGGAGGACCTTGTTGAAGACAAACTCCGTGTCCTGCATACCGTAAGGGACGCCGCAAAAGTAGGCGTCGCGGTTGAGATAATCGAGCTTATCCGGGTCGAGCACGCCCGAGAGGAGACATCGGAAGAAGATCACCTCCTCGTCCTCTCCGGGTTTCTGCTCCGAATCTACAATCGCCGCCACACGCTGCGGATCGCAGCCCACCGTCTCACGCAGACTATCTGCCAGCGGCGGAGCTGTGAGACTTTCGGCGGTGAGCGTTTCATGGGATGTGAGCGGCAGCTCCTTGAGCGAGTGGGCGAAGGGAAAGTGGCCGAGGTCGTGCAGCAGTGCCGCCGCCAGAAAAGCCCGGACACCGTCCGGGCTCAGCCGGGGGGCATCTTCTCTGCTGCAGAGGGCAAGCAGGAGCTTCCGGGAGAGGTGTAGCACCCCCAGGCTGTGATTGAGGCGCGTGTGCACCGCACCGGGGTAGACATGGTAGGCAGGACCGAGCTGCTTGATGCGGCCCAGCTTCTGAACCGGGGCGTGTGAGAGCAGCGTTTTCAGCTCCGGCGAGAGATAGATGTGCTGCCAGAGTGGGTCACGGATGGGTTCGGTAAAATCGTGGACCAGGTGATCCACCGCCTGCTTGGTCAACGGGTGCATCAGTGCTTCATAAGGCGGCGGGTATGCGCCAGCCGACCGCCGTCCAGGACGATTTCCAGGGAGCGTCCCTCGAGATCGTGTTCCAGCGTGAGTTCCAGCCCGTCACTCTCGCGACGGGCGCGGACCTGCCCGCCGCGGCCGCTGCGGGAACTCTCAAGAGCCTCTCGCAGGCCTTCGAATTGCAGCACAGCTCCCTCCTGCAGCCGGTCGTAGTCGGCGGAATCGGCAAAGGTGAGAGGGAGAATGCCGAAGTTGATCAGGTTCGCCTTGTGAATCCGGGCAAAGCTCTTGGCGATCACCGCCTTGATTCCCAAATACATCGGGGCGAGGGCGGCGTGTTCCCTGGAAGAGCCTTGTCCGTAGTTCTCTCCTCCGATAATAATGCCACCGCCTGCAGCGAGGGCTTTATCGTGAAAATCAGGGTCGATCGATTCAAAGACGTATTTCGAAATTTCGGGAATGTTGGAGCGCAGGGGCAGGATGCGAGAGCCGGCGGGCATGATGTCGTCGGTAGTGATATTGTCGCCGGTGACTAACAAAATTTCTGCTCTGAGGGACTCTTCTAATGGGCTGCCGGATGGACAGGGCCGTATGTTAGGGCCGCGCACTAGTTCCACCTGTTTGGCTTCCTTCGGAGGGAGGGGCGGGAGCAGCATATTGTCGTTGATGTGCAGATACGGGCTGTAGTCCCTGCCTTCGATGTGTACCGACAGCTCACGGGGGTCGGTAATGTAGCCGGTTAGAGCGGAGGCGGCGGCGGTTTCCGGGGAGACTAGATAGATGCCGGCGTCGGCTGTCCCGCTGCGGCCCTTGAAGTTGCGGTTAAAGGTGCGCAGCGAGACGGCCCCGCTGCCGGGGGCAAAGCCCATTCCAATACACGGCCCGCAGGCCGACTCGAGAATACGGGCACCTGCGGAGACGAAGCGGGAGACGATACCCGCTTCCATCGCAGCTTCGAGCACCTGGCGGCTACCGGGGGCGATACCCAAAGAAGTGCGTTCGGAAATGGCTAGCCCTTCCAGGATCTCCGAGGCAATACCGAGGTCGCTGATCGAGCTGTTGGTGCAGGAGCCGATCACCACCTGATCGACCGGGGTTTCCTGTAGTTCACGTACCGGAACCACCTTGTCCGGCATGTGCGGTGCGGCGGCCATCGGCTCTACTGTGGAAAGGTCCAGTTCAATAACTTCGTCCCAGGAGGCGTCCCCGTCGGCGGCGAGCGGCTGCCATCGCTCCTCGCGCTCCTGCTGCGCTAAGAACCGGCGAGTCTCTTCGTCGGAGGGAAAAATACTGGTGGTGGCCCCCAGCTCCGCTCCCATGTTGGTGATGGTGGCACGCTGGGGAACACTGAGAGAGGCGACCCCCGGGCCAAAGTACTCGTAGACTCTTCCCACACCGCCTTTGACTGTCTCGCGCTGCAGAAGTGTCAAAATGACGTCTTTTCCGTTGCAGAGCGGCGGAAGCTCCCCGGTCAGGCGAACGCCTACCACATGCGGATAGGTCAGGTAAAAAGGTGCCCCGGCCATCGCCACTGCCACATCGAGTCCGCCGGCGCCGATGGCGAGCATGCCCAGTCCGCCGGCGGTGGGAGTGTGCGAGTCCGAGCCCAGAAGGGTTTTTCCCGGAGCTCCGAAGCGTTCGAGGTGGACTTGATGGCAGATTCCATTGCCTGGACGCGAAAAGTACAGTCCCCACTTGCGTGCGGCGCTCTGGAGAAAACGGTGGTCGTCCATGTTGCGGTAGTCGGTCTGCTGCGTGTTATGATCCACATAGGAGACCGAGAGCTCTGTCTTAACTCGCGGTATTCCCATAGCCTCGAACTGAAGATAGACCATTGTTCCGGTCGCATCCTGGGTGAGGGTTTGATCGATGCGAATGCCGATCTCCCGGCCCTGAGTGGGGTGGCCGGAAAGCAAATGGTTGTGGAGTATTTTTTGCGTGACCGTACGGCCCATGGACGAACCTCCTTATAGATAGTAAGTACACCTCTCTTCTCCGCAGTGGGAGCGGACGCTGTCCGAGTCAGCGAGGGGACGCGGCCATACTATCCCGAGGCAAAAGACGATGTCCAGAGCCGTACCACTGGACTCCCGGATGAGGTTGGTTCAAAATCATAATGGGGAAAGCGCCTCATTTGACAAAACCGACTCCATTGTGTAGGTACAAAGAAAGGCCTTATAAGCTAAGCGAGCCGGCAGAGGGGACGGAGATGTGTTACGGAGGAAGGTAACGATGCAGAATGAAGGAAAACGAGTCGTTCCCGCGGCTGCGCTCCTAGCCTGCGGCATCATGTTTCTGTTGGCGAGTTGTGGCGGCGGGGATTCGGGGAGCCAGGAAGGGGAGGAGAGTACTGATCCTTCCGCAGCGCAGAGCGAACACACGGCGCAGAGCGAGGCGAATAACGGCCGGCCTTCTCGAACACTCACCTTTGGAGAAGAGCGTTCCGCCGGGGCGGCGAACGATTCCCCGAGTTCGGAGGAGAATTCTGAGAGTCCGCAAGGAAGCCCCACCGATACACGGGAGCGGAGCTTTCTTGCGGCGGAGGAGACGCTCGTACGCCCGGAGGATATGGTGATCGGGCCGCTCTATATGCCGGGGAAGGCGGAAGGTGAAGAGCGCCGAGTATATGCGGCGGCACAGCGCTTTTTCACTGCTTTGCAGTCCGGACGTAACCCTGCGGAACTGCTGCATCCCGACGTGCGGAAAGGATTGGCCGAACGGCTTGAGCGGGAAATGGGAGAGACGACAATTGCCAGCCTTCGCTACGGGAAAGTTCGTGTGGCGGAAGAGGAGGCGCGGATGAATGTGCGGCTCTTCGGCGAGCCGGGTCGCAGTGCGGGAGAACTCGTTTTTTGGCGGCTGGAGGGAATCTGGTATATTGCCGCAGCGGACCTCGTTTTTTCATCTCTCGGCACACCTTACGAAGTACCGGAGCGGCAGCGGGACGGCGGCCGACAAGTAAGTCCCCTCAACTTTTACTAGAACACATGGATCAGAATGACAATTTGTAGTACAGTGTGGGGGCGATATAAAAAATTGCAATGAGAGGAGTCGATTATGGGGAAGCCCCTTGGGCGCGTGGAAAAAGATTATATACTCGGTATGTTGAGTGAAAACCAAATGGGGGTACGGATCCACGCCCGCGAGAGAACTGTGGATGGAACCATGGTAGAAGGGGACGAAGGGGTGATCACCATCGAGTGTGATGAGAGGGAGGCCCGCGAATTTTCTGCCGGTGAAAGTGTCCGAATCTATTTTACCTATTATGGACATACTATGACCTTTGAGACGGAGGTGAAAAAGCCGGGTCCCCCGCTCCTTCTGAAGCACCCGAATGGGCTGGTGAAAAATTTGGAACGGAAGTTTGAACGGGTCGATTCTCCTGAAGGACTTACCATGAGCTTTCTTTATGAGGATGTGGTGGTGGAGCTCGGCTTTCCCAAGACTGAAACGTGGCAAGAGGTGACCGAGCCTATCATCTCCGAATATTTTAACGAGGAAAGGTTGGAGGATCTTGTCGCTCAATTCCGCTCTAAAGCTTCCGAGTTCGCGGAATACAGTACAATTATTATGTTTCGCGACCGCGGCCCTCAGAATTATGAGGAGCAGTTGATCACCGATACGGGAAAGTGCCTCTTTCTCCCCCATATGACCCGGGGGCTCGCTAAAGCCGGATCAGGAGGGGGACGCCCTATTATCAACGAGGACCTTCTTCCGGAAGACGAGAGTGAAAATCCTCCGGGCGGAAAAACCCGCTCCCAGGCGCAAGACTATTTTCAGGAGAAAGCCCGGGAGCAGGGAATTATCGGAGAACTCTATGTCCCCATCGTATATCTCAACTATGTAGTAGGCTACGTTTTTATGCGCAGTAATTCCCAAGATGCCCCCGCCTTTACTCTTCGGACCCTCGATTTTGCCATCGAGTTTTCTTACGTGTTGGTGCATGCGCTGAAGAATTACGGCTATTTCAACGGCGAACAGCGACGGGAAGTGAAGGAATATACGCCTTACATTATTAACATAAGCGCTGCGGGGGTCCTCTTTTCTTATCCCACCGGCGAACTGACCGAAGCGATTGGTGTGTACACGGATCTCGATCTTTTTTTCGAAATCAAAGGGCGCCGGATCAAAGTGGCAAGTAGAGTGATGCGCAAGTACCAGTCAAACGGGAATACCCTTTTGGGAGTACAATTTCTGGAAATCGCTCCGGAGGATTTTCGCTTCCTCTTCGATTATGTCTACGGCAGACCCTTTACCGAGCGTGATGACGAGCTGTGGGAAGGGGGAGCTGCGCCGCCGGAACTGGAGCTATGACTGCGCTTTGCTCATCAGAGAGCACAGTCGGTGGAAGATCTGTTTCCCGGTTTCGGTCGCAAAGGTTTCGATGTGCAGTCCAACCGAAACCGTAGGCCCGTTGATATTTGACCAGCGTATCGAAGCCTCTATATTGAAGGGGTCCAGCTTCAGTTCCGGGGTGGGGATAATCGTCAGCGTCACCCCTTGGCGAGGCTGCTCTTCCTGAGCTGAGATGAGTTCCGCCCGCAGCCCGTGAGCCGAGAGGTCGCGGATATATCCTATGGTATTGTTGTCGTGAAATACGAGTTTTGCGTAGGTGTAATCGCGCTCCGAAGTTCGGCGATTTTTCTCAGGCATAGATGTTCTGCTCCTCCTGAGCGAGAGGGGGTGTCACCCTCTCTTTGCCACCGGAGCCATTGTGTGCTGCGGTGGAGAGGTTGATAATCGTGCCGTCGGTGTCTCCATTGGCCCAGGCGGTGGTCTCTCCGTTTCCGTTGACAAAGGAAAGTGAAAAAAACGGAAAGGTCTTTTTCGCAAGATAGATCCCCAGGCCAAAGCGGGCATAGTTATGCTCGCGGCGGTACGCTTCGAACGCTTCGTCGTGTACATTGATCGCGCCAGGGTCTTCATCCAGTTGATACGGGAGTTGAGTGGTATCGAATCCGCCTCCGCGGTCGCGAAGATGCACGGAGAGTCCCTCCGGCTGCATGGTAAAGCGCAGCACGATAGGATCGCGGACCCCGCGGTCACGATGAGCACGCAGCGAGTTGTTTAGCAGTTCTAGTACGGCATAGTTGATTTGTTCGGTGGTGAGGCGGCAGCCGTTGTAGTGTACGGAGTTGAGCGTGGCCAGAATGCGCTCAAAAGGGGAGGAGGGGGAGATCGTGATAGTGAGATTTCTACAGAACGTTTTCTGGTATTGGATGTGGAAGCCCATAGTTTCTGCTTTGACAATAGTGAATTCTCATATAAAATACAACCAGCATGGTCCGCATAGTAGTTGAAATAGACGGTCTCAAACAGCTTTCCTGTATTTTTCCCCAGTATACCGAGCAGCTTTTGAAGCGGGTAGAGCAGATTTTTCTTTCCCACGGATTCAAAGCCGCCGGGGGACGGGGTAGTTATTTGGTCTACCAGTGTTCACAGAGCGAAGTAGAGACCACGGCCCTGCTGTCGGACGGGATCGAAAAGTGCGATCAGTATTTACGCAACAGCAAGCGCCGTTGGAGCGGCTATTCGATGTACGTCTTCTTTGACGAAGCGGAAGAGCAGGAGATAGAACTCCAGGATATTGCCGCGGAGATGTACCGGCTGCCGGAACATGACGGCATTTGGCTCGACGAACGGGCGGCGAGAATATTGGGCGAACGCTTCGTCATCTCCGCTCAGGACGGTATGTACAGGATAGTGGCCGGCGATAAGGTTCGGCGGCGTGAGATGAAGAGTTTCGACGATTATTTTTCGGACCTCACGCTGCTCGAGGAGTGCATGGAAAGTTTTGCGCCGCTGCTGCAGAGTACTGAACCGGCGGCTTTCCTGTTGCGCGGATATGACCCGCGGTGCAGGGAGAAGTTATGCGCCGCTATGGTACGCAGCATTGACGGCAGTATGCGCAGAATCGACTGGCTGGTGATTCAGCCGAGTGAAATCGACCTCCCCCCCGGAGGCATGGTGATACACGCCGTGCATACCCCCTTTCTGTCGTTTGCAACCGAGTATATGAACGCCCAGGAGCGGCGGTGCTGGCGCTATCTGGAGGGAGTCCTCGATATGCCGCCGTCGGAGGTGCGGGACAGCGACGGGCGGATTCTCTTTATCCTCTATCTCTCCGCCTATATCCGCTATATGCGCAGCCAGCTGCTGCCGGCCTTGATGATCTGTCACCGGCTGGAGGAAATGAGCCCGGCCCAGAAGGAGTTTCTCGCCGACATTTGCCGTCGTTTTGTCGAGTATGAAGCTTTTTTGCCGGTCTTTACCTCCGGGGAGGAGCTGCCGGAGGAGATAGAAGAACCGTGTACGGTGGCGGTTTTTGACTGCGACCGCAGGGATAATGGCGGCACGGAAGAGCGGGAGAAGGAGTCCGAAAAAGGTCGTCGTCTCTCCACTTTTTTCCTCCATTATTGTCGTAAAGAACTAAACCGACAGAGTAAGGACCGTAGCTCTAAAGCGATACTGCGCGCCTTTTTCTCCTCTCTGCCGGAAGAGCATATGCTCATCACTTATGCACTATCGTACTTTGGGACGATTTTCCCGGCTGAATACCGGAGCGGTTTGTCCTCCGCACTTGGATTGGAACAGGAGGAAATGAATGTAGCTCTCCGAGAGCTGGAAAATTACGGCGTGTTAGTGCACGACCGGGAAATTAGCATCCAGCCTGTCGAAATCGTCCGGCCTCTAGGAGAGTATGTTCGGGAAAAACGAGATTATGTGCGTAGCGTCTGTGCACGGCTTATTCCCGAACTGCGCAACTATCTCTCTGCCGAAAAACGGAGGGAGTATATTCGACGGGCGATAGAATTGGAGAGAGAAGAGGAGGCTGCGCAGGTTCTCTGGGAACTTTTGGAGGAAAATCTCTTCAGCAGTTTTGACTCAGGTATTCTCGACACAATGGAGACGGTGCTGCAGAGCGCCGGTACAGCATGGAGTCGGCTTCTTTCTTCAGAGCTTCTGGAGACGGTCCGTCTCGAGGCGTATCTGCGGATAGGAGATCACGAAGAGGCGAAAAAACGATTTCGCAAGCTCTTTAGGGAGGAAGATAGCCACAAACAGGCACCGCAGACGGCGTATCAGCTTGCGGTGGCCGGGGAGTATTTGTGGCGTACCCGCGCCCCGGAAGAGGCGCTGCCGTATGCGAAGAAAGCTCTCCTTGGAATACAGGACACCGACAATCTCCCCCGTATACTGCAGGCTCTCATCCTAATCGGGAAAATTATGCTCTCCCTCGGCAGGGTGGACGAGGCACTGGAGTATTTTCGAAGCGCCAAAGGCTACACGTTGGAAGGCCCTCCGGCGGCGCTGGACTTGGAGAGTTCGGCCTTTATCGCGCTGACTCACTTTGTGCTCGGCGATTACTCGCTGGCACTGGAGTATATCCGCTCTGCCCGCGAGAAAGCGGCGTTGTTTGGACGCCGGGAGTGGGAACGGTACCTGCTTATGCTTGAGGGGAAACTGCAGTTTGAGCTTGGCCGTTACGCCGAAGCCTCCCTGCTGTTTCAGGAGTTGCTCTCCGGGGAAGTGCTTTATTTCGACGGCGCCCGCGAGCAACTCTTCGCCGCATGGCTTTATCGTTCGCTGGTTTATCGGGGCTACACCGGGGAGGGGATTCGGCGGCTCCGCCAACTGGAGAAGACTCCGGAAGTACTGCTTTTTACCGCCGAAGGGTATATTTTGGACCGTGATCTCGAGACTGCCAGCGAAATGACCGCCAAAGCCATTGAGGAGCGCGCGAAGGAGCGATGGAACTTTATTCCTGCGGCGGAGCATCTTGCTACGGACGGATTTGTCTGCTTTGAAAATTATCTCCTCCAGGGTGAGGAAGACAACGACCTGTTGCTGCGGCACGTGAAGGCGCTACATGGGTTTCTATCGTTTAACCTGGGCAGCAATGAGGAGGCGGAGCGGATGTTCGACGAGGTGTTAGGAGACAAGCAAGCCCTCCGTCTCGATCCCCATCGCCACGTGTATTACTTTTTCCGCACTCTCTCCTTTCCCGAACAAAATGCGGAAGAAAATGTGCAGAAGTTGACCCTGCTGAGCAAAGCGTGGCAAAACTTGCAGAAACGAGCCGGCCGCATCAACGACCCGGAGGACCGGCGGAGTTATCTTATGCAGAACTATTGGAACTCCAAGCTGTTTTCTATGAGCAAGGAGAACAAGCTGGTCTGAGCCTCTATCTTGACACTCTCCGCAGCCCTTCGCAGTATACAAGTATTTAGCGTAGAGGGGGGGTAGATACAATGCGAGTGTTGATTGCACCGGACTCGTTCAAAGGCAGTCTTTCCAGCCCGGAAGCAGCACAGGCTATTGCTGCGGGGGTAGAAGAGGTCTATCCGGAGGCGGTAACCGATCAGCTGCCGGTAGGCGACGGAGGCGAAGGCACGGTCGAGGCGATGATTGCAGCGGCCGAGGGGGAGAGAATAACGGTGCAGGTTACCGGGCCGCTCGGGGAGGCGCTGGAGAGTGAGTATGCGGTGATTGGAGAAGGGACCGCCGTGATCGAGATGGCGGCAGCTTCGGGACTGGGGCTGGTAGCCAAAGAGAAGCGTGATCCTCTGCGGGCGAGTACCAGAGGAACGGGAGAGCTTATTCGCCACGCCATTGAGCGGGGGAACCGCGAGATAATACTGGGAATCGGCGGAAGTGCAACTAATGACGGGGGCACGGGGATGGCGGCGGCGCTCGGTTATCGTTTTCTGGACGGAGAGGGACGCGAACTGGACCCAGGCGGCGGTGAACTCGGGAAGCTGAAGAGGATAGATTCCTCCGGAGTCGATCCGCGTATCAAGGAGACGGTGGTGCGTGTAGCCTGTGATGTCAGCAATCCCCTGATAGGCCCATCGGGTGCCAGTGCGGTGTACGGCCCTCAGAAGGGCGCCAGTCCGGAGAAAGTTCAAAAGCTCGATGCTGCCCTCGCACAGCTGGCGAATGTGGTAGAGCGGCAGTGTGGAATGGCGGTTACTGAGGAGCCGGGAGTCGGAGCGGCCGGCGGTCTGGGCTACGGTCTGCGGGTCTTCTGTGGAGCCTCCCTTGAGTCGGGGATCGAGCTGGTGCTGGATGCCGTCGGTTTTGACGAACGTCTGGAGGGGGTGGATTTGGTCATCACCGGAGAGGGAAAGGTAGATGGTCAAACCGCCTATGGCAAGGTTCCGGCGGGAATCGCCGGGCATGCTCGAAAAAAGGGCGTTCCAGTCTTGTTGATCGCCGGAGATATCGATGAGGGGATCGATACTCTCTATGCATTAGGGATCGATGCAGTAATGAGCACCGTCAAGCGTGTGATGCCTCTCGAAGAGGCGATGCTATATGCCGGAGAGCTGTTGACGGATGCCTCCGCCCGAGCAATGCGAATGGTTCGCCTGGGCGAAGGCCTTTGCTGATAGAGCTCGATTACACCCCGTTCATCCGCTCCAATACCTTATACAGCCCTTGGGTGCCCAAGTCTTCCCATCCGAGGGCGCTGGCGCTAACATAAAATTGATGTGCGAGGGCAAGACCGGGAAGAGATAACTGCATGCGCTTGGCTTCCTCGAGGGCAATGCCCATATCTTTTATGAAGTGCTTGATGAAGAAACCGGGGTCGAAATTCCCGTCGGCAATTCTTCGTCCCAAGTTATTGATAGACCAGGAGGAGGCAGCTCCTTTGCCGATTACTTCGATCACCTCCTTGAGGTCCATTCCCGACTTATAGGCATAGAGTAGCGACTCGACCGTGCCGATCATGGTGCTGGCAATGAGAATCTGGTTGCTCATTTTTGTATGCTGCCCCTTTCCGCAGGAGCCCATGTAGGCGACGTTCTCTCCCATTAGTTCGAAGATGGGGCGCACCCGATCAAAGGCATTCTTCGGGCCGCCGGCCATAATGGCGAGGGTGCCGTTTTTGGCGCCTACGTCTCCCCCGGAGACGGGAGCATCGAGGGCTTCGATTCCCTTCCTCGAAGCCTCCTGAGCAATGCTCTCCGCCAGGGTGGGGGTGGAGGTAGTCATGTCCACCAGGACGGCACCCGCACCCGTCGCCGAGAGCACTCCTTCTCGGCCCAGGATCACCTGCTCCACATCCTGCGGGTAGCCGACGATCGTGAAGATTACATCCGCCCCCATAGCCGCGTCGGCGGGAGAGTCTGCCCATCGGGCTCCTTCGTTTAGGAGGGGCTCTGCTTTGCTCCGTGTCCGGTTGTATACCGTCACCTCGTAGCCTGCTTTGAGGAGGTGGGAGCACATAGCCGCTCCCATCACTCCCGTTCCTATCCATGCGATCTGTTCCACCGTATCCTCCTTCGTAAGAGATAACACGCGCCCCCACAGGGACATACTGCGTCTGATTACGTTGTGACGCCCCCGCTCCGCCTTCCGCTGCCTTCTGCCGTGCAGAAGACGGTAAAGGGCCCTTTTATATTAACCTTTTTGCAAGTCCTTTTCAAATTGAGAATTGCGGTTATGTTGCTCTTTTGGTATACTAAAAGGTCACAAGAAAAGAGGAATTGTATTTTTTGGGAGGGGCAATGGATATAACGGATTCGCTAGTAGAGACGCTTGTCAATGAAGCTTACACAGCACGCAACCGCGCGCATGCTCCCTATTCGGGCTTTGCCGTCGGTGCTGCTCTGGCGGATGAGCATGGAGACGTGTATGTAGGCTGTAATGTGGAGAACGCCAGTTACGGAGCGACGATTTGTGCTGAACGGGGAGCTGTGATATCGGCCATCGCCCGCACGGGGAAACCTACATTCCGTGCACTGGCGGTGGTTACTAATGACGATCCGCCGGCGGTCCCGTGCGCCCTCTGCCTTCAGGTCCTGGCGGAGTTTTGCAGCCCGGAGTTCCCGATCTTTTTGGCAACCCTCGACGGTACGGTGCATCGTACGTTGAAGCTGCGGGAGCTGCTGCCTATCCCCTTCACCTCTTTTCGCTCATCCTGAACACGGTGGAGGAGCATGGAAAAGCTGCTCGAGATTCTTGACAACCTTATAGCGTATTTACTCTACGGAGGGGAAGAAGAGCTGCATCGCCACAAGCAGTTGCGAAAGATCTGGAAGGACCTACGGGACAGGCAGCTGCGGTACATCGATAAACAAGGCAAGAAGCTCAGTATCTCCTTTCCGTCACGGATCCTCCAGCTCTATCGCCTGCTGCAAACCTTCGAGGAGCTGCTTGAGCTGGAGAAGAGCCGAGAGGCATTGCTGGATGACGAGCGGCTGCTCTCGTTCCTGGTCGATCGTCGTCTGGACGAATCAAGCGGCATAGATCGCTCCACCTTTACCTATGACCGCATGCGAGAGCGTATCGCCCCTCTTGAGGAGCAGGAGCAGGAGCAGGAGTGGAAAACTATCGAAAAAGAACTGGAGAAGCTGATTGGACAGTTCGAATCCGAACGCTTCTTTGGCTTCAATGAGAGCTGTTTTGGGCTGGAACAATTCTATGCACTGCTGCGCTACGATCATTCGTCGTTGCTCAGCCAGTTTTCGGCTGCTTCGGTACAGCCTCCTCACGGGGTTCCCTCTTCTTTTGTACCGGTATCGGCCGATCAAGTGGAGCAGGAACTGCTTGATCTCTACTATATACTAGGCGATTTCGCGTTTGGCCAGAATGTACGGTCGATGGTGGAGGACCTCCTGCGGTATTACCGCAAGGACTCGGAGAGCAACCTTCAGGTGCTTCGAGAGACTATGGATCAACTGGAGCTGCTCCTTGAGAGCGAGCTTGCGCCGCAAACCTTGAAAAAGCTGCTGCAGATCATACGGCAGGATCCGTACTTCGAGCCTAAATATATGAAACCCGAACGGGACTATGTCGGGGAGTACAGCGCTTCACTTCGCGAGCGGTTTGGATACAACAGAGACCGCCTGCGGAGGGAGCTGCTGCACGAACGGGTTGAACAGAAGGTGAGGAAGATCTTTGGTGAGCAAGAACTGCTGAGCTCCGGCGGCTACAATCGAGAGAATGACCAGCTTCTGGCGGAGCGCGGTCTTCCCTGTTTTTCCTATCTGCATCCGCTGGAGATCATTAAGTCGTATGTGCAGTGGAAACTAAGCAAAGGATTTCTCGGCTCGGTGAAAAAGGTTAGGGAAGACGGCTATTTCGAGGACCGCAATTTTCGGATTTATCTGGAAGATGCGCTGAAGCGCAGCGAAGGGATTGTCCACGACATAGAACAATTCGAACAATTTATTCACGGCCGTGGCAGCCTTTCTATCGAAGATGTTCACAAGATGCTGGAGCGCGGACAATTAAAGGGGCGGGAGGCGCAAACGGTACAACGTTTTGTAGAAGAGGCGAACGGGCAGGCGAAGAAGCTGGTGGATAAAGCGACCAACATTCTTTACGCCCTCTACCGCGAAGTGGAGACGATTCTCGCCGATTTTAAGAGCAACAGCCCAAAGAAAGTGACGAATGTCCGGGTGATCGGGGGAGACCGCAATGCCGAGCTTATGGATAAGATAAAAGCGGGCCATGCCGAACTCGGGGAATTACTCGATGTATTGAGCAAGTATGCGGTGATCTACAATGAGGAGAAAAAAACGCAGGAGGGAAGCCAGTAAGCGGCTACCCCCTGCCTATACTTCAGCTTCTTTTTGCTGAGGGTGAGAGGTAATTGGAAAGGGCTCCGGCGACAACCGGCAAAAGCGCAATTTGCAGTGCTGCGGCAGGGAGTCCTGCGGCAAAACTTGCCTGTAAAAACTCGCCCAAGCCTCCCTCGATACGGCCCAGGGAGAAAGCGGTGAGCGTGAAAGCTGCGCGGCCTGCAAGGAGCGTCAGCGCCATGGCAATAAACCCGTTGATCCGACCCTTCTGGGAAAACAGTCCGGCTGCAAGACCGTATACACTCAGTTCAATAGTAATGAGCGGAAGCAATGCGGGAAACGGCATGCCCGTCAGCGCAAAACTGACAAGAGGAGCTGCGAGGCCTGCAAGCAGTCCTGCCTTCCATCCGTAGACCAGTCCCGCCAGGAGGATCGTCCAGTGCATTGGCAGCAGGGTAAACACCGGAAGTCCGAGGGCATGAGCGGCCATGGGGAACAATACCGCCAGCGCAATTAAAAGTCCTTCCACGGCGTAGGCAACCCGCCCGCGGAATCTTAAAGCCTGCGGATACGCAATACTATGGACATTAATACTCATAGTTCGTCTACTCTCCTTTATTCAAGTATCGAATATAGTATGGAAAATATGGGCCACTTTTGCAATAGCTTCTTCTCCAAGGCGGCCTCCGGCGACTTCCGTTCCGTAAGCCCCCGCGGCGGAGGCCGCCCGCCCTGCCGTAAAGAGATCGGCCCCGCTGTGCACCGCCGCCAGGAAAGCTCCCGCGTAGAGGTCGCCGGCGCCGCTGCCTTCTTGTGCATCGGCGGGGAGAGCGGGTAGTTCTATTATATCCCGGCCGGTGTAGAGGATGCTGCCCGCAGAGTCCCGTTTTTCTGCCACTGCGCGGATTCCGTACCTTTCCGGCAAGCTGCGGGGGGCCACCTGCAAAGCTTCTATCTCCTTGTGAGAGGCAAAAAAGTACCTGCAGTGCGGAAGCACTTCGCTGCGTATGACTTGCCGGTGTGCTTTCGCAAGCGGGACAGCGCCGGGATCAAAAACGAGCGCTATCCCGGCAGCGGTCGCTCGAGCGAGAAGGCTGCGAAGCAGGGGGAGGTTTGACAGGAGAAAGCCTTCGAGGTAGAGAAGCCCCGGCTCGCTTACTTCGCCCTGCAGTTCCGCCGAGGGCATCGGGCTCTTCTTTGCAGCGGAGGGCGGAAGCTCCCTCGCCGCACCCGGCGCCACTAAAATAAGCGGTTCCTCTCCCGGAGAGATGAGCGTGAGACTGCAGCCGCTCGAACTCCCCGTATCGCGGTAGAGCAGGTCCCGTATTCCGCACTCCTCGAGTTCTTGCTGGAAGGGTAGGCCGTCCGTACCGACGGCGCCAAAGAATGCGGCGCGGCCGCCGAGACGAGCATAGATACGTACGGCGTTGAACGCTCCTCCGCCGGGCACCGGGGGCCCGGAACCGACGGCCTCCCGAATCCGGTGCAGCCGATCGAGGGGTACATGGTGAGCTCCCCGGGCCGGGAGGGAGAAACGGAGGGAGATGCGGTCCCGCCTTTCGGGAGCAAGAAAGGCGTAGTGGTCGAGAATCGGATTGCCGGCGGCAAGCAAGTTGAAAGAGGTATCCACAGAGCTACTGTACCGCAGAATCGAAGCCGTGTCGACGCGTCCTGCTGGACACGGCCTCTCCGTGCACTGCTCCTCCGGGGGGCTCCGGGGGGGCGGTCTCCGGCGGTCTTCGGGCGGTGCCCACTGCGCAGCTTGACCTCTCCGGAGATAGACCGTATTCTGCACCTATAGCCGGGAGAAGGAGGAGTACATGTCCGATTTACAGGACTACCGCAATATACCGCTGACCAAACTGCGTTCGCACGTAATTGACCAACTGAAACTCAATTACGCCCACGATAATCTCGAGGTGGAGGACTTCGAGAAGCGCCTTGAGGCCGCCAACGCCTATGACGACAAGTTCGAGCTCCTGGGGCTTCTGCGCGATCTGCCGGCCCTCCGCGAGGGGGAAGACGGGGGCGAAGAAGCGCTCGGTTTCCGCATCAACCGCGAAAAAGTTCGTCCGGGGGATACGATAGTTGCGCTGCTAGGCGGGGCAGAACGTGGCGGGGAATGGTATCCGGCGCGAAACATAAAGGTCTTTGCCGTCATGGGGGGAGTGGATTTGGACCTGAGCGAGGCATTTCTTCCCCCGGAGGGACTGACCGTCGATATCGTCACGATGATGGGCGGGGTGGACATTATTGTACCGGACGGCATCAATGCGGAAGTCAACGGTATTCCCGTTCTCGGCGGTTTTGACAACAAAACCGGCGGACAGCGTATGCCCGGAGCTCCCACGCTGCGTGTCAGAGGGCTGGCGGTAATGGGCGGTGTTGCTGTAAAGACGAAGAAGAAACGGGGGCGGCGTTAACGACCGACGGCTGTGTTGTAGGGTGCTGTGCTTCAGGGGTTTATAGCTTCACCGGCTGTAGCTTCAGGGTTTTGTAGCTTCACCGGCTGCAGAGTCGATTTCCGGAAAGGGATTGGCAAACTGCCAGCCGGTACGGCGGGTGTTCCGGTAGTGTTCGAGCCGGCGGATAGTGAGTTCTGCAAATACCGGATCGAGGTCGCAGGTGTAGCAGTGCCGCCCGAGTCGTTCGGCCGCAAGCAGGGTGGCGCCGGAATGGGCAAAGAAGTCGGCCACCAGCTCTCCTTCGGCGCTGCCGGAGCTAATGATGCGCTCAATCGCCCGCAGCGGTTTTTGTGCAAACGTTCCCGGCACGTTCTCGCGCATCCTATAGAAAATCTGCTGGATATCGAACCAGATATTTCCCGGGCGAATCGTCGCTCCCCGGCCGCGTTCGGCATTCTCCGTTCGCTCTCCTTTTACCGTCTTGTAGTAGCCCTTTAATGTTTTGGGAATGTCGGTGTAGGTCACGGTGAAGGGAGGATCCCCCTGTACATAGTAGAGCAGCTCCTGCCTGACGGCCATCCAGTTCTTTTGCGTGCCGTAGCCGCGCTGATTGCGAAGGCTGATGAAGCTGCGCGATTTGAGCTGAGTATACTCTCTCATCAGGAGCATCACCTCCGGAAGCGGGTGAAAGCCGCGGTTCTGATCCGCCCCCAGCCAGATATACAGGTGGGCGTCGTCGGCCAGATAGGGTAGAGCGGTTTCTATCCAGCGGCGGGTAAATTGCACGTAGGCATCTTCGGGAATACGAGGCAGGGAGGGGGTCCGCGTGCCTCCCACCTCGATGTTGTAAGGCGGGTCGTGGATCATCATGCGGGCGCGTTCCCGTCCGCAGAGCTGCCGAATTTCCTCCCGATCACCGGCGTCAGCTACGGCCACGCGATGCTTACCCGCGGGATCTTCCCATACCTGACCCCGTCGGAGACGGCAAAACGGGAGAATACGGCGATAGAGGTTGTCTCGGCGGTCGAGCCGGGGGAGTGCTTCCTTTGCCATGGCGCCAATGATGCCGGAAAAGCGGGGGTTTCGCAAGTGAATGCGGCGGGGAGATGAATAATGTTACCGTATGTGGTATGTGTAAAGGAACTAGGAACTCGTACACCACTGTGACAAGAGAGGAGAAGCGAATATGGCGGAGAAAGCGTTGGTTCGGCCCCGTGACGACAAAGTGATTGGCGGGGTATGCGGAGGAATTGCCCGATACTTAGGGGTCGACAGCACCTTTGTGCGGGTTATTACCGCGCTGCTGTTTCTGGCGGGCGGGATCAGTCTTTTCGTCTATGTGATTGTCTGGATCATCATGCCCTCTGCGGACGATCCCTACCGGTAAAATCCCTACCGGTAACGCTCCGGCGGCGTGCGCTGCCGCCGGAACTAAACCGTAAAGTCTTTGTTATACTTCTATCTCCGCTTCCGGAAAGCGCAGGGTAGCGAAGTAATCGTCGATCGTCTCTGCACGGCGGATTAGCTGCGGAGTGCCGTCTTTGCGCAGCAAAACTTCGGCCGAGCGGAGCTTGCCATTGTAGTTAAAGCCCATCGCGTAGCCGTGGGCGCCGGTGTCGTGAATGGCCACCAGGTCCCCCCGTTCGATCTCCGGCAATTGCCGGTCTACCGCAAATTTATCGATATTCTCGCATATTGAGCCGGTTACGTCGTAGGTCCTGTCGTGTGGCGCATTCTCCTTACCCGGCACTGTCAGATGATGGTAGGCGCCGTACATTCCCGGGCGCATCAGATTGGCCATGGTGGCGTCCAGCCCCACGTATTCCTTGTATTTGTGAGCTATATGGCGTACTCGGCTGATGAGATACCCGTTGGGGCCGGTGACAAAACGGCCGCACTCCATCACGATGCGCAGCGGGTCAAGGCCTGCGGGAACGATCAGCTCTTCGTAGAGACGCTGAGCCTCGTCGCCAAAGCGTTCGATATTTACCTCGCTGTCTTCCGGTTTGTAGGGGATGCCGATGCCCCCGCCAAAGTTGACAAACTCAATGCGGATGCCCTCTTTCTCCTTGAGTTCAACCACCAGTTCAAAGAGCATACGGGCGGTTTCGATAAAATAGTCGGTGTTCAGCTCGTTGGAAGCCACCATAGTGTGCAGAGCAAAACGCTTGGCACCTTTATCCCGTGCCCGGCGGTAGGCCTCGAAAATCTGTTCCCGGGGTACGCCGTACTTAGCTTCTACCGGGTTGCCGATGATCTCGTTCCCGCTGCGCGCCTCTCCCGGGTTGTAGCGGAAGCAGATCAACTCCGGCATGCCGGCGTGTTCCGTCAGGAAATCGATATGTGAGATATCGTCCAGGTTGATGACCGCTCCGAGACGGCGCGCCTCGCGAAACTCTTCTGCGGGGGTGTCGTTGGAACTGAACATGATGCGCTCCCCGCGCATCCCCGCTTTCTCCGCGAGAATGAGTTCCGGCAGTGAACTGCAGTCGGCGCCGGAGTTCTCTTCGGAGAGCACTTTCAAAATATGCGGGTTGGGGCAGGCCTTTACCGCATAATAGTTGGTAAAGCCGGGTGCCCAGGAAAAAGCCTCGTTGAGCCGCCGGGCGTGGCTGCGAATACCGCGTTCATCGTAGAGATAGAACGGAGTAGGATAGCGGGAGGCAATATCTTCAACGGTCTCTTTATCAAACGGAAAGGTCTTCTCTGTCATAGTAGGTTTTGCTCCTAAGTATATTGTATGGTTTGGTGCGAGACGAGGATGCGGTGACTGGTTATACCTCGTCGCTGCAGCATCCGAGCCGCAGTTTGCCCATGATTATCTCCACCGCCTCTTCGATATCCTCCCGGTGACCAAAGGCGGAGAGGCGGAAAAACCCTTCCCCTCCGGGGCCGAAGCCGATCCCGGGAGTGCCGATTACTCCGGTCTCCTGAAGCAGTTTATCGAAAAACTGCCAGGAGCTGAGCCCTTCGGGGGTCTTTAGCCATATGTACGGAGCGTTTTTGCCGCCGTAAACGGTAAGATCCATCTCTTCCATCCCCTCCCGAATGATACGGGCATTCTCCATGTAGTAGTCGACCATGTCGCGGCTCTCGGCAAGGCCAGCTTCGCTGAGGACGGCAAGGCCGCCCTCTTGGACTATGTTGGAGGCGCCGTTGAAAAAGGTGCTCTGCCGACGGTTCCACATTTGCCGCAGTTCATCCGGTTCGCTGTCTGCCACAGTCAGAGCCGAGGGAACCACGGTCCAGCCCAGGCGTACGCCGGTAAATCCCGCGAACTTGGAGAAACTGTTGATCTCTATGGCGCACTCTTTAGCCCCCTCGACCTCATAGATCGTTTTAGGCAGCGATTCGTCATCGATGTATTCGCTGTAAGAGGCGTCATAGATGATGACCGCCTTATTGCGGCGGGCGTACTCGATAAAGCCGCGGAGCTGTTCGTGGGTCGTCACTGCCCCGGTGGGATTGTTCGGGCTGCAGAGGTAGATCATGTCAGCCTTTTGCTGCGGCACTTTCGGAAAAAAGCCGTTTTCCTCGGTACAGGGCATATAGAGGAAACCTTCGTAGCGTCCCTGTTCACGGTTGTACTCTCCGGACCGTCCACTAATAACGTTGGTGTCAACATAGACCGGGTAGGCAGGATCTTGTACCGCCACCAGATTATCCGTACTGAAGATCGATTGGATGTTGCCCGAGTCGGGCTTGGCGCCGTCACTGATAAAGAACTCGTCGGGGTCGAGGGTGACGCTGCGCCGCCGGTAGTACGTGGCCAAAGCCCGCCGTAGGCGTTTGTCGCCCTGTTCGTCGCCGTAGCCGCTGTAGGTCTCTCTGTTGCCGAGTTTATCGACGCCCTGCCTCAATCCTGCGAGGACGGTGGGGGTGAGGGGTTCGGTGGTATTGCCGATCCCCAACTTTCTGAGTTTAATGCCCGGGTTCTCCTTCATGAAGGTCTCGGTACGGCGGGCGATTTCCGGGAAAAGGTAGCCCGCGGCGAGCTTGCGATAGTTGTGATTTATCTGTGCCATCTCTTGTTACTCCTTGTCATGTGATGCGGTGTAAAGTAAGCCGGCCCCGGGGCCGGCCCTGAGGCGGCGAAGAGACACCGGCCGCGCCGCCGGAGCGGTATGGTCAACTCCGCGGAGCCTTCGGTGCTCCGATACGGTCGATGATGTGCCGCAAAGTGTCGTAGTGTTCCTCCTGGGAGAATCTGCACATCGGCAGGCGGAAAACCTCTTCACACCATCCCTGCATCGCCATTGCCGTCTTGATGGGAATAGGATTGGTTTCCAGGAATAGAGCTTTAAAGAACTCCATGAGGCGGTCCTCTTCGGCCTGCGCCTTCTCCATATCCCCGTCGAGGGCGGTATGCACAAAATCGCTCATCTGTTTGGGGATAAGATTGCTGGCAACGGAAATGACCCCGTCCCCGCCGGCCTTGATAAGTTTGAGGGTCATATTGTCGTCTCCGGAGAGGAGGCTGAAGTCACCGACACGGCTCTCCGCAACGTCGCTCATTTGGTCGATATTTCCGGAGGCCTCCTTTACCCCGACGATATTTTCGCAGTCGCTCATCAGGCGCACCAAGGTCTCGGTTTCCACATTGACGCCGGTCCGTCCCTTGATGTTGTAGACGATTACCGGGATGGAGACCGAATCGGCGATCGACTTGAAGTGATGGTAGAGCCCCTTTTGGGTGGGTTTATTGTAGTAGGGATTGACTTGCAGCAGAGCGTCGACTCCCGCTTCCTCCGCGTGCTGGGACAGACGTACCGCCTCGCTGGTGGCGTTGCTGCCGGTGCCGGCGATTACCGGTACCCGGCCGTCGGCGTATTTGACAGTCAAGTCGATCACTCGATCATGCTCGCTGTGACTCAGCGTGGGGCTCTCTCCGGTAGTGCCGCAGGGAACCAGACCGTCCACTCCGCTTTGGATCTGGTAATTGACGATGCGCTCGAGCGCCTGCTTATCGACGTCCCCGTCCGCGTCAAAAGGGGTAATAATTGCCGTATAGACTCCTCTAAAGGGCAAACTCATACTATTCTCCTCCTATTATTGTATTCATCATGTCTTCCACGGCAAAAAAGCCGTGCCGTTCTGCGATCCATTCCGCCGCGGCGACAGCGCCGGCGGCGAAGCCTTCTCTCGTTCGAGCGCTGTGCTTCAGTTCGACCGTGTCCACCGGACTGTCAAAGCTCACCAGGTGGGTGCCCGGTATGCTCCCGCTGCGGGTGGAGGAGACGTGCAGCTCCTCTTCCCGGATACGCCGGTGCAGCGTCTCGGTAGCCAGGGTGGTCTTGCGTTCGATCCGCTTCAGCAGCATATTTCCGATCATTTCCGCAGTTCCGGAGGGGCTGTCGGCTTTACGGCTGTGATGAAACTCGTGAACAAACGGATCATAATCGGAGAACTGGTCAAAGACCTGAGCTGCTGCCTTGACCAAGGTGAAAAAGATATTTACCCCCAAGGAAAAATTGCCGGACCAGATAAGCCCGTTCCCGGCTTTCTCTACAATGTTCCGGGCTTCCTCCATTCGCTCGTACCAGCCGGTGGTTCCCACTACAATCGGCACACCGGCTTCACAAGCGGCGCGGATGTTCTCCAGAGCCGCCTCTGGAGCGGAGAAGTCGATCACCGTATCCGCCTCCCGGCAGGCATCTGCATCGAGGGAAGAGTGGGTAGCGTCCTTCGCTTGAGGGTCGACCACTGCTGCAATACGATGGCCTCTCTGTTCGGCATGGGTTTTGATCATCCGGCCCATGCGGCCGAATCCTGAAAGGGTGATATTCATGACTGCCCCTCCTTGTACGTCGTATATATACATTCTAACGGATCTATGTTATAATGTCTATATGTAAACATGAAGTTTTTATAATAACAATTAGTTATGGAGTGAAGATGGAATCGGTAAGCAGTATCGTCAAGCGTTTGTTGCATCAAAGACCTTTTCTGCTCGAGGCCTTCGGGCGCGGTATACTCTCTTTCGGAGGGCTCGCAGCGGAGTTTAAGCCGACGGTGGAGAGGCAGCTTGGTAAAGAGGTGAAGGAGTCCGCCATTGTAATGGCCTTGCGCCGTTATGCGGAAGAGACCAGGGACAAACCTACGCCGGAAGTGGAGCCGGAGACGCCCCTCTCCTGTGAAATCCTGATGAAAACCAATATATGCGATTTCAATGTGAAGAAGAACGAGGCATTGTTGCAGCGGCTGGGCCGGTTGTACGAGATGGTACAGTTGGGAAAGGGGGATTTCCTCAACGTTACCATAGGAAACGACGAGGTGAGTATCGCGATCAGCGAGAAATATCGCGATAAAACCGAAGAGTTTCTCGGTGATGAGAAGCTCTTTGAAGAGCGTTCCGGCTTAGTTTCGCTGACGCTCCTTTTTTCGGGAGATTTTCTGCATACCCCGGGGATTGTGTTTCAAGCCTTGAGGAAGTTAGCCTGGGAGAATATCAACGTCTACGAAATCGTCTCTACGATGACGGAACTGACGGTGGTAATTTCCAAAGAGGATTCGGGCCGGGGGTACGAGGCGCTGCAGGAGTTCATCGAAAGACCGCTCAGTTAAAGCGGCCGGATAAAGCGCCGGAGGGCCGCCTATTCGGCGCTGTTCTCCGGCTCCATCCGGATTTCGATACGTCCCGCCGGATCCGCCCCCTTGAGGGAATCGATCAGGGCAGTGAGGAGATTGATGACCATGGTGCGTACGAAGGAGTTCATGGCTACTTCCTTGCCGTCTACGGTAATGGTGATCTCGCGTTCCATTGTTCCTCCAGAAAATCTAATAGAGCGAAAAAGTCTTCCGCCGCGTAACATACCGCGCCCTCGGGAAAGAGAGCGGGAGAGAGCGGAGCGGTGAAGATATAGGCGTCGGGAGCGGGGAAGCCGCTTCCGGGCGCGCTTTTCAGCCCCTCTTCTTCCGTCTTCCGCCCGGCCACCTCCAATAGAGGTCCGCCCGGAAGCGGCAGCCCCTCGGAGACGACCAAGTCCGTCAGGTTAAAGTGCTGCAGTATCTCCTCCGCATGAAGCTGTCGTTCGAACATAAGGGCGCTCATGTTCGGCGCAAGCAAAGCGGTTTCGCAAGCGCCGCTGCGCCGCAGAAGATCGCTGTCGCTTCCGGGGCGATCCAGTTCTACCTCTCCGCCGCTTTTTTTTACCGCCCCCACATGGTACCCTTTCCCGCGGAAATGGGCGATGAGACGAGCGGCTGTGCGGCTCTTTCCGGAACCGGACCAGCCGATCAGCGTGACGGTACGTGACGGGCCATTCATACCCACAGTGTAGGTGAGAAACGGGGGAGAAACAAGCATGAACACAGAGGAGCGGCGTTGTATTATTATAACCGGTGCGGTGGATTCCGGGAAAACCACTCTCGCTCGCCGTATGATCAAAGATATGCGCCGGCGCGGACTGCGGGTAGAGGGCATCCTTACCGTCGCCGAATATAGAAAGGGCCGCAAATGCCGCTATCGGGTGCTCGATTTGGCCGACGGAGGGGAGCGGTTGCTTCTTGACGAGGAGCGCGATTTGGAGGGAGGTCGGGTGGGGCGCTTCTTCTTCTCCGCAGAAGCCTTTGACTGGGCCGGACAGCGGCTGCGGGAGGCGTCCCTTTCCGGGGCCGATGCGTTGTGTCTTGACGAGGCGGGCCCGCTAGAGTTGAGGGGCGGCGGTTATGGAGAGGTGCTGGAGGAACTGTTTGAGAGGTCCCGGGGCATCATTCTTCTTGTAGTGCGGGAGTCAGTAAAGAAGGCATTTATCGAAAAGGCGCTCCGTTATGGCTGGCGGCCGGAAATCTACCGTCCGGATGATGCGGCTGCAGTCCCTGCGCGGTCTGAAGGGGATGAAGCTTAGAGTTGTCGCTTTTTTGCGCGGACCCGAAACGTGGTCCCGGCGACTTCACAGGCAACCTTTACTTCCTGCTCCACGTTGCGGCTCGCAATCACTTCAACTATCCCTTCCTGAGGCCGTACTGTGACGCTGTGAATGTCGCTTACCGGACTAAGGGCCTTTTTGAGCGTTTCGCCGTTGCTTTGGGTCAAGCCGTCGATTACATAGTAGAAGCTTTTCTTCTTGCCCATAGCTTGACTATAGCGATTCAGCGGACGACTGTCCAGAAGGTGAAGAGATTTTTCCTCTTTCTGCAGGCCCCGGTGTTTTACGTTTTGGCGGTGGAGTGCTGTGCCTTCCTGCGTGTCGGTTGACACCGTTAAGCAGGTTTTTTCTTTTTCCTTGACGGCGGTATGGCGATACAATACTATTACAGTAAAGACTCTGTCGGAAAATCAATGAGGAGGAACATACGCGATGGGAGTACCCGAAGATCTCAAGTTCATGAAGTCACACGAGTGGGTTCGGACCGAGGGAAATGTCGCCTACATAGGCATCAGCGATCATGCCCAGGAAGAGCTCGGCGATATCGTGTTTGTAGAATTGCCGGACGAAGGGGATGAGTTTTCCCAGGGCGACGAAGTGACCAATATCGAATCGGTTAAAGCCGCTTCCCCTATTTTTGCCCCGGTGTCCGGAAAAATCGTCAAAGTAAACGAGGAGTTGGAGGACGCTCCCGAACGCATCAATCAAAAAGCGTACGAAACCTTCATTTTTGCGTTGGAGATGAACGATCCTTCGGAACTCGACTCTCTTCTCTCCTACGAACAGTACGAACAGGTCACCAAGGAAGAGAGCTAGTCGAACGCATAAGGAGAAACCATGATATTCCCGTATTTGCCCCATACGGAAGAAGAAATCAACGAGATGCTCTCCGAAATCGGAGTACGCAGTATCGACGATCTTTTTTCCGATATTCCAGAGAAAATCCGTTTTGACGGTTCGATCGATCTACCACCGGGCGTTACCGAGATGGAGGCCTTCAGGCAGCTCCAGCAGTTGGCTGACGCCAATACTCAGGCGGTATCGTTTTTAGGGGGCGGCAGCTACGATCACTATATTCCCAGTACGGTGGGGGCTATTACCGGCAGAACGGAGTTTTACACCTCTTATACCCCTTACCAGCCGGAAATATCTCAGGGAGTGCTGCAGGCCATTTTCGAGTTCCAGACGATGATGTGCCAGCTTACCGGGCTCGAGGCCCCTAACGCTTCCCTGTACGACGGCAGTACTGCGGTGAGCGAGGCGTGCGCCCTGGCTATCAACGGTACCAAAAAGACCGACACGATTCTTTACTCGAGTTCGATTCATCCCTTCACCAAAGAGGTGCTGAAGACCTATTTTTCAGACCTCGGTGTAACGCTGAAGGAACTTCCCGCGGGAGAGAACGGGCCGGACATAGACACAGTCAAAAAAGAGCTGACCCCGAGTGTGGCGGGGCTGTTGGTGCAGACTCCCAACGTCTTCGGGCACCTCGAGGATTATACCGGCCTAGCCGATCTGCTGCACAAAAATAAATCCCTGCTGATAGTATCCGCCAACCCCATGAGTCTCGGAGTTTTGAAGAGTCAGAAGGAGTGGGGCGCCGACATTGCGATCGGCGATACGCAACCCTTTGGATTGCCCTCCTATTACGGCGGTCCCTCGGTGGGATACATCGTGGCTGACCGGTCGCTGATGCGCAAGATGCCCGGCCGTATTGTCGGCCAAACGGTAGACCAGGATGGAGAGCGTATTTTTGTGCTGACGCTGCAGGCGCGGGAGCAGCATATCAAGCGCGAACGGGCAACCTCCAATATCTGTTCCAATCAGGCCCTCGCCGCTTTGGCCACTACCGTCTATTTGGCGACGGTTGGGAAGGAGGGGCTGAAGGATATTGCTGCACTGAATGCCCAAAAAGCGCATTATCTCTATGAGCGGCTCACCTCGGAGCTTCCGGTGGAACCGTACCTCCAGGCACCCTTCTTCAACGAGTTTACGCTGAAATTGCCCCAAAAGGCTGAAGATGTGGTGGCGGCGATGGAAAAAGAAGGCTTTTTTGCCGGGGTTCCGCTGCAGCACCTCGACTCCTCTCAGGATCCGAACTTACTTACAGTGGCGGTTACGGAGAAGCGTACCAAGGAGGAGATGGACCGCTATGTAGAGAGTATGAAGGGGGTGCTGAAATGAGTAAGCAATTAAAAGAGAAGTTGATTTTCGAACGGTCCCGTCCGGGACGCAGGGGCTTCAAGGTTCCGCAGGCCGATGTGCCGGAGAAGCCGCTTGACAGAATGATCGGCGGCACCTACCTCCGGGATGAAGATGCGAAGCTGCCCGAAGTATCCGAGGTAGATGTAATCCGCCACTACACAAATCTGTCGCAGAAGAATTACGCCGTGGACCTCGGTTTCTATCCCCTCGGGTCCTGTACGATGAAGTACAATCCGAAAATCAACGAGCAGACAGCCTCCCTTCCGGGTTTCTCCCAGCTGCATCCCCTGCAGCCGGAGCACACTGCCCAGGGGACTCTGGAGCTGATGTACCTGCTTACCGACAAGCTGTGTGAAGTGACCGGTATGAAGTGGGGAACTCTCCAGCCATTCGCCGGTGCCCACGGAGAGTTTACCGGCATGAAGTTTTTTCGCGCCTACTTTGACAAGCAGGGCGAGAAGCAGCGCACAAAAGTGCTGGTCCCTGACTCGGCTCACGGCACCAATCCTGCCTCGGCCAATATCGCCGGCTTCGAAGTGGAGGAGCTGAAATCCAATGAAAAGGGGATGGTCTCTCTGGAGGACCTGCGGGAGCATCTCGATGAGACGGTTGCAGGCATCATGCTGACCAATCCCAACACCCTGGGGCTTTTCGAAGAAGATATCGCGGAAGTGGCTGAAGAGGTGCACAAGGCTGGCGGACTGCTGTACTACGACGGGGCGAACCTCAACCCGATGATGGGCAAGTGCCGCCCTGGCGATATGGGCTTCGACATAGTCCATCTCAATTTGCATAAGACCTTCTCCACCCCCCATGGCGGCGGCGGCCCCGGAAGCGGGGCGGTAATGGTGAATGAGAAGTTGACCCCCTTCCTCCCGGCTCCTACGGTAGACTATGCCGGCGGCCGGTACGTGCTCAACTACGATATCCCCGATACAATGGGCCGGATATCCGGTTTTTACGGTAATATCGCCGTGCTGGTGCGCGCCTATACCTACATTCTGACCATGGGCGGAGATGGCCTGGAGCGGGTCTCCGAGCTGGCGGTACTCAACGCCAACTATCTCAAGGAGAAGCTCAAGGACCGTTATCTGCTACCTTTTGATCGGGTCTGTAAGCACGAGTTCGTTTTCTCCGGGAAGGAGCTGAAAGAGAAGTACGGGGTCAGCTCCACTGATGTGGCAAAGGCACTGCTGGAGTACCGCATTCACGCGCCCACGGTCCACTTTCCGCTGATCGTAGACGAGGCGATGATGTTCGAACCCACCGAAACCGAATCCAAGGAGTCGTTGGACAACTTTATCGCCGTTATGCGGAAGATTGCCGATTTGGCGGAGAGCAACCCTGAGGCGCTTCACGAAATGCCTACCACCACCCCGCGGCGCCGTGCGGACGAGGTGAAGGCTGCCAAGAAGCCAATCCTCTACTGGAATTCGGAGGCAGCCGAACAGCAGTAACTCAGCTTTCAGTGTCCATGCTGAAGCTGCACATCAGGGATAGTGAAATAAAAAGATCCGAGAGCCGGGGCACCTTCCCGGCTCTTTTTCATTGAACTCTCCGCCGCGAGTAGTCTCCGTACGGGGAGCGGGATAAAAAGAGCCTGCGGCGCAGTCCGGCTGGCAGCAGCGCCGCCCCCAGAGCCGCAAGGCTTATCCCCAGAGCAAGCTGCGGAAACCAGTCCCCCCACCGCAGGTAGAGGGTTTCAGAGTGAGGGTAGATGGCGGTGTCGGCCACCAGCACTCCCTCCTCGTAGTAGGGCAGCGACTCCACCAGCCGGCCGGAAGGGGTGATATGGGCAGTCAAGCCGCTGGCGGTTCCCCGCAGCATAGGTTTGCGCAGCTCCACCGCTCGGAAGAGGCTGTTAATGTAGTGCTGCTGTCCCTCGACCTTCGTAAGCGACCAGTAGTCGTTGGAGATGTTGATGATCACGTCCCCGCCGCGCAGCACAAAACGGCGCACATCGCCGGGAAAGCTGTCTTCAAAGCAGATGGGGGTGAAAAAGTCGAATTTCGGGTGCTGAAACACCACCGGCTCTTTTCCGGGTTCCCAGAGTTCGGTGTCGAAGCGCTGGAGCAGCTGGTACAGCCAGGGCAGGGACTCCTTGTAGGGAAAATACTCGGAGAAGGGGACCAGGCGGATCTTCCGGTAGGTCTCCATCCGTTTGCCCCTAGGGGAAAAGAACACGGCGGCGTTGTAGTGGTTGCGCTGCCTCCCGCCCTCGGGGGTACTGACCGTTTCATAGTCGTCGTTGCCGGTGAGCAGCCATGTGGATGTGCTGTGCTGATAGCGTTTGAAGTCGTGGACCAGAGCGGCGAGTTGATGCTCCTCGGACTTCATGGCTCCCCACTTGCGAATATTGGGGACAAAGGCGGTCTCCGACCACACCACCAAGTCCGGATTGGCGGCGAGGGCGCGGTCGGTGAGGCGGGTCAGCCGCCCAAAGGTGGTACGGTAGGAGTGTTTGCGGGGGTCGGTGTTTTGCTGCACCAGCGCCACCGTTGCCCGGCGTTCCGGCTCTCGCCCCTCCCAGTGCTGAAGGGTGAAAATCCCAAAGAGCAGTACCGCCGACCAGAGGAGTAGCAGGGCTGTAAGAGGCGGGCGCAGCCGTTCACGCATTCCGCGGCGGGGCAGCGCAGGCTGTTCGCTGGCAAAGGCGCTGCGAAAGCGCTCAAGCAGTTCCGTCAACAGCCCGCCGGTAAGAAGCACGGCGAAACTGACCATCCACACTCCGCCCAGGGAGGCGATCTGGATAAAAGTGAGAAAATGGTATTGGCTGGTGCCGATCATTCCCCAGGGGTAACCCAAGAAACCAGAGGCGCCGAGGTAGTCGAAGGCCACCCACATTGCCGGGAGCAGCACATAGTCTGCCTGCGGAAACCGTTTCAACACCGCCAAGGCGGGAAGAAAGAAGAGGGTATACTCGGCTAGCATAATCACCGTGACAAAATGAAAAGAGAGGAGACTGTAGGTGCCGAGCCAATAGTTGGCGAGCATTGTCTGGACTATGCCGAAGGCGATTCCGTAGAGCAGTGACCAGCGGTAACTGTTGTGGCGAAACGTGATCAGCAGCGGCGGAAGAAAGAGGAAAGCCAGCACGGAGAATCCCCGCAGCGAAAGAAAGGAGGGGAGGGCAAGGGCAAACAGCACCGCAGCTCCCAGGGCCCATGCCAGGCCCCACACCCCGGCGCCCTGCCGCCGGCCGGTGAGCGCGGTGTAGGCTCCCCGCTTGTGCAGCCGGTAGTAGATATAGACAAACAGGTCGGCAATGAGGAAGGGCAGATAGCGCATGAGAGAATTGAGCCGCTGGACGGTCGAATCCGGGGCCAGGGTAAGACTTGCGCTATCCTGGGCAAAGCGCTGAGCATAGCTCATGTTGGCCGCCGAGGCGTAGATATATGAAAAAAGGAAGAGCACCAGGGTGAAGATCGTCAATATCTCCGCGACCCGGAAGACGGCGAAGGCCAGCTCCCGCCCGTCGCGCCGTATGAGCACATAGAGCCAGAAAAGGTGGACGATTACCAGGGAGAGGTAGAGGTACTCTCCTGTGCCGCGTTCCGCCGGCATACCGTAGGGGCCGAGGAAGAAGTTGAGGGCACCAAAAAGCACCGCCGCTGCCGCCGCCCAGGCGGCGGGTCTGCGAAGCAGTCGATGTAGCATGCTGCTATCATAGCGTGCAGTCCAAAAAAGAGCAATCACCGATCCATCCCCAAGCTTCGTGACAGTTCACTCGGGTTGCAGATCGCCTTGCGGACTGCCCCGCTGCAGGGGTATTTGACAAACCCTGTTGAACGGGTAGAGTAGGGGTATGAGTGATGGAGAATTTCGTTCGATATACCGCAACCTCTCTCCCCTGGATCATCGGTACTATTTGGCCAATACCGAGCTCTATGAGCATCTGAGTGAGTATTTGAGTGAAGAAGCGCTGATTCGCCACTGTGTGCAGGTCGAAGGCGCACTCTTGAAGGCGCACCTGGAAGCGGCCGGCCGGCTGGAGCAGAAAAGTGAGAGCGACATCGACGCGGCGGTGGCGGCCGTGTCGCCGCAGGAGGTGTATGAGGAGGAGCGTACGACGAGTCATGCCCTGCGGGCCTTGGTGAATGTGCTGCGGAGAAAGCTCCCGGAGGAGCTCTTGCCCTACGTGCATCTTGGGGCGACGAGCGTAGATATTATCGATACCGCCTCGGCGCTGCGGCTGCGCGGGGCGGTGGAGCGAGTGCTACTTCCGCTTTTGATCTCTCTCGAGGAGAAGCTGGTCGAGCTTACCGAGGAGGAGGCGGAAACCCCGCAGGTGGGAAGGACTCACGGGCGGCATGCGGTGCCCATTACCCTTGGATTTGCCTACGCCGAATACGTCGCCAGGCTTGGAAAATCGATCGAGCGCATCGTAGCTGAAGCGGGGGAGTTGCGGGGAAAGATGAGCGGCGCGGTGGGAGGCTATAACGCCATGTCGCTGATCAACGCGGATCCGGTAGCCCTGGAGCGGGCGGTGCTGGCACGCCTGGAGCTGGAGCCTGCGGAATACTCCAGCCAAATCGTGGAGCCGGAGTATGCTCTGCGTCTTCTGCTCGAGATCAACACGGCCTTCGGCATTATTGCCAACTTGGCTGACGATCTGCGAAACCTGCAGCGTTCGGAAATCGACGAGCTGCGGGAGTTCTTTCACTCTTCCCAGGTCGGCTCCTCCACGATGCCGCAGAAGCGGAATCCGTGGAACAGCGAGCACGTCAAGAGTCTCTGGAAGGCCTTTTCACCGCGGACGGCTACTTTTTTTATGGATCAGATTTCCGAACACCAGCGGGATCTTACCAACTCCGCCAGCGGCCGCTTTATCGCCGATTACCTGGGCGGCTTTGCCGCGGCGGCGAACCGCATGCTGCGGATCGTCCGCTCTTTGCAGCCCGACCGCCGGCAGCTTGAGAAGAACCTGAACGCCTCCGGGGACATGCTGCTCTCGGAAGCGGCCTATGTACTGCTTGCCCGAGCCGGACATACCGATGCGCATGAGGCGGTGCGCCGGATAACCCTGCGATGCGAGGAGCGGGATATCGGCATCGGAGATGCGCTGGCGGAGGAGCCCGAACTGCGGGAGATGATCGATCGTCAGCTGCGAGACACCCTGGGAATTGCTGCGGAAGAGTTTTTCAGCCACCCCGGAATGTACTGCGGCAAGACGGCAGAACGGGCGCGCGAGATTGCCGCTCGCTATCGCGATCGGATGAAAACGCTACGCGGTGTGGCCGGTTTGCAGGGTACGGGCGGTTTGCAGGGTACGAGTGGTTTTCGCCCCCGGAATGACGACAGTACCTCCGATGACAGCGCTGCTGCGGAACATGGAAAAGAGGAAAAGTAAAATGGACTATACCGATACCATCGTGATTTGCGATTTCGGCGGGCAGACGGCGCAGCTGATCGCCCGACGCATCCGGGAGATAGGCGTCTACACGGAGATCGTGCCGGCCGACACTCCCCTGGAGGGGGAGCTGCGGGCTGCGGCAAAGGGCATCATCTTCTCCGGCTCCCCCTATTCGGTGAGTGATCCGGAACCGCTGTGGCCGGACGGGACGATGTTTTCCGCGGAAGTGCCGATTCTCGGCATTTGTTATGGTACTCACGTACTGGTACACGCCGCGGGGGGGAAGGTTTCTGCGTTGGAGAGGCGGGAATACGGCCGGGCGAAGGTCTCCTACCGGGAGAGTTCGCCTCTTTTTGAGGGGATTCCCGAGGGCTTCACCAGCTGGATGAGCCACGGCGACAGTATCGATTTTCTGGGAGAGGGCTTCTCTGTGGCTGCCGCGTCAGAGAACGGTCTGATTGCCGCCGTACAGGATACTGCCCGCAGCCGCTACGGCCTGCAGTTTCATCCGGAGGTAACGCACTGTGAGTACGGGCGCGAGCTGCTTGAAAACTTCGCCCTCAAAATCTGCGGTGCGCAGGCCACTTGGAGCATGGAGCGGTATATCGAGGAAGAGGAGGAGGAAATCCGCGCCCGGGTTGGGAAGCGCAGTGTCATGCTGCTGATCTCCGGCGGGGTGGATTCGACCGTCACCGCAGGGCTGCTCCTGCGGGCCCTTTCGCCGGACGCGGTGCATCTGCTGCACATCGATACCGGGCTTATGCGCAAGGATGAGTCGAAGCAGGTGGTGAAGGATTTAGAGGCGCTCGGTGCGCGAAACTTCCACTTTATCGACGCCTCCGAAGAGTTCCTGGAGGCCCTCAAGGGGGTCGCTGATCCGGAGAAAAAGCGGGAGATTATCGGCGATCTGTTTATCCGGGTGCAGGAGCGTGAGGTGGAGAGGCTCGGCATCCGTGACGCCTTTCTTGCTCAGGGGACGCTCTATACGGATATGATCGAGTCCGGAAAGGGCGTGGGGAAAAAAGCCCACGTGATCAAGTCGCATCACAATGTTCGTTCTCCACTGGTGGAGGAGAAGCGCCGCCGCGGGCTTGTCGTGGAACCCCTGCGGCATCTCTACAAGGACGAGGTGCGGGCGTTGGGGGAGAAAATCGGTATCTCTCGGGAGCTGGTTCATCGTCACCCGTTTCCGGGCCCGGGGCTGGCGGTGCGTATTCTTGGGGAGGTCACGGCGGAAAAGTGCCGCATTCTCCGAGAGGCGGATGCCCTGTACATCGGGGAGCTGAAGCGGCGCGGACTGTACGAGGAGATCTGGCAAGCCTTCAGTGTGCTGCTGCCGCTGCGCTCGGTGGGGGTCACGGGTGATGCGCGCAATTACGGCTACGTGGTAGCTTTGCGGGCGGTCTGCTCTTCCGACGGGATGACTGCCGATGTGTATCCCTTTCCCGCGGAGCATGTGCTGGAGATCTCTTCGCTGATTACCAATGCGGTGCAGGAGGTGGGCCGGGTGGTCTACGACGTCTCGTCGAAACCCCCTTCCACCATTGAGTGGGAATAGTGCGGAAGCCTTACGTTTTCTGCAGTGAACGCAAAGCCTCGAGGAGGGGGCTGCATGATGCGGCTACGTGTTCGTAGCGGCTCCGGGCGGAGGTGAAATCGGCACTCCGCAACAGCTTTTCCAGCTTCAGGGTTTTCTCGCGGATATCCGCGGCAAAGAGGATCCCGGCCACGTTGGCCAGGGAGTGGGCGTGTCTAGTCCCCGCGTCTCCCCGCTCTTCGTCGATACAGCGTTCGATGTGCTGCAGCTGAGCGGGGATCTCCTCCAGACTCATCTCGACCATCTGCGACAGCGTATCTTCCGCCCCTTCGAACTCCTTTTGTAGACGGCGAGCATACTCCTCCGGGGAGGCGGCCGGCTGTTCATCGGAGGCGCTTTTCTGTGTTAAGCGCCCGCTCTCGTTGTGGTTCTCTTCGGAAGCATCTCCCGTGGGAGGTCCCGCGGACTTTGAAGCGCGAATGGAATCGAGTACTTGCTCCAGCGCCGTCGCATCGGTGGGTTTGGTGAGATACTGATCCATCCCCACCTCCTCTATCTTCCGGCGGTCCTCCTCGCTGGAGTAGGCCGTGAGGGCGATGATCGGAACCCGCTCGCGCTTGTTCTCGTACTCGAGGCTACGGATTCTGGCGGCCACATCGAGGCCGCTCATCTCAGGAAGCTGGATGTCGAGCAGTATGGCGCCATAATAGTGCTTCTCCCAGTGGCGCAGTGCCGTCTCTCCTGACTCGGCACAGGTAACGCGATATCCGAGAGAGGAGAGCAGGGTCCGTAGATATAGCCTGCTCACCTCGTCGTCTTCCACCAGCAACAGTTCGAAAGGCGGTGTCGAGGAAGAGTGAGCTTGGGCGGAAGAAGAGCTATATGCGGCGTATTTACTCATAGCATCAGTATTATAGCGTATAAAGAACATGATGTACACATTTTAATGCTTTCCGGGTGGGCAGGTGGCATGATGGGAGCTGGCAGTCGGCAGGTTAGCCGTTAACCGCTAGCCGTTGGCAGCTGGCATGCCTGTTTCCGGGAGGAAAGCAGAGGCTTTAGAAGTAAACTGACACACTCGGGGCAAGGGTGAAGCCGCTCAGATCAACCGTTTCGTTTTCCGGAAGATCGAGGTGCCACTGACGCAGGAGATTGACCTCCATGCTGCCGAAATCCCAGCCGGCCTTGAGCGAAAATGCAGCTCGGGGGCTCACAAACCACTCGAACCCGGCCCGCAGACGGAAAACGGGTGCCGCACCCCACTCCCGCGGCCCGAACTCGTCGTAGCCGAATCCGTTGCCCACCGTCTTTTTCTCCTCTGCCAGCGTCGCTTCGACATCCGGGTGAAAGTAGCCCTCGATATCGAGAATCAGGTACTCTATGCCCAGGGAGGTAAAGAGACTGAAGCGGCGGCTTGCGGGCCAGACAAAATAGGCGTTGCCCAGCAGGCCGAAGCCTTCAGCGTAGAGCACGAAGGGGCCCGAATCGGTGGTTGCCGAGGCTATTACAAACGAGGTGTACTCAGAATCCATCTTTACTTCTTCATACGACTTGATCGTCCCGCCAAAGGCTTCGATCCCTACCCCCAGCATGAACCAGGTGGCAGGCCGGTATTTGTACTCCACCCCAAAGGGGCGGCCAAAGATGGTGGTATCGAAGGCTTCGAAATTCAAAGAAGGCTGGTTGCCGCCATAGACCAAGTCGTAGCCGAGGATGGAGATGCCCACTCCCATAGCGGAGATGTACTCCATGTCCATCCGGCGTTTAGTCCTGATCATCTCCTGTCGTTCGAGCCGCAGGCTTTCGGAGACCATTTCTCCGGTCTCCACATTCACAATGCGCACGTTGACCATATAGTAGGCATTTCCCACCAGATTGACGGTCCCCAGCAGCAGGGCCTGGGCATTGCGGATTTTTCCCAACTCTACGGAGGCCTCTGAATCGGTCACTCCCATCAGCTGTAGTTTTTGTTCTGCCAGCAGCGTCTCGAGGTTCCGCCGGTCCACCAGGGTGAAGACGGTGGAGCGGGAGAAAGTGGAACTGAAAAGGTCTTCTATCCCGCGTGTGATGCTGCGGCTCTCTCGGTTTTCGCTGATATCTTGAAACTCGAGGATGGACAAGTGTTGCCGGAAGTGCGGTCCGCCTCCCTCGATATAGGCTTCGGTCAGTGCCTCCGATACTTGGCGGACTTGATTGCGAATGGTGTCGTCCTGAGACCACCCAGGAACGGAAAAAAGCAAGAAAAAAACTGCCCCAAGCAGAGCTCTTTTCACAGGCTTTTCCTCCTGATAAATGGTACTCCCCTTTCATAAGAACTACAAGAAAAATTTGATGAAATAGCCTGGAGAAAACGTGAAGATGGACTATACTGTATAGTTAGAATGTACAAGGAGGTGGGCTATGAAACGGAGGCTGTTAATCGGGGTGTTTGCGGCGGCGCTTGCGCTGGGGGCTGCGGCACCGGCCTTTTCTCAGGCGGGGGGACAGACGGACGTTACACTTCACGTTCCGTATAGGTTCGGAATTGTTGCCGAAGGTACGGACTATTCCACTTTAGCCCAATACACTTTCCTCATTCCCGAGCTGCGGATGAGCTACTATTTTGGCAACGAGTTCTTCAGGATCGGCCCCGGGGTGCGGCTCTTGACCTTGATCATAGAGAGCATGGCCTATCCGCTGGTTTCGGCAGAGATGGACTTCGACCCCTTTGTTGTCAATGCCAATGTGGGAGGCTACGGTTTTCTCTTTTTCGGCCTGATCAACGATTTTCAGAGCGGAAACGTCGTTATCCCTGAGCTGAGCGTCGCCTATAAATTGAACGACACCATACGCCTGGGTACCGGAGCGATACTCTTTATGGCACCTGAAGCGAGTGCGGATGTAAAGGATTTCGCATATATCGGCACGGTGTTTGTCCGCTTCTCTTTTTAACAAGCGGTACCCGCCTTTACATGGCACACAAAACCGGGAAGACTGAGCACAGAGAGGAGTACGTTCCGTCCCTGTGGTATGCCCGCGCAGCTCGCGGTCGAACCCCGCTGAGCCCCGTTTATAACAGATGGTAGACGATGGCCACGCCCACGGTGACCACTGAAACCATGCTCATCAGCTTGATCAGGATATTGAGGCTCGGACCGGAGGTGTCTTTGAACGGGTCTCCTACGGTGTCCCCTACGACATTCGCATCGTGCGTGGCGGATCCCTTCCCGCCAAAGTTTCCCTCTTCCACGTATTTCTTCGCATTGTCCCATGCGCCGCCGGCATTTGCCATAAAGACGGCCAGAATGAATCCGCTTCCCAGCGCTCCTACCAGGAGCCCTACTACTCCCGGAATGCCCAGGAAAAGGCCTGCGAGGATCGGCATGAGGATAGCCAGCAGCGAGGGCAGAATCATCTCTACCTGGGCTCCCTTCGTGCTGATTGCTACGCAGCGGGCGTAATCGGGCGTGTGGGTGCCCTCCAGTATCCCGGGGAACTCCGAAAACTGCCGTCTCACCTCGTCAATCATTTTGCCTGCAGCTCTGCCGACGGCGTTCATTGTGATGCCGCTGAAGACAAAGGCCATCATCGAGCCCAGGAAGACTCCAATAATTACTTTGGGGTTCATCAGATTGACGCCAAAGTAGTCGATGAATTGGATGATGCTCATCTCCGCTGCATCCAGGGTTTCACCGCTCCCCAGGGTGACGGTGGAGAAGGCCCCGCCGATGTGTTCGGACATGGCGATCTTTGCCTCCTGCACATACGAGGCAAGTAAAGCAAGAGCGGTGAGGGCGGCCGAGCCGATAGCAAAGCCCTTGCCGGTGGCGGCGTTGGTGTTGCCCAGGGCGTCGAGCGCATCGGTGCGGGTGCGCACCTCCTCGTCGAGCTCCGCCATCTCCGCATTGCCGCCGGCGTTGTCGGCGATCGGTCCGTAGGCGTCAGAGGCAAGAGTGATGCCCAAAGTGCTGAGCATACCCACCGCGGCAATACCGATGCCGTACAGGCCCAGGTTGAGATTGTTGAAGTCGAAGCCGGCGGCAAAGAGGAAGGCCAGCAAAATTGCCACGCAGATAGCCAGCACTGGTATGGCGGTGGAGACCATGCCCACCCCTACGCCGGATATAATCACTGTCGCCGGGCCGGTCTTTCCGCTCTCGGAGACTACCTGGGTTGGCCGGTGAGAGCTGGAAGTAAAGTACTCGGTGGATTTGCCGATCACAATGCCGGCGATCAGCCCGATAAGGATGGAAAAACCGATGCCGAGCCAATTGACGAGCTCCAGTGCGTAGAGCACGAGGAAAGAGAAGAGGGCGATCAGCGCTGCGCTGGTATTGACGCCTCTGGCCAACGCCTTCAGCAACGTGCTCTGGCTGACATTTTCCTTGCTGCGCACCAGCAGAATCCCCAGCAGAGAGAGGATGATCCCTGTTCCGGCGATCAGCATCGGGGCAATGACCGCTTTGAACTGCATTGCGTAGTCGAAGGAGGAGAAGGCGGTGGCCCCCAAAGCCGTGGTTGCCAAAATCGAGCCGCAGTAGGACTCGTAGAGGTCAGCCCCCATACCGGCTACATCGCCCACGTTGTCGCCCACATTATCGGCAATAGTGGCCGGATTGCGGGGATCGTCTTCCGGGATCCCCTCTTCGACCTTGCCTACCAAATCGGCGCCGACGTCGGCCGCCTTCGTGTAGATACCGCCCCCGACGCGGGCGAAAAGCGCGTAGGCGGAGGCGCCCATTTCGAAGGTGAGCATGGTAGTAGTAATGATGACTAAGCTGTTGCCGTAGACCTGCAGGAGAATGAGAAACCAGACGGAGATATCCAGCAGACCGAGACCGACAACCGTGAGCCCCATAACCGCGCCGCTTCTAAATGCAATGCGCAGTCCTGCGTTGAGTGAGCGCCGGGCGGCATTGGCCGTCCGGGCGGAGGCGAGGGTTGCCATCCGCATGCCCAGGTAGCCGGAGAGAGCGGAGAAAAATCCGCCGGTGAGAAAGGCAAAGGGCACCCAGGGGTTCTGTATGTGCAGTACATAGGAGAGCAGAGAGAAGAGCAGAACCATGCCGAGGAAAAACAGGGCAACCACTTTATACTGCTGCTTGATATACGCCATCGCCCCTTTCCGTACCGCCTCGGCGATCTCCTTCATGCGGTCGGTACCCTCGCTCTCTTGCAAGGTCTGCCGAAAGAAAAAGTATGCCGCACACAGAGCGATGATCGAGGTAGCAGGTGCAATCCAAAACAATCCGGTAACCATGAGCAGCTCCTTCTTTGTATAGTATCCTATACATCAAGTGTATCATGAGAGCGGGGAATGGAAAAGAGGAACTCTCCTCCGCCAAAAATTCACATTTTGAAGGCCTCGTGTTGCACATTACTTCCGGTCCTGATACACAGGAGAATATATGAATGAACATACCGATACTCCCGTAACCTTCTCTCCCGGACCGATTACCATCCTGATGCTGCTGGTGTTTTTCAACTTTCTGAGTCGCGGGCTGTTTTCACCCCTGCTGCCCATGCTGGAACAGGAGTTCGGAGTGCCGCATGCACAGTCTTCCTCCCTGTTTCTGATTATGGCGGTGTGTTTCAGCATCAGCATGATAGTCAGCGGCTTTCTTTCCGCCCGTCTTCATCACCGCGGGGTGCTGGTGCTCTATGAGCTGTGGGTCGGCGCTGCGCTTCTGCTTTGTGCCGTCAGCCCCTCGTTCACTCTCCTGCAGATAAGTGTGGCACTCCTGGGACTTGGAGCCGGACTGTATGCCCCTTCGGGGCTTGCTTCGGTAGTGAACCTTGCCGGGCCGCGTCACTGGGGGAAAGCGCTCGGAATACACGAGATGGGACCCAATTTGGGTCTCATTGCCGCCCCGCTGATCGTGGGCCTTCTCGTGCCGGAGCTCTCGTGGAGAATGCTGATGGGGGCGGTTGGCATACTAAATTGGATCAACGCACTGTTTTACTATATCCTCGGCCGCGGCGGCGACTTTGCCGGAGCTCCGCCGAATGTCAAAAATTTGCGGTACATTGCCGGAAACCACACCTTCTGGATTTTGACCCTCTTCTTTGTGCTGGCCGCCGGCTCGGCAATGGGGCTCTATTCGATTCTTCCCACGTATCTGATCAGCGGGAAGGAAATGAACGCCTCTCTGGTAAACAATGTCATCGGTGCCAGCCGAGTAGCCGCTTTGGCGGTAATTTTTACCGCCGGCTTCCTTGCCGACCGCTTCGGGGTCAAGCGCTTTCTCGCTCTCATTATGGCGCTGGCAGGTCTTTTCGCTTTTTTCTTAGGCGCACTGGAGGGAAGGCTGCTGCTGGCGGCGGTATTCCTCCAGCCGCTCTTCGTATCGGCCTTCTTTCCGGTGGTTAACACTGCTATCTCGGCTATCACCACCCCGGCGACACGGAACGTGGCCTGGTCAATGGTCATTCCCTTTGCCTCGGCTATCGGCGCCGGAGCGACTCCGGCGGTGCTAGGCTGGCTCGGCGACCGCGGCAGCTTCGACCTCGGCTTTCTGGTGCTCGGTGGAATGACCTTTTTCAGTGTACTCTTGGTGCCGGCTCTGCGGCTTTCTGGGAGGGAGGAGTAGGGGGAGAGGGCACCGCTCCCAGCGGCTGTTCATATTGCTGCGTGCCCGGTGCTTCGGCCCTCGCAGTGCCACCTCCTTCCCGGCGTCAGGCGCGCCGCAGCCAGCTCAACACTTCGCTGATAGAGGGGCGCTTGCCGGTCAGCAGAATACCGATGCGAAACACTTTTCCTCCCAGTCCCGCTATCAGCCCGATCGTTGCCAAAACGATCATGTAGGAAAGAAGCAGCTCCAAGACCCCTGGCGTCTCCACCATCACCCGGATAAACATGACTACCGGAGCGGTAAAGGGGAAGAAGGAGAGAATGACGGCAATGAGACTTCCCGGATTCATCACAATCGGGCTGAGCAGCAGCAGCGGGATGATGAGAAAAAGAATCAGCGGGCCTGAGAGTTGGCCGAGGTGCTGTTCGTCCTCGCTCGCCGCCCCGATGGCGGCAAAGGCGGCAGCGTAGAGCAGAAAGGCGGGAATAAAGTAGATGAGGAGGGTGGCAAAGAGCCGGGGAGCGATAAGCTCGGGCGTATTGATACCGAAGGCGGCCAGGAGCGTTAGAAGCAGCCCGGCAAGGAGAAACCAGACGGCGTACTGCAGCAGCCCCGCAAAGCCGATGCCTGCGATCTTCCCGTACATCAGCTGCCACGGCCGGACGGAGGAGAGCATAATCTCCACCGTCTTGTTGGTCTTCTCCTGCACCACCGAGCGGCCGATCATCTGGCCGTAGAGTAGCACCGTCATATAAAGGAGCATGACAAAGCCGATGCTGGTAAACATCAGTGTCATGACCCCGGAAGAGTTCTCCTGCTCCCCTATCTTCTGCATCGCCAGCTCCGGCGTCTCGTCGATGATACTCATCACCTCCGGGTCCACGCCCCGCTCCTTCAGCCGCTCTCGGGAGGAGAGGGTCCCCAGGGCTTTCTCTAATGCTTCCGTGGCGGTGACGTCCGTCCCGGTGCGGGAGAAGTACGTGTAGCGCTGTGTCTCTTTAGGAGGGGTGGTCACCTCTATAAAACCGGCTATCTTTTTCTCCTCCGCAGCCGTGCGGGCCTCCTGCAGCGAGTCAAACTCCTGCACCACCACCGGTGAGTTCTCAAGCTCTCGGGAAAGCTGTTCAGGGAGCTCCGGCAGATCGCTGACCATGCCCACCTCGATCCGATCCGGCATGCCGGCACCGCTGGCGGTGAGCAGACCGGGGAGTACCGCCACTGCCCCGATGAGGAAGGGGCCGACCAGCGTGATGATCACGAAGGCCTTGTTCATCGCGGTTATCCGAAACATCATTTTTGCCACTGCATACATCTTACGCATAGTTCTTCTCCCTCTGTACCTGCTCCACAAAGATCGAATGGAGACTGGGCTTGGCTACCTCAAAGCGGCGCAGTGCCCCTACCCTTGAGAGTTCTCGCAGTACCTGCTGAGGGTCGGCCTCCTCTTCGAGTCGCAGTTCGAGGAGCCGGGGGTAGCGGTTGAGGATGGCGGTTCCGGCGGGCGTAAAGCTCGGATCCACCGCCGATTCAAACTCCGCGCTCACTGTGCGGGAGCCGTAGGCGGAGCGCAGCTCCCCCAGAGTCCCAGACAACACCGTCCGGCCCCGGTCGATCAGAGCCAGGCGGTCGCACAATTGCTCGGCCTGCTCCATCACATGGGTGGAGAAGAAGATGGTCTTTCCGCGGTTTCTCAGCTCCACGATTGCCGACCGGAGGGTGTTCACACTGACCGGATCCAGTCCCGAGAACGGCTCGTCAAGAATGATGACTTCCGGGTCGTGGATAAGGGCACCGATAAACTGGATCTTCTGCGCCATCCCTTTGGACAGTTCGTTGATTTTACTCTGTTTCCACTTCTGCAGATCGAAGTGCTCGAGCCAGCGATCTATTGCCGCCTCGCACTCTTGGTGAGGGCTGCTTTTCAGCTCTCCCAGATGGCGGAGCATCTCGGCTACCCGTACTTTGCGGTAGAGTCCCCGCTCCTCCGGGAGGTAGCCGATGCGATCGGTATCCTCTGCCCTAAGCGGCCGGCCGTTAAATAATACTTCTCCCCGGTCAGGAGCGAGTATGTTCATGATTATCCGAATTGTGGTGGTCTTCCCGGCGCCGTTAGGTCCGATAAGCCCGAAAATCTCCCCTCCCCGGGCTGAGAGACTGAGATCATCTACTGCTTGAGTCTCGCCGAATGCGCGGCTCACTCTTTCGATCGTGATCATTATTCCGCTCCTCTTCCGCTCCTCTTTTGCTGCTCTGATAGTCAATGCACTGTAGCAGAAATCTGACTGTATGTAAGGGCGCGGCAATCGGATGATCGCCGGACAAAACTCGGGGAGTTCATGGATACGAGAAGGCAGTGATAACTAGGCAGTGAGAAGCAGGTGAAGAAAAAAAACGGCGGAACCCAAAATACGGTCCCGCCGCTGGGCGTAGAAAATGGGGATAGCTGTGAGCGGTTTCCTCTACTTGAAAGAAACGATCGCTTCAGGGCCGATGACACGGAAGGTAAAGGTTTCGGTAAGAAAAAGGGTCACCGTTGTCCCGGTGTGACCTATATAGCCTACCGAAAAATCTTGTCCCACCGTCAGTTCCATATCACCGCCTCGGAGGGAGACGAGAAAGTTGCCAAAGTTTCCGGGATTCATAATGATTCGGCCCCCGATGAGCCGCTCTATGCGGTCTCGCAGGGGAAAACCTTCTGACGAGAGAGTATCGAGCTTTGACCACACCTCCGGACCGCAGATGAAACTGTAGGGCCGCTCGACAGATGCACCGACGAGACGGGACACTCCCTCTGAGAGGCTCTGGAGGAGCTCTCCGGGGGTACCGGATTTTAGCGGCACAACTTCCGCTTCGGCCGCCCCCTGCAGTCCCTGAATCTTTCCTTCTGAAAGGCCTTGGTACACCGCCTGCTCTTCAAAGCGGGCGCTCTGCTTTGCCGCTTCGTCAAGATTGCTAAAGTCGATGTCCTTGGCGCCGCGGTCGATGTTGTCCAGCTCCCAGGTACTCAGATCGAACTCGACGCGGCTCTCTATTAGCGGCTGGACATCGAAGATGCCGTAGCGTACTTCCTGCTTTTTCCCCGTGTCAGAGACACTGAGCCTGCCAACGGTGGCGGCGGTGTAATCCCAGCCCAAGGGGCCGTTGAAATCAACAAAACTGCGCGCCGAGAGATTGGCTCGCAGTATTCGCCGTGCTTCCTCATCGATTTCCGCCCATGCGGCGTCGGAAATCGGAGAACGATCGCGTTTAAGTATATCCATACAAAGCTCCTTTTCCTATCTTTATGAGTTGCGACCAATTCCGAGGTCGCCGGAAGAGCGGCCTCCTGCAGCGTTCTGTTCGCCGGCCTCTCCGCCGGCGGCACTCTCCTCCAGGTTTTCGAGAGGACCACTGGTAAAGAGGTACGTTCTCAGTTGCTCGTCCCACGCCGGCATAAGGCGGCGAAGCCACTCCAGCAGCATCGACGCATGTTCTATTTCTTCGTTTCTGTTGTGCAGGAGAAGATTACGCAGGTCTTGACTTCCCGTACTCGCTGCCCGTTGATTATACCAGTCAACCGCCTCGATCTCCTCTTTGAGACTTTGCAGAGCGCGGGTTATATCCCTCGTCTCCTGCGGTAATTCTTCTACCGGTTCATGATACATAGTAGCCATATTGAACTCTCCTTTCAACTTTAACGGTAAAGGATGCGGCATGGAAATGCAAGCTTCGTGACAGGTTTCGATAGTTGAGGCGAAACTTTGACATCTGCACAGCGGAACCCTAAACTAAAAGTAGATAAAAGAGGGGACAGAGTAGATGCCGCAGCGGTGCTTTGCTGTAGGCAGTAATGTTCATTAAACTACCGCATGGAAAGGGAGCAAGGTATTATGGAGAAACGCAGTGTGCACATTGTGATAGGCGGAGAGGCCGGGCAGGGTCTCAAAACCATAGAGAAAGTCATTTCCAAAATCTGTAAGATAGCGGGGTTCCACGTCTTTTCCACTCGCGAATACGAGTCCCGTATCCGCGGTGGCGTCAACACCACCAGTTTGGTGATTTCCTCACCCCGGGACCCGGTGGGCGTCAATCTGAGGGATATCGACGTCTTTATTTCTCTGACCGGCGAGGCAGTGCCGCACGTGGAGGAGCGGCTCACAGAAAGCTCTATTATTGTCGGAGAGAATGCGGATGCGGCTGCGCGAGGCAACTCCTATTCGATGTCCTTGGAAAACATGGCGAAGGAGATCGGGGGAGAGAAATATGCCAGTATGATCGCCAGCGGGATAGCCTGTGAACTGTTGCATATCGATGAAGGCGATGCTGAAGAGGGGGTGCGCGCCAGTTTTACCGATGCCGGCGAAGAGGTGATAGAGAAGAATTTGGAGGCATACCAAGGTGGCAGCCGGGAAGGCGGTGAGATCCGCCGCCGCTTCGGATTCCACATGGACCTGACGAGCAATAAAGAGGCGACAAGAGCCATGTACCTTGCGGGGAGTGACACGGTCTCTGCCGGTGCTCTTGCGGCGGGGTGCACCTTTGTCTCCTCTTATCCCATGTCTCCGGGGACTGCGGTGCTGGGAACTCTCGGTGCCCGGGCAAGGGAGTTTGGCATAATCGTCGAACAGGCGGAAGACGAGATTGCCGCCGCCAATATGGTGGTAGCAGCCTGGTATGCCGGGGCCCGTGCGATGGCCACCACGAGCGGCGGAGGATTTGCCCTGATGAGCGAGGGGCTCAGTCTCGCAGGGATGCTGGAAACGCCGATGGTTATTCACATCGCCCAGCGTCCGGGACCGGCAACGGGCTTGCCCACCCGCACCAGTCAGGGAGATCTGGCGTTTGCGGTCAACGGCGGTCATGGGTACTTCCCCCGAGCGGTCTTTGCTCCGGGTACGGTGGCGGACGGATACCGTATCACCGCTCACGCGTTTCAGACGGCCGACGCCTTTCAAGTGCCGGTAATGGTGCTGACCGACCAGTACTATATGGACTCTCACTATACGCTCATGGAACTGGATACGGAGGAAGTTCCCTATGAGTCGCACGTGGTGGCCAGTGACGGCGAATATCGCCGCTACCGCTTTACCGAGGAAGGAATCTCTCCGCGGAGCGTACCCGGCTACGGAGACGGGGTGGTGAAGGTGGACAGCGACGAACACGATGAGGCCGGCCACATTACCGAGAGCATGGAGATGCGCCGGTGGCAGGTGGAAAAACGGCGCGAGAAAGAGCTTCGTATGCGCCGTGAGACCTTGCCCCCTAAGGTGTACGGCGACGAGCAGGCAAGTATCGCTGTCATCGGTTGGGGGTCAACGGAGCCGATTATTACCGAGGCTATAAAGAGGCTGGGTGACACACGGCTTGCACATATCCACTTTCTGCAGCTTTACCCGCTCGGAGAAGAGATAGCCGAGCTATTGGGAGGCTACGACACGCGCATACTGGTGGAGGACAGTCCCACGGGAAGCTTTGCCGATCTGTTGCAGCGTGAATGTGGTATAGAGGTTGAGGAGCGGATTTTGAAAGATGACGGATACGCGTTTTTTGCTGAAGAGCTGGCTGAGGCGCTCGGAAATCTGCTCGACTGAATATTTGAGAGTTAGGAGAGAAGGAGTAGAATAATGGAACAGATAGCACACGATATTGCATGGTGCCCCGGTTGTGGCAATTTTACGGTAAAAAACATCGTTGAGCGGGTAATCGAAACACTGGAGCTTACGCCGCAAAAAACGGTCATGGTTTCCGGTATCGGGCAGGCTGCCAAAGCGCCCCAGTATCTACACCTCAATATGTTCAACGGGCTGCACGGCCGGGCGCTGCCCGCGGCGACGGCAATCAAGGTCGCCAATCCGCAGCTGACCGTGATAATAGAAAGCGGAGACGGCGACATGTACGGAGAGGGCGGCAACCATCTTCTCCATTCGATGCGGCGTAACACCGATGTAACGGCAATTGTGCACGACAACCGTATCTACGGATTGACTAAGGGGCAAGCTTCGCCAACCACCCCCCGGGGAATGAAGACCAGCCTGCAGACCGAGGGTGTCATCAACCGGCCGTTCAATCCGCTTGCCGTGGCGCTTACCTCGGGGGCTACGTTTGTGGCGCAGGCCTCGGTCAGCGACCGGGAAGGGGCGGTCGAGACGCTATCCCGGGCAATCGAGCATCGGGGGTTTTCCCTGGTAAATATATTTCAGCCCTGTGTCACGTTTAACCGCATCAACACCTTCGGCTGGTTCAAGCAAAACAGCGAACGTATCGACGAGGGACACGATCCGTCGGATCTCAGTGCTGCGTTGGCCCTTGCCATGGGCACGGGCAAGCTTCCGCTGGGAGTGCTCTATGAGAGCGATGCGGAGAAGAGTTTTGAAGAGGCTGCCTACGAGTACAGCGGCATCAGCGAACCGATTGCCGGCCGTGAACCGGACCGGCAAAAGGTGGCCGCGATGCTCGACTCGTACCGATAGCCCTGTATTGCTGCGGAGGTGTCGAATATGAAACGGGAGTGTATATGCGAATTTTCGATGTTTCCCATTGGAGAGGGAGAGAGTCTCAGCCCCTACGTGGCGCGGATCGAACGCATCATTCGCGCCAGCGGCCTGCCGTATAGCTTTGGCCCCATGGGCACGGTGATCGAGGGGACGTACGAGGAGATCACGCGGGTAATCGGCGATTGCTTGGATGAACTGAAGAGTGATTGTGAGCGCCTCTCTACCACGATCAAGATGGACTACCGCCGGGGGCGGGAAGATGCCATACACGGTAAAGTGCGTTCGGTGGAGGAGAAACTGCAGTAGAGGCTACAGCCCGAAGGACTCAGAAACGATTCCAAGGGCTTCAGAACCGCTAAGGAGGGAGGAATGAAACAGATACTTATTACCGGTGCGAGCACGGGGATCGGCGCTGCCACCGCCAAAGAACTGGCGGAAGGCAATACGGTATACATCCACTACAACCACAGTGAAGAGAATGCCCAGCAAGTGGCCAAAGAGGTGCGCCGTCATGACGGCACTCCGGAGCTACTGAAAGCGGATCTGAGCACCGACGACGGCTGTGTAAAGCTGGCTCGGCAGGTTCAGTCGCGTACTGACAGTCTCGACTTGTTGATCAACAACGCCGGGGGGCTGCTTTCGCGTCACTCCATAGAAGAGACCAGCTGGGAGCTGGCTCAGGCTACGTTCGAGCTCAACGTGTTTTCCGCAATGCGTCTTACTGCCCTCCTCACGCCTCTGGTTCGTAAGGGACAGGAACCGCTTATTATCTACATCACCTCTGTGGCGGCACGAACCGGATCGCCCAGCGCCACCACCTACGCAGCCTCCAAGGGAGCGCTGGACACCTACACCCGCGGCGTGGCCCGGGCTCTGGCTCCCGATGTACGGGTGAATGCCATCGCTCCTGGAATCATCTTCACTCCCTTTCACGAAAAATCCACCAGCGAAGAACAAATGCAGAAGTTTCTGAACGCCATTCCGTTGGAACGGGGAGGAGAGCCCCGGGAGATTGCGCGGGCGGTGCGATTTGTTATGGAAAGCCCCTTTATGACCGGTGAAACCATCGATATCAACGGGGGAATGTACATGCGGTAACACCTCATACTCCGGTGATCTTTGCTTGAGCGTCCCCCCGCTTAGCCCTGGATCAGTCCGAGGATCCAGGCGGAGACTGCGCCGGCAAGGAGAAAGCTGATAAAGTTGACTGCATCGTTGTTGATGAATGGAACGCCCCGCACGCGTGGGTTGGGTTCCTCCGGGGAGGCGGGCCGTTCGGTATATGCGCCGGTCCGGGAATCGGCGTACTGAACCTGGAGGGTGGCTCCCAATATACTGTCAATAAGCGAGCCCAAGAATCCCCCGGCGGCTGCCGTTACCGCGAAGATCCCCCGCTCCGCAGCTGCGTGTTCGGGAAAAAATCCCGGGTGAAAAAGAGAGAGCAGGAAAAAGAGCGCGGCGATACTTAGAGCTCCTCCCAGAGAGGCGCTGAGTCCGAGGGGGGTGACTCCCCCGCTGCGGCCCCGTTGCACCGTCCCTCCGCCGATAATCAGAAGCGGCCGCCGGCGTGAAAGCAGCCCTATCTCTCCGGCCCAGGTGTCCGCGTTGGCTGCTCCGAAACTGACTACCACTCCCATCGCCATTTCAGGGGTCGGAAAGAGAAGATACAACAGAGCCCATACGGCCCCGGGGGCGCCGTTAGCCAGCACTTGAAGAGTGTCTCTTACCGCATGCTTTTCATGCAGCTTTGCCGCCGCTGCTTTGTGCTGTTCTTTGTACCGGCTCAAAAGGGTAGAGGAGAGAAAAAAGCCCGCCATGGGCATCCAAAAGAGGAAGCCTCCGGCGGTAAAGAGTGCGGTCCCCACCGCGAGTCCGGCAGCGGCGCCTCCTCGAGTAACCGAGGCACTTTGGTAGGCTCCCCAAGCAAAGAGGGCGTTGATTCCCAGCCCTGCAAAAGCCCGAATCAGTAAGATGGAGGTCATATCCACATGCTCCCGTAGAAAATGGTAGTGAGTATGGGAACCGTGAGGTTGTCGATGCCCCGAGGAGTGAACAGTTCAACCCCGGCGGCAAAGAGGCCCGTCAGAACAGCGATAAGGAGAAGCGCGGGAAATCTCATCTCAGGCTGCGCGAAGAACGCAACCGCCGCAGTGACGGACGAGGAGATCAAAAGCATTGCAGCGCTCCCGGCGAGCGTTTTGGTATGCTGAAAACCGAATATCCGCAGGCTGCGGCAGCCGAAACGAGTGCCGAACAGCGCAGCGCCGCCGTCGCCGTACCCCATCACGAGAATGCCGACGGCTCCGGCATGCAGCGGAAAAAGGCCTCCGTAGCACAGCAGGACTGCGGTTAAGAGGGAGATAGGGAAATAAATGGTTCCCAGGTTCTCTTTCGGGGCGCCAATGTCCATGGCTGGAATGAGAGACCGGGCGTAGCTGAAGCTGTTGAAAAGAATAAACACCACCGGCCCTATTGCGGCCGCCCACAGCGCGTCGATGGCTGCCATGGCAAAGAGCCACCAGTTGGACACGCCGATATGCACAACTTTACGGCTAATCCCCGGGGACACGAGGCCGGTTCGCAGTAGAAGGCCGGCGACACCGAGTACGATGAAGACCAGGGCAAAAGAGCCGAGAATTCCGAGTATGTTGTTCATGAACGCCGCTCCAAAGATGCGTACACTCGTGTTCCCTCTCCGGAGGTCCGGTTGGGGGTAATGCGCAGTGTTCCCCGGTGTTGAGCGGTGAGCGAGGATGTCAGTTGGAGGCCGAATCCATACGCTTGTCCCTGGGTGAGGGATTCCGGCGGCCCTTTCCCGTTGTCTTCCACTGTAACCTCTATCAGCTCTCTTTTTGAGGCGACGAAGACCCGGATAGTTCCCTCGCGGCCTTCGGTGAAGCCGTGCGTGTACGCGTTGGTCAGGAGTTCGTTGACGATAATTCCCAAAGGCATGGCAAGTTTGGCGGAGATTTTCATATCCTCAATATCCGTGATGACGCGTATATCGGAGTCTGTGGAATAAGCCTCCCGTACATTGTCAATCAAATGGAGAAGAAACGGATTGACGGAGAGGCTATGGAGGCTTTCACCGGTGTAGAGAGTTTCGTAGATGGTGCTCATAATGGCGAGCCGCCTACGGGCATCCTCGAGGGCCTCTTTTTCACCCTTGCTGCTGCTGTAGGCAGCCTGTAAAGAGAGCAGAGAGCGGATGGTATTCATATCGTTTTTAATCCGGTGGTGCACCTCTTGCAGAACCAGGTTCTGTTCGTCGATCATGCGCTGGAGTTCCTCTTCGGCTTTTTTCCGTTCGCTTATGTCGGTGATGAAGCCTTCGAGGGCTTTGAGCTTTCCGGAAGAGCTATAGATGCCGGTACCCCGTTCCCACACCCAGCGAACCGCGTTCTGCTTGGTCCGAATTCGGTAGACTGCCGCAAAGGGCTCGCCGGAGTTGAGACTCTCCTGGACCGTCTTCCACACGTGCTCCCTATCCTCTTCGGTAACCAGCGCCCCGTAGGCTACCGAACGGTTGTAGAGCAGTTCTTCGGGGCCGTAGCCGGTAAGCTCACGTACGCCGCTGCTGACAAAGAACATAGTGTAATTACGGTCGTTGTGGCAGCGGTAGGCCATACCGGGCAGATTGTCTAGAAGAGTGCTGAGAAAGCGGTTGCTGCTGCGGAGTTCCCGTTCCAAGTATATTTGTTTGCTGACATCGCGGATGATAGCGATATACTCCACTTCACTGTCTTCGAAATGGCTCAGCGGATGGATACTGATTTCTCCCGGAAACTGGGTGCCGTCTCTGCGTTGAAATTGCTGAGTGCTAAGGAGGGTTGGTTGATCCTCTAAGAAGTCGAGTTCTTGTTCCGTTGAAGGGGCTTCGTGTTCCTCGGCATAGAGGAGTTGAGTGCTGTGACCGTGGAGTTCATGCGGGGCATAACCGAAAAGCTCGGTGAACGCGGGGTTGCAATCGAAAATAATACAGCGGGCGCTCATTCTCAGGACCGGCTCTCGGATACTTTCGAAGAAGGCGCGGAAGCTTGGTTTGGCAGCGTAGTCCTTCTCTTTGGGGGACGTGGGCCCGCGGTGCTGTTTGACTTGGGAGCGGACGCTACTTCCCGGGGGGGTGTGAAAGAGGTGAAGAGCCATGTCGAGGGTTTCAAGCAATACGTGCTCGCCGACGTTCTTTACGACAAAGCCGTAGTTGGGGACTTCTCTCGCTTTTTCAGCCGCTTCAGCCCCCGTACGGTCGGAGAGAAAGATAATCGGCAGTTCCCGGGATTGGAAAATGCGTTTTGCCGCTCCGGCCCCTTCTCCGTTACCCTCGAGGTCGATATTCATGAGAAGAAGGTCTATTTCACTATTGGAGACCGCACATTTAACCGACTCCTCAACGGAGCGGGCGTGGACAACGCGATACCCGCGAGCGGATACGAGGCGCGCGGTTTCATTGGCGGCGATAGGGTCTTTCTCTGCAAGCAAGATTGTTGTGTTCTCCCGGACGGTCATGAACGGACTCCCTAATACTTTGGCACTCTAAAAAACGATGCGCTTCAAAAGTGCTACACATAGTAGCAATAGTCTGCGATAAGCGAAAGTGGAGTATTGTACGTATTCTACTCCATTACGGGCTCCTCGTCCCGCTGCCGTCTCTTTTCAGGTATAATAGTGTTGCGCCGCCGCGTCAAAGAAGTGTAAGGAGGTATCGGCTATGAAAAGACGTACATCTATAGGATTGGCAGCGGGGATGGTGTTGCTGCTTGTATCCTGCGGCGCCGAAGCTCAACCGAGAAGCGAAGGAGAAAGCCCCGATCAGTCAGCTCAGTCCGAGAAGAAGAGTAATGGAGAAACTACAGGCAAGCAAGCCTCTGAAACCAAAGTTGCCCAACTCGAGGTGAACCTCGAATTGAGCACGGGATTTCCCGTTGCGGTCGAAAAGGCTCCCGAGTACGAAAGCCCTGCGCTGCCTAGCGAATTGCAGGGTCAGTCTCCGCCGCAAGCAGCAGAAGGGGCTTTCGATACTGATTTTTCAAGAGCCGTTGTCGCCTACCAGCAGATCATCTCCGGCGGACCGGGTAAAGACGGCATCCCGGCCATCGACGACCCCAGTTTTGTCTCTCAGAAAGAGGCGAAGGAGTGGCTTGCTCCGAAAGAGTCGGTGATCGTGGCCGGCTATAAGAGCGGAGAACCTGGAGAAAAGGCCTCCGGCGGCGAGGTACGTATCTATCCGCTGCAGGTCCTTATGTGGCATGAAATCGTAAATGACACAATAGGCGGTGTACCGGTGGCGGTGACCTATTGTCCGCTATGTAATACCGGGCTCGCCTTCCTGCGCCGTTACGACGGACGGGTCCTTGATTTTGGTACTACCGGACGGCTGCGATTTTCCAACCTAATTATGTACGACCGGCAGACTGAGACCTGGTGGCAGCAGGCGAGCGGCAAGGGGATTGCCGGCAGGTACGCAGGCGGACAGCTGCGCATACTGCCGGTGCTTACTCTTAGTTGGGAGGAAGCGGCCGGACGCTATCCCGAGGCACGGGTGCTCTCCAAGGATACAGGGTACTCCCGCCCGTATGGACAGAACCCGTATGCAGGCTACGACACCTCCGAGCGGCCGTTTCTCTATCGGGGACCGGAGATAAGCGAAGAACAGGAGCCGATGGACCGCGTCTATGCGGTCCGGCTAGGCGGCGAGTGGAAGGCGTTTCCCTATGAACAGCTTAGGCAGGAGCGGGTTGTTCAGACCACCCTCGGCGGGACTCCCCTGGTAGTGTTCTGGCAGCCGGGACAAGCATCGCCGCTGGATGAAAGGGAGCTGGAAACAGGTCGGGATATCGGCAGTGCCAACGGATTTATTCCCCGGGCACAAGGGCGTGAACTTGAACTCCGTTTCACTGAGGGCCATATCGTCGACCGGCAGACCGGAAGCCGCTGGGACGCTAGCGGGACAGCGGTTAAGGGGCCGCTTGCAGGAGTGCGGCTGGAGCCGGTGCCCGGAACGGGCCATTTCTGGTTCTCCTGGTATGCCTTCAAGAATGAGTGAGGTGCAGTATGTGTGCTTTACAGCGTATACGCGGCCTGGTAGTCTAAATGTATGATACGAATCGGAACGTGCGGTTACGGAGATTTTAAGCCCGGAAGCGGGTGGAAAGAGCGCTACCCCAGCAAATTGGCCGCGTATGCCGACCGTTACCGGGTGCTCGAGTTGAACAAGAGCTTCTATTCTCTGCCGATGGAAAAAACTGCCCGCCGCTGGAGGGCAGAGGCGGGGGAAGAGCTGGAGATTGCGGTGAAGGCCTGGATGGCCGTAACGCATCCTACCGACAGCATGGTCTGGCGTAAACGGAAGGAAAAGCTGAGCCGGCAGCAGCTCGAGGAGTTTGGTAATCTGCGCTGGAACGAGTCGGTTCGTGATGCCTGGCGACGGACTGTTGCGGTGGCCGAGGTGTTGGAGGCGCGGATTATACTTGTGCAGACTCCGGCACAATTTGCGTACAGCGAGGAAAACGAACAGCAGGCTCGACGCTTTTTCGAGGAAGCCGGTAAAGAGAGTCCGAGTATCGCCTGGGAGCCGCGGGGCAACTGGCTGGAATATCCGAACGCGGTGGAAAGGATTTGTCGCGAGTGCGGGGTACTCCACGCAACCGATGTACTCCGCCGCGCTCCACTCTCTTCAGAAAGCCCGGCGTATTGCCGCCTCCACGGTCTGAATGAGAAAGAGTTCAATTACCGCTATACATACGATCAGGCCGAGCTGGAACAGCTTGCCGAGACACTGCGGCGACTTGAAGAGCACCACGGCGAAGTGCTGTGCCTTCTCAACAACGAAGGGATGTACGAAAATGCCGATACCCTGAAGGAACTCTTGAGCACTTAAGGGATGTAACTTAAGGTATGTACTCTTGAGCACGCAGGGGGGGTAGAAGGGCAAAAAACAGCGCGAATACCGGAGGAGGGCAGGTTCTCCTGCTCCTCCCCGGAAGCGCCAACATCAGTGCGTTACTATTCCTCTTGCTCATGGGCTTCGTGAGCCTCTTGCGGCTCATGGGCCATTGTGTGGGCAATTTCCCGTAGATTCATCCACCACTGCTGCAGAGGTCGCTGGTAGTTCGTATTGACCATATCGTAGAAGGCGTCGAGGTCGTGGAACTTCACCGCTCCTTTGATGAAACCGCAGATATAGCTGCGTCGAGGAGTTTCGGAGGACTCTGCAAACAGCCGCTCCATACAGCGTTTTGCAAGGCGTGTGGCCTGAATGCGGTCAAACGGGCTGGGGTCGCCGCCGTTCTGCTGATGACCGAGCACGGCCAAACGGACGTCGAAGAGCCCCCCGCTCTCCTCTTCGAAGAGGGAACGGAGAAAATCGGAGGTGTAGAATGGGTTGGCCCGTTCGTTTCGAATCATCAGCCCCAGTCTCTTACCGCGTTTGAAGTCGGTCACTAACTGCTTCAGATCGTGCTGCAGGTCTGTGAGACGGACACCTTCCTCGTGCAGGTAAGCCCGTTCCGCGCCGGAGGCAATGGCACTCATCAAGGTGAGGTACCCGCAGTAGCGGCCCATAACCTCTACTATAAACACTCTTCTGCTGGCCACAGCGGAGTGTTTGATCTTATCGACCGCGTCCACAATAGTATTGAGTGCAGTATCGGTTCCGATGCTCAACTCGGAGCCGGGTAAATTGTTGTTGATAGTGGCGGGAAGACAGATGATGGGGATGTTAAACTCCGAGTATTCGTGCCGATGGGAGTGCAGCATATGGGCGGAGATGTAGCCGTCCCAGCCTCCGATCATGAGAATTCCGTCGACGTCATAAGCGCGGAGCGTTTCGGCAATTGCAGGGAGGTCTTTTTCGGTCGGATTGCGCCGGTTCGTGCCCAATTCCGATCCTCCCCGAGGAGCCCAGCCGTCTACACTCATCCAGTTCATCTCGTGGAGATCGTTCTGGATGAGTCCTTCAAAGCCGTTTTCCGAGCCGTACATAGTATGGCCGTGATCAATGCCCATGCGGACCGCAGCGCGCACAGCGGTATTCATTCCCGGAGCAGGGGGGCCGCCGTGAAGCACGACATACGAGCGGCGTTCCTCTTCTGAGGCGGGATTGCGAGGCAGGGCACTGATCATCGTCTGGAAGGTGTCAAAAGTGTCGTAGAAACTTCCGCCGCGCTGTTTCATCGCCTTCTCGCGTTCTAGGTTCTCAATGACTTGTTTGATGGAGTGGGTCTCCTCCACGCACTCCATAAGCGGGGAGGCGACCATACGGTGCTTTCGCATACCGATCACCTGTGGACTGGAATCCTCTTCCATCTCCATAAGTGTATTGATCGCCTTGTAGCCCTGGAGGGTGCTCATATAGCGGTCAAATGCACTGGGAGCGCCGCCTCGCTGTACGTGGCCGAGGATAGTGAGGCGGGTATCCTCGGTGAGCTTTTCTTTCAAAACGTTGACGACATAATCCGAAGTGATGCGGTTTCCATGCTTGTCGCGCGCCCCCTCGGCGATTACGCAGATGCTGTAGCGGCGTCCCGCTTCGCGCCCCTCCTTCATTACCTCGATCATCTCATCTTCCCAATTGTCGCTCTGCGGAGGATTTTCGGGGATGAGCACCCATTGGGCGCCGGCGGCCAATGCACTCATCAAGGCCAAATAGCCGCAATCGCGCCCCATGACTTCCACCACAAACGCACGCTGGTGGCTGGTGGCGGTGCTGGTAATTGCATCGATCGCTTCGGTAATGCGATGCAGTGCTGAGTCGGCGCCGATGGTCATATCCGATCCAAACATGTCGTTGTCGATGGATCCGATGAGACCGACTAGTTTGAGGGTATGGCATTGTTCCCTGGTAGCCGCGTCGATGGTGCCCTCTTTTTCCAGTTGGGCAAGTGTCTCGGGCCACTCCTCCCTGAATGTATTGGCCCCCGTGAGGCTGCCGTCGCCCCCGATGACCACGAGATTGGAGATGCCGCGCTGCACCAGGTTGACTGTCGCTTGAACCCGGCCTTCTTTGGTCTTAAAATCTTTGCTCCGGGCCGAACCGAGGACCGTACCTCCGCGGTGCATAATACCGCCTACGTTTTCCCAGGTGATTTTGCGGATATATTCTCCCCCTTCCACAATGCCCTGGTAGCCTTCGTAGACCGCATACGGCTGGTAACCCTGCTGAATAGCGGTGCGTACTACCGCTCGAACCGCCGCGTTCATACCTTGGGCGTCACCGCCGCTGGTAAGAATTGCTATTCCCGTACCGTGTGCGTGTTGCATAGTTTCACTCCTTGTTATTCTATCCGGAGTTCCCGAGGAACTCTTATGCCTATGATATAGGCTAATTGGGTGAGCGTACAAGTGCATTGTGGATGCCTGGCTGGTCGCAGATGAGGAGACGGCTCTGGAAGGATTCGGTTTTGTACTGATGAAGTCGCAGATTTAGCGTTCCGACGGAGACCCTCGTTGTAAAAAACCGTAGAAACAGAAAGCAGAAAAAACAACATGATTGCATAAGTTCCGGTTTCCCCGTACCATAGAAGGAGCAGGCAGTGTGTCCTGCAATCCAGTTTCCCCTTTAGGAGGTGTGTAAACCATGAACTTCCCCGAACTTGTTGCCAAAACGCGTTCCTACCACCGTTTCGATCAAAACCGTGAAATATCGACGAATACCTTGGAAGAGTTGGTCGACTATGCGCGACACACCATGAGTGGTGCAAACCTACAGCCGTTGCGCTATCTCCTTATCAACGACTCCACGCTCAATGCACGGGTGTTCGAACAGACGAAGTGGGCCGCGTACCTCACCGACTGGCCGGGCCCTGAGGAGGGTGAACGTCCTGCCGCCTACATCCTGGTACTGCGGGATACCGAAGTAAAAAATCTCACTGCATCCACCGACGCCGGGGCCGCTCTTCAGTCGATGAAGTTGGGGGCGATGGAAAAGGGCATAGGGGGATGCGTAATTGCCTCGATGAATCGCGAGAATCTGCGGGAGATCCTGGACATTCCCGAACGCTATGAACTGATGTTTCTTCTCACTCTCGGAGTACCGGTGGAAGAGGTTGTGCTGGAAGAGACTACCGCTGAAGGGGAGATCCAATACTACCGTGATCAGCAGCAGGTTCACCACGTTCCAAAGCGCCCCCTGGATGAAATCATCCTCAAATAGCTGGCGAGAGCTCCTTTGAATTGGCGGGGGAATAGAAATACATGATAAAAAAGATAAGCATTTGACAGGGCTAATCCTGCCGCATTACACTTCGCAATAGAGGTGCTTTCAAGATGGCATGTTTGAAAGCACCTCAACAGATTATTTCAAAAGGAGCAGGTATGGCACAGGTAACTTTCAAAGGCAATACGGTACATGTAGCGGGTTCCCTTCCTCAGGTGGGAGAGAAAGCACCCGGCTTTACCCTCACCAGTCAGGAATTGAAGGATACAACGCTGAAAGAGTTTGCCGGTAAGCGAAAAATTCTCAATATTGTTCCCAGTCTCGACACGGGCGTATGTGCCGCTTCGGCTAAAACCTTCGAGGGACGGGCCTCCGAGTTGGACAATACAATAATTATAACCATAAGCAAAGACCTCCCATTTGCACAACAGCGCTTCTGTAAAGCCGAAGGCATCGACAATGTGATCACCCTCTCGTCTTTCCGGTCTCCGAAGTTTGGTGAGGATTACGGGGTGGAGCAGATGGATGGACCTTTGCGCGGACTCTTGGCCCGGGCGGTGCTCGTCCTGGACGAGGAGGACAAGGTGCTCTATCGACAGCTTGTTCCGGAGATAAGCGAAGAGCCCGATTACGATGCGGCGGTCAGAGCCCTTTAAGCGCAAGCCTCATTTCTCCAAGTTCGTTTTTACGTAGCGCCGGTTACTCTTCTTGGCGCTCTCGATTCGCTTCTCCTCGGGATCACTCGGCTCAAAGCACAAAGGGTTCACCCGGCTCAAAGCACAAAACCGGAGGGCGAGCCGTTCGAATAGAACACTCATGCTGCCGGTTTGTTTCCATTAGTGTACGGTATCTGGTAATGGACAGGTAAATCGAACGCTGTGTTCGAGCAGTATCGGACCTGAAAAGGGGAGTTCATGAGAAGTGCCGTCCGGCTCTTGGTAGAGTACGTGCTGCACCCGAGCCGGAGTGCCAAAGTGACGCAGCACCCTGAAGCTCACTTTGTGCTGTGAACGGTCGTACCCCACCATAAGCCAAAAGCGGGGAAGGAAGACGGGAATGCGGAACGTATGCTCTTCGGGTATAGGACGAGGCGATACGTATAGAGTTTCGTTATATGCGTGATATGCCACTCCGGTGAGAACGTTAAACACTGACCAGAGTACAGGATGGGTCATATAGATATGGCCGAGGGTGTCCAGGTGGTCGCGATCCCACCACAGCCAAAAAACCGGGTGAGTGATATATTTTCGACCCCGCATTCCCCAGTGGTCCATATCCCAGGGATAGCCTTCGTACCAGCCTTTGTCCCATATGCGTTGTATGAGACGCAGTCCTTCCTCTGTCCGGCCCAGGTAGATAGCCTCTAAGGCTTGAAAACCGACGGACTGCCAGGGATTGTTGACTTTTTTCAAAACGAAATAGCGGGTATCCGCCGGCCGTTCAGTGCCATCAGGGTCCGCCTCCCGGTGGACCAACGGACGAGTTATACCGGCTCGAGAGTACATGTAAGGATAAGAGTCAACAAGCGCCCTGCTTTGCCACCTGCTGTGAGAAAGGGCTTTGGAGTAGTCAATAATCGGGCCGAAGCCTGCTAACCGACTGATCCAGTCGCCGGCCAATGCGGAGGTAAAGATCGTGGGCCGTCCTGCACTGGTGTGGTAAAAGCCCCGGCTGTCCCAGAGGAGCGCGTCGATAGTGTTGCGGGTGCTGCGTGCCTGAGTGCGGTAACGCTTGATTAAGTTGCGAGTCTTCTCCACATCCACGGTGTCGGTTGCTTCACTCAACACTAGAGAGCCGAGTTCGATCATCATCCGCAGGGTGGCGCAATGGAGAATAGCGGTATAAATAAAGGAGGGGTGGTAGTGCATGTAATCGTAGGTGGTAATTCCCTCCGGAATGTTGTTCTGTACGGTAGAGTCGAGAAACTCCATCATTTCCACCATCGGCTGCCAACTTCTCCGCAGGAAAGCCGTATCCTTCCGCTGAAGGATCGATTTACCCGTCTGCAGGACCAGCGACTGAGGGAGGTCGGTCCAGTCTTCGGTCTGGTTGAACGACTTGATAGGGGTACCGTAGGGCACCTCGTGAGAACCGAGGGCGATGTCGGCATTTCCCGTCCCGTGCGGAACACGACCTGCTACCGAGAGTCGGAAGAAGGTGAGGAGCTCGCTACGGTCGAGTTCGGGGAAAAAGGCGGCGGTATACGGGTGAGAAGCCAGACGCTGGTCCACCGTTCCGGTGAGGGCTCCGAAGAGCCATCGCCACGGCACTCCCTCGATCGTATAGAGCGTACCGTCTTTTGGCAGAAGCGTGTTGACTAAGATCGAATCCGTAGAGTTGAGTATGTATCGTCTGAGCCAATCGGGAAGCGAGGCCTCGTCGAGCAGTTTGGGCACCTCCATTGTCTCCCGTTCCAAGCGTTCCCGCTCGCGGCGGCAGTAGAAGGCGAGGGGCGGGGCGGAGGAGAAGAAGTTGCTGTAGTAATGGCCGTGGTCCACTCCCCGGTGCCTGCCGGTAATCTTTCGCAGCCGCTGCCGTTTTTCGATAACGTGATGCGGAGTCCACCATACGAGATAGAGATGGATCGTGCGGCTTTCTCCGGGGGCCAGTTCCAGCGGAACAGCCCATGCCGCGCTGTTCCCGCTCCGATCTTCCTGCTCCGGAAGGGTTCCTGAGCGGGTAAATTCTTCCAGCATTTTGGGACGCCGCCGGTTGGCGTTCCAGCGGGTGCAGACATGTAGCGTACTGTCTCCTATGGAGACGGAATCGGAGAAGAGAAGATATTCTCCCACTACGCGCCGTCTTGGATTACCCGGCTCATACTCCTGCCCTGTGGCAAGCCGAACTCCGGAGCAGCCCTCGTGCTCAAAGTATTCGGCATAATTCTTTCGGATCGAGTTGTAGCGTACCGGCCCGTCAAGAGGAAATTTAGCCGCCCGTCCGCCGCTGCCGCCGATGCCCAGAATGTTTTCAAATGACACGAGCAGAGTCGTATCCACAGGCTGTTCTGTCTCGTTGCTTAGGGTCATGCTAAAAAAAGCGGCCGGAAGGGATGAGTCTTTCGGGTTGTGAGGGATTAGGGAGGTAAATCCGGTCAGCCGGGCATTTATCGGAAGCTCGGGGTCTTCGAACGTGAGTTCGAACGAGGGAAGTTCTCCCTTAAAGCTTGTATGGGCGACATTGCGTATATTGGCAAACTCTTTGCCTCCCCGGTAAGAGCAGCGAAGAATTTTTGAAACCGCGGAGGATCCATTGGTGCAGCGCAGAGCAAGGAAGGTTCCCCGGGGATAGCGAGTGCGCCCGATGGACTTCATCCAGTTGTGGTTGGTCCGGAACATGCCGAAACCGCCGTCGGTGAAGACGTTGAACCCTCCGGTGCCGATTCCCCCCATGGGAAATCCTCGGGAGGTGCAGTAATCGCGAATAGTGCCGGTAGTTTTGTCGTAGGGGATATCCTGTTCGAACTCGTAAGGCGATTGCTGAGGCATCGAGGCGGAAACTCCTTATATGGGGATGCTGCTTAGTTCGCTCATCGTGTTTACGGTAGTACGAAATGCTTTATTAATACGCTCATTTTATATTATACAACAAATATCGTGCTGTAGTGTACCGAGTTTTACATAAAAAAAACCACCCCCGAGCGGGAGTGGTTTGTAATCCCTAGTAATTCAAGGTTTTGTAGTGCTGCAGGCCGGACTTGAACCGGCACAGGCGCAATGCCCACTAGCCCCTCAAGCTAGCGTGTCTACCAATTCCACCACTGCAGCGCCTTGGCAACAGGAAGTAAAGTACAATAAAGTACGGATTGTGTCAATACGTTCGGTTTTTGTGTTACGCCCCAGTTAGCATTTCCTTTTCGGTTTTTCGGAGTTCAGGAGGGGACTGTGTCGATACCCGGGCGCGAAAGATTCCGGAGAGCGGGGCCGGTAGGGCTGGTACCGGGTGGGGCTATTGCGAGCGGCAGCGGAGGTTAGAAAAAGTCCCCCGGGACATGCTATGATGTCAGTATGGATAGAACTGTGGGCTCCTCGGGATCGAACTCAGAATACATTTATTCTTTTCCCCCGGTAGTGGGCGAAGATCCGCGCGTGCTGATTATAGGAAGCATGCCGGGGGGAGCCTCGCTGGAGAAGGGTGAGTATTACGGTCATCCCCGCAATCACTTTTGGCGGATTATCTACGGAATTTTCGGGGAAGAGCCTCACCAAGAGTACCCCCAGCGACTCCGATTTCTCGCCTCCTGCGGGATCGCTCTTTGGGATACCATCGCCGCATGCCGGCGTCAAGGAAGCAGCGATCAGGAAATTCGAGACGAACACTACAACGACGTGATAGCTCTGGTGAAAGAGTTTAGCTCGATACAGCTTATCGTCTGCAACGGAGCGAAGTCGGAGCGCAGCTTTTTCCGGGGAGTGAAAGCTTTAGGCCGACAAGAGGAGTTGGAGGCGCTTTCGCTCGAGTTTCGCCGTCTTCCATCGACCAGTCCCATCCCTACTAAACGGCATAAAAGCTGGAGGGACAAGCTTACAGAGTGGAGCGTTGTTGCCGATTATTCTAGATAAGGGTCGGTTGACTGCATAAAGGGTACGAGGAACGTTCTTGAGAAAGAGATTTCGAGGTAGGAAGCGATGCGGATACTAATCTACGGTGCCGGGGCAATGGGCACATATATTGGTTACAAACTGCTTGCCGGGGGCAACGAGGTGGCACTTGTGGCTAGAGGCGAGCGTTGCCGGACGCTTGCTCAAGCGCCGGCGATTCTCGAGGATGCCAATACCGGCTACGAGTACCATCATCCGTTTCCCGTATGGTCGGAGCTGCCCCGGGAGGAACATTTCGATGTGCTGCTGGTGACGGTGAAAAGCCACCAGGTTGAAGCGGTACTGCCGGAACTGGAGCAAGCAGCGGCTGAATGGGTTGTCTTTATGGGGTTGTACGTCCGTGGTATGGGGGAGTGGCGTGATCGCCTAGGGCCCGAGCGGGTGTTCTTTGCCTTCCCCGGCGCCTCCGCCGTACTTCGGGGACCAAAAGTGGTGTTTGTCGAAGGAGGTGACGAGGAGGAGCAGATTTGGGGCGTTACTCTGGGAACGCTTCAGAAAGCGCCCCCCGATAAGCTCGACAAGCTTTCCGGCCTCTTTCACGAGGCGGGGATCCCGGTGCAGAAGAGCGGAGAGATGGCGGCGGTGTATATGAGTCAAGCGGCGGTGCGGTTGCCCATTCTCGCGGCATTGGACCTGGCCGGCGGTTCTCTGGATAAACTCCACGACCGCGGGGACTTGTTGAGACTCATGGTAAAAGGAATTCGCGAGGGAATTGCGGCGGTACGTGTCGCCGGCTACACGCCGGTTCCCTCCAGCCTCGCGATGTATCGTTATGTGCCGATTTTTGTTATTGCGAATGCCATCAAAAACCGCTTCAGCACCCAGGCAAGCCGCATTGGGATCGAGGCCTTTGGGCTGGAAAGCAAAGAGGAGACTGTCGCCCTTGCATTAGATTTGCTGGAGACGGTGCGGGGATTGGGCGGCCAGAGTGAACACCTCGAGTTTCTCTTTGACCACTTTGCCGAATACTTCGAGGAGCAAGAGGAATACGAAGAGCA
>CAYFUX010000012.1:66952-78558 GCA_964346455.1 uncultured Spirochaetaceae bacterium
GAGCAAGAGGAATACGAAGAGCAGGAGAAGCACGGAGAGTGAAACCTCTCCGCGCCGCTTTGGAGCCCCATACTCGCCGGCGCGGCGCTTAGCCAAGCCGCCGCTCGAGCTCTTCTACCAGCGATTGAAAATACTGCATCGCCTCCCGTATAGGCTCCGGGGATTTCATGTCGACTCCGGCTGCCTGCAGCGATTCGATCGGATAGCGGCTGCCTCCTGATTTGAGAAAGCTCAAATAGCGATCCCGCTCCTCTCTTCCTCCCTGCAGCACCTTGCGTGACAGCGCGATTGAAGCGGCAAGACCGGTAGCGTATTTGTAGACATAGTAGGCCCGGTAGAAGTGCGGAATCCGCAGCCCTTCCATGCTGCTTACCTCCGGCAGTTCCGTGGCATCGCCAAAAAAGGTGCGCAGCAAGTCGGCATAGGTGCTGCGGATAGAATCGACAGTCAGGGGCGTGCCTTCTTCGACCATGCGGTGAGCGGTATGTTCGAACTCGGCAAACATGGTCTGGCGAAAGAGGGTCGCGATGAAGTCGTCCGCCAATTTCCCATAGAGGTAGCTCTTCATGCGTTCGTCCTCGGAGTTCTTCAGCAGGTAATCGGCCAGAAGCTGCTCGTTAAAGGTAGAGGCTACCTCCGCTTCGAAAATCGTGTAATCGTAGTGCGGAAAGGGATTGTTGCGTGCGCTGTACCAGGAGTGCATCGAGTGGCCGCCCTCGTGGGCAAGGGTAAACACGTCCCGTAGGACGTCATCTTTGTAGTTCATGAGGATATAAGGATTGCCGTCGTAGCTTCCGGCGGAGAAGGCACCGGAGCGTTTGCCCCTGTTCTCGTAGCGGTCCACCCAGTCGCCGAGAAGACCGGATTTGAGGGTGCTGCAGTACTCTTCCCCGAGCGGGGATAAGGCGGTGGTAATGGTATCAACCGCCTCCTCGTAGGGGGTGTGGGTCTCTACCTCCGCTACAAGCGGCACATACACGTCCCAGTGGGCAAGCTGGTCGAGGCCGAGGGCCCGCCTGCGCAGTTCGTAGTAGCGGTGGAGAAGGGGGAGGTTGTCGTGAATAACGTGAATGAGGTTGTCGTAGACCTCTTCGGGGACCGCATCGGGAAAGAGCGCCATGGCCCGGGTCGAAGGGTAATTTCGAGCTCGCATTTCATAGATATCCTGTTGCACGCTGCCTGCATAGAGACTTGCAAGGGTATGCTTGTGCTGTTCGAACTCGCCGAAAAAAGTGCGGTAGGTCTTCTCGCGTACTTCCCGGCTGCGGTGCTGCATCAAGGAGCCGTAGGTGGATTGGCTCAGGGGCCGCTCGCCTTCGGGAGTCTGGATAGTGCCAAAGTCGAAATCGACGTTGGTGAGGGCTGAGAAGGCTTGTTCGGGAGTCTGCTTGGCCTCCGCCTGCATCGCCAGGAGCTTCTCCTCTTGCGGGGAGAGGACATGCGGTTTGAACCGGAGAAGCTTGTGCAGCCACACGCGGTAGGGCTCTAATGCCGGTGTTTGAAGAAACTCTTGTATCGTCTCGTCCGGAATGGATTGAATCTCGGGAACGATAAAACTGGTGGCCGCCGACAGGCGGGTGGCAACCTGCATAAAGCGGGAGAAGCGCTCCTGCCGGCTGCTGTCGCCCACATCCTCGGCACTCCGCAGGTGTGCATAGTGGCCGATGCGCTCTCCGAGCCGTTCGGTCTCAAAGTAGAAATCGAGACAGGTAGCGAGGCGTTCGGCGGATTCCCTGAGTGTTCCGCGGTATTCCTCGAACCCCTCGATCCGCTCTTCTATGATCTTGAGCTGCCGCTCCCACTCCTCGGGTCCGGAGACAAGGGAGCTGAGGTCCCAGCTGTGCTCTGCGGGGATTTCACTGCGTTCAGGGATTGTGGTGTGTTGTTGCTGGTCCATAATGGTCCTCCTCAGGTGTCCGCGGCGTCGAGCAGCCGGGAGAGTTGAGCTCCCGCCTTGCCCCGGTGGCTTATTCGATTTTTCTCCCCTTCCGGCAATTGTGCGACCGTACGCTCCCGACGGGGGAGATAGAAAATGGGGTCGTAACCAAAACCGCCCTCGCCGGCGGGGCTGTCGATGATGGTTCCGTGCAGCGTCTCCTGCACGGTAAAGAAGCGGTATTCCTCCAGAATCGCTACCATGCAGCAGACAAAGAAGGCATCACGCTCCTCGACGCCTTCGAGACGGGAGAGGAGATAGCGGTTGCGCTCCGGCGCTTCCAGCCGTCTCCCGTATACCTCGCTACCGTACCGGGCGGAGTATACTCCCGGCTCGCCCCCGAGGGCGGGGAGGGAGAGCCCCGAGTCATCCGAAATTACCGGAAGCTCGGTTTGAGAAAAGAGAGCGGCAGCCTTACCGTAGGCGTTGGCAAAGAAGGTAGCGCCGGTCTCCTCGTATTCGAACTTTATCCCCAGCTCCGCCGGAGTGCGGAAGGTGTGGCGGGAAAAAATGGCCTGCAGTTCTTCGACTTTATGGGGGTTTCCCGTGGCTATGCACAATTCCATGGCAGCCACAATAATAGAAAGTTATAGGAAAGTCCACAACACTGCGCGCCCGGAAATAGAGAGTGCTAGGCCGCTTCGTCCTCCCGGTTCATACGCTCGGGAAGGCGATGGAATAGATAGTAGAGGCCGGAGTCAACCGTTCCCTTTGGCACTTTCAGGAGCGAGGATATTTCGCGGTTGCTGGGCTGCACGTGCAGGTGGAGCAGACGCTCGTTGCGGCGCTTGAGTGCAGCCCGCGCGGCGGCAATTTTTTCCTCCAGTAGCGGGCGGTGGTTCTCATCCCTGCAGACGGAAAGCTCTTCCTCCAAGAGCTGGAGGCGGATGTAACAGCTGTTGCGGGTTTCGAGTGCATGCTGGCGCCGTGAACGGGCGGCGTGGATATATGCGCGGGATTGCTCAATGTAGTCCAGAAGAAGCTCGACCTCGATATCGAGGATGGCGGCAATGCGCTCAATCATGGCGCTTTCGAGATGATCGCATTCCCGACAGCAGAGGTAGAGAAGCCGCTGCCGCCACACCGGAGAGACGGTTTTTTCGCCGTTTTTCGTATGTTCCTGCAGCCATTCCGGAGTCTGCGGCACCTCCTGGAGGTAGGAGGGGGTATCTTCGTGGAGTTCCCACAGATCCTCTCTGACAAAGAGCTTTTCCTCACGCCGGCGTTTTTTCAAACTGACGGAAAAACTTTTTTGGCTCCACTTAACGTGGGAGATCAAGTATGCCTCGAAGGGTTTGCCGCAATAGACAAAGCGGTCGATGAGCGAAGAAACTTTGGGAAGAAACTGACAAAAAAACTCGCTGGCCTCGTCTTCGTTCCAGTCCCGTTTGTTACGGGCAAGCGTGTAGACATAGACCGCCGTTTTGTTGATCAGCTCCTGTTTCCCTTCGCCGCTCTCCTTGTAGGCAACTATCAGGTCTGTAAGCGTGTGGCTGCGCATGCGTGAAAACCTCCCTCTATGAACTAATAAAGGAAGATAATGCAGCAACCATGCCGCAGAGATTCAGTCCCGGCGGAGATAAAACTCTCGGTCTTTACCCACGTTTACAGAGTGCTTTCGAGCCGATGTAGAAGGGACTTTTCTATACTCTCCCGGCTTCCTTCCCAACTGAAGCCGGCGGCCCGAGCATGGCCCCCGCCGCCGAACTCGCGAGCCAGGGCGCCTACATCCACCGTGGCGTGACTGCGCAGCCCCACGGTGCAGCGGCCGGGGGCCTCCTCACGGACCAACACCACCAATTCGTTGTCTTTGATACCCTGCAGATGCGAGTAGAGCGCGTCTGAATCGCGATGCTGTTTGCCAAACCGTTCCGCATCCTCGAGGGTTTCATAGGTGAAGACGGCCCGTCCGCCGAGACGTCGAGTAGCTCTGGAGAGAAGTTGCCCCAGGAGCTGTTTTGACTCCAGCGAGCGGCCCCCGTACATCCACTGGTGAATGGCTTTGGGATTGGCGCCGGCCGAGACGAGCCGGGCGACAACGCGAAAGGTATCCGCCGTCCCGCTTTCGAGGTGGCGAAAATATCCGGTGTCGGTGGCCAGACCAAAAAGCAGGCTCTTTGCCTCTTCCGGATTGGGGCTGCCGCCGAGGGCTTCGATAATGTACAGTACCATATAGGTGACCGCGGGGGCCGAAGGGTCGACAAAACGGATGTCGCCAAAATCGCGTCCCGAAGAGTGATGGTCGATGACTGCCACTCGCATACCCTCGATCTCTTCGCCCAGATAGCCTATACGGTCGAGGGTCGAGCAATCCATAACCACCACCAGCGTTCTTTCCGGCAGCACCTCATCGGGGAGATGAAGGCGAAAGTTATGGCGGTATGGGTCGATCTCAGGCCGTTCAAAGGGCCCGGGGGTTACCAAGGCCGTTTCGGCACCTTGGCGCGCGAGAAACGAGGCGAGGGCGTATTGACTGCTGAGGCAGTCGCCGTCGGGATCCTCATGCCCAATGAAAATAAAGCGGGAGTAGTCCCGCAGCGACTGTAGAAGGGGTTGGGGTACGTACTGCTCCATAATTGTGTTAGGGCGGCGTGAGGCGTTCACGACCGCAAAAAAAGCCCGCCTCGCGGCGGACCTTCGTCAGACTCCTTAAAAATCCAGGTTGAGGGTCTCCACATCGAAACGGTCGTTTATTGCCTCGGGATCCGCGAGGTCACCGTAACTGATGTGATCCTTATTCCGGTGCAGATAGAGCCGGATGTGGTCAAACTCGCCGTTTTGCCAGAAGATGGAAAAATAGGGTACGGTCTCAGTCCTTTCGGTTATCAACTCCGCCTGTGGAGCTTTCCCATCATCGGTGGCGTGAAACCATGAGTTGGGTACGTAGAAGGCTGCCATTTGGTGGTTCGATTTCTGATAGACGATTCGGTAGCCCAGGCGGTGCATATATACCTTGGATATGGGTACAGTCTTCACAAAGAACTCCGAGGTATGCTCGGGACTGCGTTCCTGAGCCGCCAGAACTCCCGCACACGAGATGAATATTATCAACACGAACACTACACTTCGTTTCAACAAGACTGTCCTCCTCGTATTCTTTACATTGCACCCCGTATTATAGCGGCAGGTAAGTGAGAAAATCAAGCAATTTTCAAAAACACTCCTCATTATCTACCGGTTTCTCCTCCCCGCTCGGTGAGTGGTGGAGAGGGACAAGTCCGGCGTACCCCCTCCAGGCGGCTTATCCGGCGCACTCCCCCTCGTTGGGCGTTTCGGCCGGGACCTCCGCCTTCGTATCAAAGTGATGGGGGAAGAGGCGCAGAAGGGCATCTCGAATGGATTCGGCAAAGACGAAGGTAATCTCCTCGCGAATTTCCGAAGGCAATTCAGAAAGATCCTTTCGGTTCTCCTCCGGCAAAAGAACGGTGGTAAGGTTGTTGCGGTGGGCGGCCAGCACTTTCTCTTTTATACCGCCTACCGCCAGCAGCCGGCCGGTGAGCGTTACTTCGCCGGTCATTGCAGTGCATGAGCGCACCGGCGTGTGGGCTACAGCCGAGAGGAGGGCGGCGGTGATGGTGATGCCTGCCGAGGGACCGTCCTTGGGAATCGCTCCCTGGGGAACGTGGATGTGGATGTCGGTCTCCTTCTGAAACTCCGGGTTGATGCCAAAGGTGTCGGCATTGGCCCGCAAAAAGCTGAGGCCGATACGTGCGCTTTCCTTCATCACATCCCCCAAGCTGCCGGTGAGGAGGAGATTTCCCTCGCCGGGAAGCATGGAGACTTCTACCGGGAGCATTTTACCGCCCAGTTCGGTCCACGCCAGCCCGTGAGCCAGCCCGGGCCGGGCTTGCCGGTAAACCAGATCCGGTTCGTATTGTGGAGGTCCCAGGTAGGTGCTTAAGTTGGCCTCCGTAACTGCGGCGCCAAAGCGGGGCGTCTCTCCGCCTTCCTGCGGAACATAGCCTTTTTTCACCGCCGAACGGGCCACCTTGCGAATCACCGCGGCGATCTGCCGCTCTAGGTTACGGACCCCCGACTCCATGGTGTATTCCCGGATGATCTTCATCAGCGCCTTGTGGCGAAAGGTGACGTTGGCCCAGGAGAGACCATTTTCCCGCAGCTGTTTGGGGATGATGAACTGCTTGGCGATGCGCTCCTTCTCCTGGTCGGTATAGCCGGGAATCTCGATCACTTCCATACGGTCGCGTAAGGCGTAGGGCACGGAGTGGATCGAATTGGCGGTGGTAATGAACATTATGGAAGAGAGATCGTAGGGGACCTCCAAGTAGTGGTCGATGAAGGTAAAGTTTTGTTCGGGATCGAGTACCTCCAGCAACGCTGAGGCGGGATCCCCACGGAAGTCGGAGCTGAGCTTATCGACTTCGTCCAGCAGGAAGACCGGATTGATCGTCCCCGCCTTGCGCATGGACTGCACGATTTTGCCGGGCAGAGCACCGACGTAGGTCTTGCGATGCCCTCGGATCTCAGCTTCGTCCCGCACGCCGCCTAGAGAGATGCGGATAAACTCCCGGTTCATCGCCCGGGCGAGGGAGCGGCCCAGGCTGGTCTTACCGGTACCGGGAGGACCGACAAAACAGAGAATAGGGCCCTTGCTCTTCTCCTGCAGCTGCCGCACCGCAAGAAAATCGAGGACCCGCTCTTTCGGCTTTTGCATATCATAGTGATCTTCGTCCAGCACCTGCTCGGCTCTGGAGATATCGACGTTGTCTTCGCTTTTTTCGCTCCATGGCAGGTCGGCGATCCACTCCAGATAGGTACGCAGAACCCCCGATTCGGGACTCATAGGCTGAAGGCGCCCGAGGCGCTTCAGCTCTTTCTCGGCTTTGTCCAGCACTTCCTGGGGCGGATTCTTGGCCTGGATACGCTTTCGCAGTTCTCCGGCTCCGCTATCGTCCTGATCGTCGTGACCTAGCTCCTTGTTGATCTGCCGCAGCTGTTCGTTGAGGTAGTACTCTTTCTGGTGACTCTCCAGCTTTTTCTTGACCCGCTCGTTGATGGTGTCCTGCAGACTGAGCACCTCGATATCTTCCTGCAGATATTCAGCAAGGAGTTCCAGCCGCTGCCGGCGGTCGGAAATTCGCAGCAGTTCGACCTTCTTTTCGGTGTGCAGCCCCGTATTGGCGCAGACGAGGTCCACCAGTTTATCGGGGTATTCAGCATTCTGCACCGCCGTGTTGATTTCCGGCGAGCTCTTTTTCTGAAACTTGACGTAGCGCTCAAAACTGTCGCGGACGGTATTCTGCAGAGGGTCGAAGACCGGGTCGGGATTTTCGTTTACCTCGATCAGCGAGACCGTCGCCTGCAAATGATCCCCGCTGCGGGCGACCTTTTTCAATGTCGCGCGCTGGTGGCCTTCGGCGAGCACCCGGACGGTGCCGTCGGGAAGCTTCATCATCTGCAGCACCTTGGCCACTGTCCCGGCATCATAGAGGTCCTCCTGACCGGGGTCCTCTTTGTCGTTTTTCTGAGGAGCGAGGAACACGAGCCTATCTGCGCCGGTGCTCTCCTCGATCGCACTAATGGAGAGGGCGCGGCCGGCATAAAAGGGGACGGCCATATGAGGAAAAACAACGAGCTCCCTCATCGGAACGAGAGGGAGCTCTTTTTTACCGGCTTTCATGAGTGAGGAGAACTTCATGCAGACTTCTTTTTGTAGATTATCTCCGGTCTGCTGGAATTCTCGATCACATCGCGATTGACGATTACCTGCTTCTCGCCTTCGATAGAGGGGATCTCGAACATGATATCCATCATGAAGCCTTCCACGATGGACCGTAATCCGCGGGCACCGGTCTTTTGGGCTATAGCCTTCTCGGCGATGGCGTCGATGGCGTCCTCCTGGAACTCCAGCTCGACCCCGTCGATTTTCAGGCTGCTCTGATATTGACGGATCACCGAGTTCTTGGGTTCGGTGATGATGTGCTTTAAGTCTTCTTTGGAGAGTTCGTTGAGCGTCACGTGGATGGGGACCCGCCCGATGAACTCGGGAATGAGGCCGTACTGGTTGAGATCGTCCGGATGCAGGTGGCTGTAGAGCTCGACCAGATCCTTTTCCTTGGTGGATTTGACATCCGCCCCAAAACCCATCGGGTGCTGGCTGATGCGCTCCTCGATTACCTTATCCAGTCCTACGAAGGCACCGCCTACGATAAACAGGATATTGGAGGTGTCGATCTTGATCATCTCCTGATTGGGATGCTTCCGCCCGCCCTGGGGAGGAACGGAAGCGACAGTTCCCTCGATGATCTTCAGCAGGGCCTGCTGGACGCCTTCACCCGATACGTCCCGGGTGATGGAGAGGTTCTCCGCCTTACGTGCCACTTTGTCGATCTCGTCGATGTAGACAATTCCCTTTTCGGCGGCGGCAATGTTGTTGCCTGCTGCCTGGATAAGTTTAAGAAGGATGTTTTCCACATCTTCGCCTACGTAGCCGGCCTCGGTGAGGGTAGTGGCGTCGGCGATAGTGAATGGCACCTTCAGTTTGCGAGCCAGGGTCTTGGCCAGCAGGGTCTTGCCCGTACCGGTGGGCCCGGTGAGGAGCACGTTGGATTTATCCAGTTCTACCCCCTCATCCAGACGGTCTTTGTGGCCGATGCGCTTGTAGTGGTTGTAGACTGCCACGGAGAGCACTTTTTTGGCCGGCTCCTGTCCCACCACATACTCATCGAGATAGCTTTTTATCTCCTGAGGGGTGGGTACCTCTTCGATGAACTCGGAGGCGGAAACCTGCTCCTCCTCATCGAGAATGCGCTTGCAGACGTTGACGCACTCGTCGCAGATATATACTCCCGGCCCCGCAATGAGACGCCGGGCGTTGTCGGCACTCTTTCCGCAGAAAGAGCAGACCTTCATCGCTTCGTTACTATTGCTGTTTTTGTTCTTGGACATTTGTATCCCTCGCTAATACGTTATCGATTACGCCGTACTCCACCGCCTCGGATGCCGACATGAAGTAATCCCGCTCCAGGTCGGCGTTGATCTTCTCTTCGCTCTGGCCGGTGTGTTTGGCAAAGTACTCGATGATCATTTGTTTGAGCCGCACGATTTCTTTTGCACGGATGCCGATATCGATGGCTTGTCCCTGAGCGCCGCCCCAGGGCTGGTGCATCAGAATGCGTCCGCTCGGCAGCGAAAATCGCTTCCCGGGGGTACCGGAGGAGAGCAAAAGAGCTCCCATAGAAGATGCCTGACCCATACAGATGGTCTGTATTTCGGGCTTGATATACTGGATGGTGTCGTAAATGGCCAGGCCGGCGGTAACACTGCCTCCGGGGGAGTTGATGTAAATACTGATATCCCGTTCCGGATCCTGACTCTCGAGAAACAGCAGCTGTGCCACCACCAGGTCGGCGGTGACGTCCACTATCTGGCTGTCGATGAATACAATACGGTCCTTGAGCAGGCGGGAGTAGATATCGTAAGAACGCTCGCCGACACCGGTTTGTTCAATGACTACCGGTACCAAGGTGTTGTTCTGTTCTTGCATAATATTTAATGACCTCTCGTCTTAGTGCTATTTAAAAACTAACGATTATTTTGAACAAAGTCCAGGTAATCGAGTTTTTCCCCTTTCTTAATCTTCGACTTCTCGAGGAGAAAATCGAAGAGTTTTCGGTTTTCTACATCGTTTTTCACGTAATCGAGCAAATTGTTTTGTTCGAAATACTGCTTCACCTCATCGAAGCTCTGTTCGCTCTCTTCGGCCTGCTCTTTGATCTTCTCGTCCACCTCTTCGTCGGTGGCCTCGATCCCTTCCAGCTCTTTGAGCTTCTCTACCAGGAGCTGGAACTTCACGCTGCGTTCGGCGCTGGGGCGCCACTCTTCCATCAAGTTTTCTTTGTTTTTGCCCTGCGCCTGAAGGATTGAGAGCACCTGATCCTCGCCCAGCCGAGACTGCTGGACAAAGTTTTGCCAGGAGTCCTCCAGCTCTGCCTTAATCATCGACTCGGGGATCTGTATCGTGCTGTTTTCTATGATTTGATCAAAGAGCCGTTCGATTTTAGTTTGCCGCAGCTGCTCCTGAAGCTTGTTTTCCATTCGGGTACGAATATCTTTGCGCAAGTCCTCGAGGGTCTCGTACTTTTCACTCACGTCCTGGGCAAGCTCGTCGTCCAGCTCGGGGACTTCTTTCTGTTTGATTTGCTTGGCGGTCACCTTTACCCGTACTGTTTTGCCGGCGTAGTCCTCGTAATCGTAATCTTCGGGGAACTCCTTTTCGATGACCTTCTCTTCGCCCTGCTGCATACCGACGACCTGGTCGTCGAACTTGTAAATGTTGTACTCGCTGCCGACGGTGAAGACAAAATCGCTGCGTTCCGTTCCCTCGATGGGCTGATCGTTTTCGTCCAGCTCCACGTAGTCCACCGTGACGATGTCGTCCTTGGCGACGGTGCCGCCTTCCTTCTCCTGAACGATGGCGTTCTGCTCCTGTATCTCTTTCAGCTCCCGCTCTTCGTCCTTTTTGGTAACCTTCACGTTGGGCTCTTCTATCTCCAGCCCCTTGTACTCGCCCGGCTCTATATCCGGATACACGTCATACACCACGGAGAAGGTGAAGTCCTCGCCGACTGTCAGGTCGAGGTTTTCATCCTCTGCCAAGGATGGCTGAGAGTAGGGCAGGGGCTTTTTCTCTACCTGGTCGTTGTCGAATACTTCGCGAAGGCTTTCTTCGATTATATTGATAGACGCTTCTTCTTTGATTCCTTCGCCGTACTTCTGTTCCAGCACGTTTGTGGGAACCTTGCCCTTGCGAAAGCCCTTGATGTGGGCCTGCTTGGCGTATTTTTTGAGCAGTTCGTCATACTTCTGCTTGGCAGCATCCTTGTCTACCGTCAAGGTCAGCTTAACCGCAGAGTTGTCAAGATTTTGCACCTCTTTGTTCGTTACCATGTAGTACCTCTTGCAAAAAGTTCGTGATATTCACCCCTGTGCGGGGAAAATGAGGTGATGTTGTCTATATCACCGAAAGTATACCCGGAATGGTGACAATATACACATTTTTTTTTCTTTAGAAAACCGGTCCCCCGTGCGGAACCAAAAAAAAGCCCGCCGTATTGGCGGGCTTATAGGAGCGAGAGACGGGATTTGAACCCGCGACATCCACCTTGGCAAGGTGGAGCTCTACCACTGAGCTACTCTCGCACGTTTCAGCGGTGCATGGCAGCCGCGGCTGGCGGCCCCTTGCGAGAGAAGGGACTCGAACCCTTACGCCTTACGGCACCAGATCCTAAGTCTGGCGTGTCTACCAATTTCACCACTCTCGCAGTGATTATACACAATTTCCGAAGAACGTCAACCGTCCTTCAAAAATCGTTGTTTCAGAATCCGTCGCCGAGTTTGCCTCGGCCCCGTGTTTCCGTAAGTGAGCCGTGAAGGGATCGAACCTTCGACCCGCAGATTAAGAGTCTGCTGCTCTCCCAGCTGAGCTAACGGCCCATACACTAGTACGCCCGGCAGGATTCGAACCTGCGACCTACGGATTCGAAGTCCGGCGCTCTATCCAGCTGAGCTACGGACGCACGTACTATACACCACCGTGGCGTATAGGGTGGATAACGGGATTTGAACCCGCAACAACCAGAACCACAATCTGGCGCTCTACCATTGAACTATATCCACCACATCCATTGGTTGGCAGGAAGTTCCCGCC
>CAYFUX010000013.1:0-4792 GCA_964346455.1 uncultured Spirochaetaceae bacterium
GAGCTGACCAAGCGCAACACCGAACTCGGCTTCGGCCCGAGCTACGATCCTGCCTGGGAAAACAATGACTTCCTCGATGCCGAGTCGATCTACTTCCGGCCTTTCACCTACGCCGAGCCGTCGGTGGGGCTGGGACTCTGTGAAGAGCCGTGGGTCGTTTTTGTCGCCACCCCCGTGGGCGCCTACTTCAAACCGGGCAATCACGCCGGGCTGGTCACCGACAAGACCCGCGCCACAAAGAACGGCACCGGCTGGATCAAGTGCGACGCCAATTACACCATTTCGATTCTGGCCAAGAAGGAAGCGGAAGCACAGGGCTACATGGAAGCGCTCTTTCTGGACGGAGAAGAACACAGCTACGTGGAGGAGGGCTCCTCTTCCAATATCTTTTTCCTGATGAAGGACGACACCCTGGTCACCCCCGACCTTGGCGACACGATTCTTCCCGGCGTCACCCGCGCCTCTCTGCTGACCTTGGCGCGCAACAAAGGCGTCAAAACGGAAGAGCGGAAAGTCTCCATCGAAGAGGCGATGTCGGAAGCCAAGGAGTGCTTCGTCTCCGGAACGGCAGCCGGGCTCAGCTACATCGAATCGATTACGTATAACGGCGAAACCGTGGAGTTCAGGGACCGGCAAATGGGAGAGCTCTCCCGGGACTTGCTGGTCACCCTCAAAGGTATCCAGTACGGTAAAATCGAGGATACCCACGGCTGGATGTACTCCGTGCCGTAAGCGGGAGCCTAGACGTGCCCGCCGTTGCATGAATGCATGAATTGCTCCATGAACTGCCCGTCTGCATCTGCAGCCGGGCAGTTTTTTATTGTTTGTCGCTTTTGGCGCATGCTATAATGTGTAGAAACAGTACCGGGATCTTTATCATACATCTGTATCATTTGTATCAATAACACGTGCGAAGATAGAAGTATGGAGAAACACGCCCCGTTCACCATCAATAGGCGGCAGGGAACCTCCCTGCTCAACTTTCACTCTCCTCACACGCTCTCAGTCGCAGTGTGGAGTTTCCTTGCGGCAGCCGTGATAGGAGGAAAACTCGCGGCCTCGACGGCCACAGCAGCCGCTCCGGTCCCTCTGCTGCTGCTCAACGGCTTCCTCCTGTTGTGTATCGCCGCTCTTACCGCCTCTTTTCTCCGCCGCTGCTCCCTGCTGCACCTAATTTCAGTGCTCACGGTCGTTGTGATTATCGGAGCTACCTATTACGAGATACTTCACCTGTTCCCGCAGTATTACGCCCGCAGCACCCCGTGCACCTTCCTCTATCTCACCGCTATCCTGGTCTATTTTCTGCTGCTGGCCTTCTCCACCTATTTTTTGCCCCTGCCCCTCACTCTGGGGGTACTTGCCGCAGGAGGCCTCTACTTCTATTTCCTTACCGTCAACATGCACCACGTCTCTCCCCTCCTCGCTCCGCTGCTGATCTGCGGCTACCTTTTTGTCTTTAGCATCTCCCTTTCACTGCGCATTACCAGCGCTCACATGCAGGCCCTGCGCCGGCTTTACCGGCAGCTCAACCGGAGTATGGCGGCATTGATAGAACGGGAGAAGCACATGAGTCTTATGCGTATGACTGCCGGGCTGAGTCACCAGATCAACAATCCCCTCACCTACGGCAAGGGGCATATGCAGCTCCTCGACGAAACCTGTGCCTCGCTCCATAGCCGCTTGAGCGAACTAGGGGTTTCTGACGGTGACATGGTTTCTCTGCTGCAGGAACAGCGGGACAGTTCGGAGAAGGTGAACGACAGTCTGCGGCGCATACAACGGGTGGTCACGCGGCTGCGCTACTTTGCCCATCACCCGGAGGATCCGCCGGATACAATAGGCTTGGATGCCATTCTATTCAGCTGTATTACGATGACCTCTCAGGCCCGGGACCAGCGCATCCGCTGCACTACAGCCGTTCCGACGCCGATGCCGTACTACGGACGGCCGAAAGACTTCTTTACCCTCTTCTCCAACCTCCTCGAGAACGCCCTCGACGCGCTCTCCGCCCTTCCCCCGGGACAGGGCCGGATATGGATTTCCGCCCGGCGGGGAGCGCGCGGCATCGTCATCACCTTTACCGACAACGGTCCCGGCCTTCCTCCCGAGCTTCAGGAACGGGTGTTCGAGCCTTTTTATACGACCCGGCAAGCCGAAGGTCACCTTGGATTAGGCTTGAGTATGTGCAGCACCGTGGTAGACCGCTACGGCGGCTCCATTGCTATCAGCAGTGAGGAGGGGCGCTGGACCAGAGTGGACGTCAAACTTCCCCCGGCGGGTCATTTACACTCCACTACTCGAGGATAACGTCTCCCTGCATGTCCAAGGGAATTTCAGGGTAAATCTGCTGCTCGTAAGAGGTGCCGGGAAACAGCACCCCCCGCTGATTGAGATACCCGAGGTTCGAAAGCCCCGCCCGCTCCATTGTCTCCGGATTGCGGGTCAGGCGATCGAAATACTCACTCGAGTCGGAAAACTGCACCAAAGCCTTGGAATAGTAGTTCGAACGTCCGGTTTTCCGGTATAGCTCGTAGTACGTCACTCCCAGGTTGTTGGAGGTTTGCATGAGGTCCCTCACCAGTTCCCGGTGCGCTTCATCTTCCTGAAGTCGTAGGGGCTGCTCCTCATTCAGTTCCTGCTTCAGCAGATCGAGGAGGTGGGTGTAATATCCCTCGGCAGAGTGATATTTATCCAGCCTAAACCAGGTATTGGCGGTGGCATACATCAGCTCGGAGTTTGCAGAGAAGGAGCCGGAGGCGTTCTGAAACTCCTCTCCGGCCCGGCGGTACCGATCGTTGCGATAGTTAACGTAGCCTTTTTTGTACTGCAGCGCTTTAGTGGTATAGAGGTTTTCTTCCGCCCTCGTAAAATACTCCAACGCCCGGTCATACTCGCCGGCCACGTAATAGTGGATATCGCCAAGGTCGGCATAGAGCCGGCCGAAATCTTCCTGTTTCCGAATGAGCTTCCGCTCCCGCGCGTTCTCGTAGAGTTCGATCCCTTGCTGATAGGAGGAGCGCGCCTGCAGGTACTGCTCCTCGGCGTACTGCCGCTCTCCCAAACGGCGGTAGGTGTCGATCTTCATGAAGAGGCGCTCCCGTGAGAGGGGAGTGGAGCGCCGGAGGTATGCCAGAGTATTATTGAGCGCCTTACGCTCCTCGCCGTACTCTTCGATCTCTTTGAAGTACCGGGCGAGCTGGTAGTGAATCTCCGGCAGTGTCTCCCGCACATCCTTGGCCCGCAGCAGGATGTCCCGGACACTGTCCAGCCGGTCTTTATCGATCAAGTAGCCGCCCAGCTCCGCGTACACTTCCGGATTTACCTCCAGGCCGGGATCCGCTTGAAAGCGGTTTTTCAGCTTCAGTACCTCCTCCATGTTGTCAGTGCGAATAAAATAGCTCAGCATCCGGAAGAGGATCTCGTCCTTGACCCCGTACTCCTCCATCAACGTGGCAAAGGCCGTGCGGGCCTCTTCCAATTTAGCGGGGTCCTCCTTGCCCCACTCCAAGTAGGTATCGCCGAGCAGCAGCAGCGCCTCGTAATCCCGGAAGTTCTCCTCCAGGAAACGGTTTAGTAGCTGTTCCGCCTTCTCATAATCGGCCAGCACCTCCGTCTCCATCCGCGCATACTCGAGGGTTCCCTGCTTGTCAAAGGGAAAATGGGAGAGCAGCTGTTCGTACTTTTCTTCGGCCAGCACCCACTGCTGCTGCTCCCGGTAGCCGTCGGCGTAGCGGAAAAATTGGTCCTTCATCACCCAGTGATCGACCGCCCGATCAAAATAGTCGTTTGCCTGGGTATAATCGCGTTCCTCGAGCCGGTCGTAGCCCAGGTTGTACAGGTAGTAGGCGTACACGGGCTGATAGACAAAGCGGTAGCCGAGATAGGCGACACCGGCGACGATAGCCGCCGCTATCAAGAAGGTCCTGACCATCGGCAGGATGTTGTACCGCAGAAGATAGCCAAAGGTTCCCTTCTCCCGCTCGTACTCCTCGCCGGTCTTTTTTTCGTACTGTTTGGGAATCTCGATTTTCTCGCCGGTGATGCGCTTCACCAGCTCGGCAATATCCTTGGGGCTCCTGCCCTTTACCAGCGCATCCGTCAGCTGCTGCAGATTGTCGCCGGAGAGTCCTTCCTCTCCTACCAGCTCCTCAACCCGGAGCTTGAGGTTGAGCGGAAGAGTGAGCAGGGTGTTGCGCAGGGCAAAGAAATCATCATCGGAGAGCTCCAGCTCCTCCTCTTCCTCCCCCGCAGCGGCAACTTCCTCCACCGGCGGCGCCCCCTCGGGAGCCGCTTCCTCGCCTTCCCCGACCTCTTCCTCGGCAAACTCCTCCTGCTCGGACTCGTCAATCGCCCCGAACTCTTCTCCGAGGTCGTCGAGGCTGAACTCGTCCACCTCAAAGTCTTCCCCGGAGAGCTCGTCTTCGGAAAACTCTAACTCGCCCAGATCCTCCTCGCCGCCGGCGGCTTCCTCTTCTCCGGTCTCCTCTTCGGCACCCGGTGCTTCGGGAAACTCCTCCTCGGGAAACTCTTCTTCCGGGAACCCCTCCTCGGAAAAATCCTCCTCAGAAAGCTCCTCCTCTCCTTCGAGCTCCTCCGGCTCCTCTTCCGCGCCCTCTTCACCCGGCGCCTCTTCCTCGCCGGCGGCACCCTCTTCCTCCTCGCCAAAGGAGAACTCCTCGGGCAGTTCAAACTCTTCTCCGAGCTCCTCTTCTCCGCCGAACTCCTCTTCTAATCCCCCGAGCTCCTCTTCTGTTTCCGCCGGCTCCTCTTCTGTTTCCGCCGGCTCCTCTTC
>CAYFUX010000013.1:4892-76640 GCA_964346455.1 uncultured Spirochaetaceae bacterium
GCTCCTCTTCTGTTTCCGCCGGCTCCTCTTCTGTTTCCGCCGGCTCCTCTTCAGGCACTTCCTCGACCTCTTCTTCAGGTGTTTCTTCAGCCTCGAGTTCTTCAGGTTCCTCAGCTTCTTCAGCCCCGGGCTCTTCCTCTTCGGCCGAGAGTTCTTCCTCCCCTTCTTCTTCCCCGCCTAGCAGCTCAGAGAGCTCCTCGTCTTCCGTTTCTTCCGTGGGCTGAATTTCGGGCATAGACTGCCCCCAGCGCTCCATGATCGAGGGCTCGTTTCCCAGTGAGAGGATCTGATTCTTAAATTGTTCTATCTCATGGAGATCGGGCATAGTTATTCCTGTTACAAGTGTCGGTAGAGCGGCAAGGTGAACTTAGATTTTTCCATAGGCGGTGAGCATGCTATCATGGTTTATCCGAATGCAAGCTAAAAAGGCTTCGACCCCCGTTTACCGTAAACTCTTCTCCGCTTCCGTCCGATTATTCAGGAGAGGGATGATGAAACAGCCTTTGATGATACTGTGCGCTATTATACTCGCTACTCTCGCTATTGGCCACCCGCTGTCAGCACAGCAGGTCGATTCGATAGATATGCATCTGGCTATCATTTCGACCAAGGAGGCGGGGCCGCCCGAGCTTATCGGCAGGAACGTGCTCTTCACCTACGAAGAAGACGGGACACAGCTACGCAGGGTGGGCATTGCCTTTGCCCACGAGAATTACAATCAAGTCCACTCGTTTTACCGCAATCGTCACGGGATCTTCGTCTATCCCTATTCGCCGCCAAAAGAGCTCGACTCTCTCACCTACCGCCTGGTGGTGGACGGGATGTGGACTCACGACCCCAACTCCCCCCGGCACACCCGCACCTCCGAGGGCGTCGTACTCTCCTCTCTCTCGCTGCCCAGCACTGAAGACAAGGAGCGAGGAGCGCCGTACCGGACTGAAGGAGGCGAGGTGACGTTCACCTTCCGCTCTGAAGATGCCAACCAAGTCTCCATCGCCGGCACATTCAACCGGTGGAACCCGTATATGCACAGGCTACACGAGGACCCGCAGGAAGAGGGGCTGTTCACCATTACCCTCTCGCTCTCACAAGGCACCTACTATTACTACTTTGTGGTCGACGGCAGGCGCAGGCTCGACCCCAGCAATCCAAAGGAGGCCTCCAGCAGCAACGGCGGGAGGGTCTCCGTTTACCGCGTTGGCGGGTGACTCTACTGCATCGCCGGGCGAGGAGGAAGCGATAGCACTTTCACCACCCTTTCCCGGGGGCTCTCCGCCGTCCACGGCCTGATCACCCCCTCCGGTGCGTCCGCCTCCCTATGGACCAGCGAGGAAGGCCCCTCCCATACCAAACCAAACAGCTCGCCCACCAGGGTAACCGTCAGCCCCCAGGGTACCTCTCCTCCGGCTATGCGCTCCGGCAGCGCTTTGTCAAAAAGCCTGCGGTTCTCCTCGCTCCACTGCTGACCGTTGGCCTTAATATCTATCCAGACATCCGCCTCTTCGAAGGAGGCTTCCCAGGCTTCAAAGAAGCTGTCCCGGCAAATGGTCACGGCAATGCGAATGCCGGCGGCGCTAAACACCTCCGCCTCCTCTATTTCTCCCGGAGAAAGCTGGAGTTTCTCCCGTTCAAAGGAGGTGAGATACACCTTGTCCTGCTCATACACCGCCCTACCGCCGGGGCCGTAGAGCACCGCCCGGTTGCGCAGCTCGCCGTCTTCGGCGGCAAAATAGGTCCCCGCCAGGAGCCAGGCGCGGTGTTCCCGGGCCCACCCTCCGTAGAAGCGGTCCATCCAGCGTCGCAGCTCCGGAGCCCGTTCCAGGAAAAAGCGTCGAACCGCACCCGGCCCCTCCCTACTGCGGAGCTGTTCGAAGCCCGCTTCCCAGGAACCCGCTTCCCGAAGCATGGGCAGCAGGGGAATGAGAGCGGGAAAGGCATTGACGTATTCGGGCAGTACCACGAACTTCGGCGCCCTATCCCCGGAGTTTCCGGCATCCATGGAGGCAGCCTCCAGCATTTCCGCCGCCGCCGTCTCAAAGCGCTCGCGAGAGCGCAGGAGCTCCTCGCTCACAGAGAACTGCACCGCCGCCAGTTGGGGCGGCTCCTGCTGAACCCCCGCATTCTCCTGAGCTACCGCAGTCTGTGACGGCACGAGGAAGCCGAAGAAAACAAAAGCAGTTACGAGAAGAAGAGATCTTCGTCGAATTTTTTCCCCCTCCGCTTGTTCACTCCTCCGGGGAAGCGCCCCGGTTTCCCCCTCCGGGGATTCGGCCCCCCAAAGGTATATATCGAACGGGCGGATCAAACTTTATCTCTTTATTTTACCCGCTGTTCTCATCACACTTCAAGTGTTACACTGTATTGCGGGTTGCAAATAGGTTCGTTGAACCAATCGCAGATGCGAGAAAGGATTAAAGATGGAATACGACTACGATCTGTGCATTCTCGGGGCAGGACCGGGGGGCTACGTAGGGGCCATACGAGCGGCCCAGCTGGGCATGAACGTCGCGATTGTGGAGCAGGATAAAGCGGGAGGAGTATGTCTCAACTGGGGCTGTATCCCTTCAAAGGCTCTTATCCGTCAAGCGGAAATCTTTCGCGACACCGCGGAATTGGAACAGATGGGCGTGACGCTTGACAGATCGAGCTTCGACTACGGGAAGGTGCAGCAAAAATCCCGTACCGCCGCGGAAACGCTTTCCAAGGGAGTCTCCTATCTGCTGAAAAAATATAAGATCGAGTACATCCAGGGGACCGGCCGCGTCAGCGGACCGCATGAAATTACCGTGGACAACAGCACTACGGTGAGCGCACAACATCTCCTGCTCGCCACCGGCTCGCATCCTATGGAGCTGCCGGGCTTTGAAGTGGACGGGGAAAAGATCATCAACAGCTACTACGCCCTGCAGATGGAGTCTTTGCCAGGGCACTTACTGATTCTTGGCGGAGGCATTATTGGCTGTGAGTTCGCACACATTCTGCGCTCCTTTGGTACGCAGGTGACTATAGTGGAGATGCTCGAACATCTTCTTCCCAACGAAGACAAGGAAGCAGCGGCGGTGCTTACCCGCTCTTTCAAGAAGCGGAAGCTGAAGGCCTACACCGGTGCAAAAGCCACCGGGCTCGATACGAGCGGCGCCGGTGTAAGGCTCACAGTAGAGACCAAGAAGGGCAGCGAAATACTGGAAGCCGACCGCCTTATGGTCTCCGTGGGCCGCGTCCCTAATACCTCCGGCATAGGCATAGACGAGCTGGGCATCGAACTTCAAAAGGGCTTTATCCCGGTCGGCGATTACTACCAAACCTCGATCCCCTCGGTCTACGCCGTGGGAGATGTCGTCTCCTCGCCCCTGCTGGCCCACGTAGCCGCACGAGAAGCAGAGATCGCGGTGGAGCACATGGCGGGAAGAGCGCCGGAGCGACGCATCGACCCGCGCTATATACCCTCTGCTGTGTATACCGAGCCTCAGCTCGCCAGCTTCGGATATACTGAAGAGGGGGCGGCAGAAGCAGGTTTCGAGGCGGCAGCCGCAAGCTTCCCCTACCGCGGAAACGGCAAAGCGGTTGCGGCGGGGATGCCGGAAGGAATGGTCAAGCTGATTTACTCCACCGCCGACCGCAGCATACTCGGCGGGGTTATAGTGGGGAGCGAAGCCACAGAGATGATCCACGAGCTGCTCGTGGCCGCTCAGGGCGGCCTGACCACCGACGACATCGCCGCCTCCATCCACGCCCACCCCACCCTTTCCGAGGCAGTCAAAGAGGCTGCTATGGAAGCAGGGGAAGGGGCCATTCATATATGAAACGCACGATTTTTTACAGGGAGGAACTGTAATGCAGGAACGACAAGTTACCCAGATGGGTGGAAATGATATTACTCTCATCGGCCCGCAGCTGCGGGTAGGCGATCAGGGTCCCGATTTCATGGTCCTCGACACCGATCTGATGCCAAAAACCCTCGAGGATTATCAGGGCTACATTAAACTCATCAGCGCGGTGCCCTCGATCGACACCGGAGTGTGCGATGCACAGACGAGAAAGTTCAACGAGTTTGCCGCCGATTTCTTTGAGGATGTAGTGGTACTCACGATCAGTATGGACCTGCCGTTCGCACAAAAACGGTGGTGCGGAGCGGCGGGCATCGACCGGGTCGAGGTTCTCTCCGACCATCGCCTTGCCAACTTCGGCGAGCAGTACGGCATTCTCATAAAAGAGCTCCGGCTGTTGAACCGCAGCATTTTTATCCTCGACAAAGACAATATTATTCGGTATGTGGAAATCGTAGAGGAGAACCATAATCACCCGGATTACGGCAATGTTATCGAATCGTTGAACAGTCTCAAAAAATAAACTGAAAAATGAAATGAGTGCAATGAGTGCAAAAAAAAAGCCTGGCGCGCGGGTGCGTCAGGCTTTTTTTACGGAATACGGATTCAGGACTCCGCAGTTCCCTTTGCCATTACGGTGTGTCCTTACAATACGAGTAGTTGATTACTCCTCGTCCGCTTCAGCGGACTGAGTTGCGGCTTTGTCTCTGTTCCAATGAATGAGACCGAAAACGATTACCCCGATAGTGGAAAAGAAAATAACCGCATGTGCAATAGATACCAGTGTATCGGAAGGGCTGACCATGATTACTCCTCACATTTTTTGTGTAGTTGGCCTGATCATATCATAATGATCGGCAAAGGTGAAGGAAGAATTGAATTTTCATGTTCTCTCTTTTAGAGTGAAATAATGAGTTTTTCGGGAGACACGGTATTAGTAACCGGAGGAGCCCGGCGTCTTGGCCGAGCCGCCGTAGAATCATTTGCACGGGAAGGGGCGGATGCAGTTATCCATTACCGCTCTTCGGAAGAAGAGGCGGAAGAACTCGCCGACACGCTCCGCTCCCGCGGATGCCGTGCACTGACTATACAAGCCGACCTCACCTCCCCCGAAGAAGCGGAGGCCCTCCTGCCGCGCATACGCAAGGCGGATTTTTTCCCAAATATTCTTATTAACTCTTCCTCTCTCTGGAACACCGACTCCTTTTCCGATCTAAGCACCCGCGATTTTGAAGCGTCGCTGCACCTCAGCGCCTTCGCCCCTCTGCTTCTCTCCCGCACCTTTGCCGCCCAGCAGGAGCGGGGTGAGCGACAAGAGTGGGGAGTGATCGTCAACGTCTTGGACGCCCGTATCGCCGATTACGACCGCCGTCATCTTTCCTACCACTTGAGCAAGCGCCTTCTAAGTGACCTGACCCGCATTATGGCGGTCGAATTAGCTCCGCAGGTACGGGTCAACGCCGTGGCCCCGGGCATCATCCTCCCCCCACACGGCACCGGTGAAGAGCAGCTAGAGCGGTTCCGCCGCGGCAACCTTCTGCAGCGCATCGGCACACTTGAAGAGTACGGCGAAGCGCTGCAGTTTCTCGCCGGCAACGCCTTCCTCACCGGGCAAGTTCTCTACCTGGACGGCGGCCGCTCTCTACGCGGACGCATGTACGAATAATTTTCCCGCTTTTTCCTTTCCCATAGATTGACAGCTGTGTTGGGGTGAAGTATAGTAAATTACCGACCGACCGTCGGTCGGTAAACCACAGGGACGAGGCAGCAGCCATGAGCTCCAACGAGAATCAGCACACCTCCCGGAAAGAACAGATTTTTTCTGCCGCCTACCGGCTCTTCATGAGTCAAGGCTACGAGACAAGCACGGTTCAATCCATCATTAGGACGGTCGGCATCGCCAAAGGCACCTTTTATCACTACTTCTCCTCCAAAGAAGAGCTGCTCAGCCAGCTGGCCCTCTGGCAGTTCGAAGGGGCTGAGGGAATGCTGCGCGCGATCGTCGACGATACAGAGATGACGGCGCTGGAGAAGTTCGAGAAGCTGGGGGAACACATGGGCATGTGGAAATTGGAGAACCGGGAGCTTATCCTCTCCCTCTCCAGGACCCTCTACCACCCCGACAACCTCAGGCTACGGCACACCTTCCAGCAGCAGAGTAAAGAGGGCTTTGCCCCCATCTATGCGCAGATCATCAATCAAGGAGTAGAAGAGGGGGTGTTTGACGTCGTCTATCCCCGGGAGTCGGCGGAAATGATCATGCTCCTCTCGTTTGGAATTGGCGAGGAACTCGTGCCGCTGGTACTGAAGATGCAGGACGATCCGCAGTACGCCCAAAAAGTGAAACAAAAACTCTGGTCCTTTGAACGGGCAGTGGAACGGCTGCTCGGAGCCGAAGAAGGCCGGCTCAACATGTATTCCTACATACAGATCGATGCATTTGCAGAAGGAGAAACACAATGATCGAAATCAAAGACCTCACAAAGCAGTACCAATCCGGAGAAACCCGTGTTCAGGCCCTCCGCGGCGTCACCCTGCACATTGGCGATGGGGAGTTTCTCTCGATCGCCGGGCCGTCCGGCTCCGGTAAAACCACCCTGCTCAACCTGATCGGCTGTCTCGACACCGCCGACAGCGGCACCATCACGATTGAATCCCAGCCTATCGGCCGGCAGAGCAAGGAAGAACTCGCCCTTCTGCGGCGACGGAAAATCGGCTTCGTGTTCCAGTCGTTCAACCTCATCCCCGTCCTCACCGCTTACGAAAATGCCAGTTTTCCCCTCTCGCTGCTCGGGATGGAGGAGATAGAGATACGGGATCGGACGATGAGCCTTCTGGAGGAGGTGGGGCTGGCTGAGATGGCCCATCGGCGGCCGGCGGAACTCTCCGGCGGTCAGCAGCAACGGGTGGCCATTGCCCGGGCACTGGTGAAACAGCCGGAGCTGGTCTTGGCGGACGAACCCACGGCCAATCTTGACAGCCGCACCGGCGAAGAAATCCTAAAACTGATGGAGAAGCTCAATGCCTCCTACGGCACCACCTTTATCTTCTCCACCCACGATTCTATGGTGATGGACTATGCCTACCGTCTGGTGGGACTGCACGACGGACTCATACAGAGCGATGAAGTACGTACTGAAACCGGCGTATCGCGAGGAGTGAGGCCATGAAGGGAAAAGGGTTTATCCTTCGTCTGGCGATGAAGAACCTCTTCCGCCACGGGAGAAGGACGCTCATCACCGCCACCGCCATCGCTTTTGGGCTGATGATGTTTATCCTGATGGACAGCTTGCTGGGAGGAATCGGCGAAGAGTCCGAGCGAAACATGATTCTCTACGAAAGCGGATCCGCCCGCATCGTCCACAGCGAGTACTGGGAGAAAAAAGAGAACATGCCGCTAAAGCATGCAATCGCAGGTCCGCAGAAGCTCCTCGATAATCTGCGCGATGCCGGTTTCGAGGCAACTCCCCGCACCGTATTCAGGGGGGAGTTGATTATTCGAAAAGATCCGTTCCCCGAGGACGGCAGCATCCAGGGAAGGATTACCGCCGTCGATCCGGAGCGGGACGGCCGGGTATTTGAGATAGATGAGCGCATCTCGGCGGGCCGCTGGCTCAAAAAAGGGGAACAAGGAGTGGTGCTCGGCGCCTGGCTGGCGGAGAATATCGGCGCGAAGGTCGGCTATCCGATGACCATCGTAACCCGCACCCAGGATGGCTTCTACCAAACCATCGACGTAGAGGTGGCGGGAATCGTCAATACCCCCAACCCGATGGTCAACCGCACCGGCGTCTTCATCCCGCTGCAGACCGCCGACTTTGCCCTGCAGATGGAGGGGGAGGTAACGGAAATCGACATTGCCTTTCCCCTCGACGCGGACCGGGAGAAGAAAACGGGAGAGATCAGAACGGCGGTGCTGGGGACCACCGTCGTGAACGACGGCGGCAGTACCGATGGAGAAGCGGAACACCGAGATCTCAGCGTACTGGGCTGGGAGGAACTCGGCGCCGATTTCATTGCCATCGCCTCCACAAAGGATGCGGGGAGCAAAGTAATCCTCTTTCTGGTGTTCGTCATCGCGGCGGTGGGCATCTCCAACACGATGCTGATGTCGATCTACGAGCGTATCAGGGAGCTGGGCATGATGCGCGCTCTGGGCATGAAGGACGGGGAGATCCGCGCCGCCTTTCTGCTGGAAGCGGCGGGAATCGGCTTGATCGGCGCGGTCATCGGCGTTGCCCTTGGGGCTCTGCTGAACATTCCGCTTGTCAACTACGGAATCGACTACTCTTTTCTCATGCGAGACTACGACTTGGGCTACCGCATCACCGGGATTATGCGCGGAGTCTGGAACGGCGGTACGATGGTCACCGCCTTTTTCACCGGCATCGTGCTCTCAGCCCTCATTGCCTTCCTGCCTACCCGCAAAGCGCTCAAGCAGGACATCACCGATGCCCTCAGACACCAGTAAAGGAGGATCCCCATGAAACTACGCCATATCGCCCTGCGGAATCTCCGCAGAAACACCCGCCGCAGCATTCTCTCGATGAGCGCCATCGCAATCGCCGCCATGGCCTTTGTCTTTCTCTTTGGCATGATAGAGGGAATGAAGGCGGACATGGCCGGCAATCTGCACAGCTTTGTCACCGGGGAAGTGCGGGTACGCCACAGCAAGTACAACACCTACGAGCGTCTCAACCCGCTCCACCTGGGAGTGGAGAACGCCTCCAAGACGGCCGCGGACATCGAGACCATGCAGGGCGCCGCCCGCGTCAGCCCCCGGATCAGCTTCCCCACCGCCATATATCGCGACGGGGAGACCTACAACGCCCGCGGCCTGGGCGTCGACTTCTCCCGGGAGATAGAATATCAGGAGCTCGAGCGGTATGTAGTGGAGGGAAGCATCCCCGAGCCCGGCAGCGACCAAGTACTGGTCTCCCATACAATGGCAGAAGATATCGGCCTCGAGCTCGGAGACACCTTCACCCTCCTCAGCCAGACCCGCAGCCGGGGTATGAACGCCATCACTTTCTACGTCTCGGGCTTTACCTTCTATAACCTGAGTTCCATGGACGGCAATATGTTCCAGGCACCCCTCGAGCGGGTGCAGTATTTTCTGCACATGGGCGGCTCAGCGACCGAGATCCTGGTAAAGCTGGAGGACAATGTGCAGCCTGCCGCGTTTGCCGGCAAACTGAATGAGTACTTCAGCGCCCGGGGCATGAAAACGGCGGAGGCGCGCAGCTGGCGCGACATTCCTACCACCTACTCGTTTATGAGCCTTGCGGAAAACGTCTACCATGTCATCGCCTTCTTCTTCTTTCTCCTCGGCAGTACCGTCATCATTACTACGATGATGATGACCGTCTACGAGCGCCGCAAAGAGATAGGCACCATTGCCGCCATGGGAATGACTGGCCGAGAAATCGTACGTCTCTTTTTTCTGGAAGCCCTCTACCTGAGCATCATCGGCTCCGCGGTGGGAGTGCTTTTGGGAATCGGCATTACCTATCCCTTCTCCGTCTACGGCATCGATTTTGGAGCCGCCATGGAGGGGATCGATTTCGATATCTCCACCGCCATCTATCCGGTCTTCAATCTGAAGTCCACGCTCTTCGTCTTCGTCTACTCGACGATCGTCGCCTCACTCACCTCGCTGATTCCCTCGCGGCAGTCGTCGAAGGTGGAGCCCGTCAAAGCGCTGAGAAGCATATAATCCATACAAGGAGGAACCGTCTATGACCATGCACACACTATCCAAAACGGCCTTTGCCGTCATTACCGCTGGGCTGCTGCTCTCTTCAGCCGCCACCCTCTCCGCCATCACCGCGGAGGAGGTGATCCGCAAGATGGAGGAGAACCAGGTCCACGAGACCAGCCGAACCGAGGGAAAGATGATCATCGAGGACCGCTTTGGCAGGAAAACCGTCACCTTTGTCTCCTGGGCCGCCGGGGATGAGAAGTCCCTGATCGAGTTTACCAGCCGGCAGGAGCGGGGCCAGAAAATCCTCCGCACCGAGGACGAGCTCTATCTCTTCTTCCCCGATGCGGCGGAAGTAATCCGTCTGCAGGGCGCCGCCCTGCGAGACTCGGTACTCGGCTCCGACTTCTCCTACGAGGATATGACCGGAGAAGGGGGTATCCTGGAGTCCTACGCGGCAGAGATGCGGGGAACCGAGAACGTAGACGGCCGTGAATGCTACAAGATCGAACTGGAGGCCAAGAGCCGCAGCGTTCCCTACTCCAAGGAGATCATGTGGATCGATACCGAGCAGTTCGTCTACCGCCGGGTCCACAAATTCAGCCTCTCGGGTAAGCTCCTGAAGGAGCTACATGTCACCGATTTCATTGAGCAGCAGGGCAAAACCGTTCCGGCCCGGCTCGTGATGAAGGATACCATGAAGCAGAACAGCTCCACCGAGTTTGTCATCCGGGAACTGCGGATCGGGGTCGATATCCCGGAGGAAACCTTTAGCCTGCAGGAGCTGAAATGGTGATGAGGAGACACACGATGCACATAAGAGCGACGTTCATGCTCATGGGCGTCCTGTTTTTTCACCTCGCCGCGGCCCCCTATGCGACGGCGGAGAGCGAAACCACCGTAGAACTCGAGCTCTACAATGCACTCGCGCGGACGGGCACCGAGCAGTGGAGTTTTACCGGAGGCGGCGAGGCGGCGCTGAGTCTCGTGCAGACCGGTAACCGCAGCGTCCGCAGCAGCTTTGACCTCTCCCTGCGTCTCCTACCCACCGCCGCCGGCAGTCCCGACGCCGCGGCCGATGTCTCCCGCGCCTACGCCAAGTTCCGCCATGAACAGCTGGTGGGGGTCATCGGCAAGGCCCCCTTCTCCTGGGGAGAGGGCACTATGTTCAACGCCGCCCAGTCCCTATTCGGCACGGGCCTCAACACCCGGCTGGCGCAGACCGAATTCGAAGAGAACGCCGCCTGGCTCACCGACCTCACCTGGTACACCGGCACCTTCAGCTTCGTCGAACTCCTCGTCCTTCCGCCGGTCATCGACACGACTTCCGCCTCCCCCTCGCCCGGAAGTCTATGGGAAACCCGCCTCGGCGCCCGCTGGGTCGCCAAAGCCTTTGGCCTCAAGACCGAAGTCGGCTACCTGCTGGACGGCCGCAGCGCCGACCCCTCCTCAGATCCCTCCGCCGGCGCCTTCACCGCCGCCGATTATTACCACCGTCCATATGTAAGCCTGCAGGGCAACCTATGGATAGACTGGCACCTCTCGGCCTGCCTGGAGATTCCCGAGGAGGATGTTTCCGCCGACGCACTGCAAAACGGCAGTCTGCTGACCGGAGGGCTCTATTCGAGAGTCCCCGTCGGCTACGACGATACCCTCAACCTTCGCCTCGAGGGGCGGCTGCGTCCCTGGGCGCAGTGGCAGGAAACGCACACCGACAGTACCGGGAGCGGGGACTACGGCTTTTTTGCTTACGGCGAGCTTGGCTGGAACTTTGGCACCGGCTTCAGTCTAGTAGCCCGCAGCCAGTTCAGTCCGGTTGACCTCTCCGCCCGGTTTACTCCCGGCTTCTCCTGGAACCTTTTCCAGGGCTTCACCCTCTTTGGCTTTGCCACCGTTCAGGCCGGCGATAAGGGGGACCTCTATCCCTGGAAGCCCGGCGCAGAGAGTGAAGAAGGGCGTGAAAGCGGCTTCTCCGTTCTTGCCGGCTGTTCGGTGATCTACTAAAATAAAGCCTATGCCCGGCCAGAGTTCGACCCCCAAAAGCCTCCAAGCGGCAGCCACACCTGCAGAACGCACCGCCGGCGACTCCGCAGCACGGTTCTCCAGCGCCGGTTCCGTCGCCGCCGGTTCCGTCTCTATCCCGGGAGATACTCTCTGGTATCTACTAGAGGAGGGAGCGTTGCTCTACCTCGGCTTTCTCCCTCCCGACGCTCCGGAGGCTCGTCTTCCGGCGGCACTGAGGCACAGGCTCAGCCGCCTCTCCCTCGCTTCCCTGCCACCGGCAACGGCGGAAAGCGTGGAACGGGAGCTGTCAGAGTATTTCGCCGGCCGCCGGCAGCGTTTCGACTTCCCCCTCCGCCTTGCGGGCACCCCCTTTCAGCGAAAGATATGGGAAACGTTGCTGCACGTGCCCTTTGGCAGTACCGTCACCTACGGGGAGCTGGCCGCTGCGGCCGGCCGTCCCGGTGCAAGTCGGGCAGCGGGCAGCGCCGTGGGCAGCAACCCCCTCTCCGTAGTGGTGCCGTGCCACCGCGTCCTTCCCGCCTCCGGGGGAGTGGGGAACTACGGCGGCGGGAGCGCGCGCAAACAATGGCTTCTCGAGCTCGAGGGACTCGATCTACTCGATCTAAAGGAAACGGCCGTTCCGAAGATTCGAGCGTCCCTACCGGAGCAGGCTTACTGGTTTGAGTGCTGGGCGTTCTTTTTCACGTAGTACTGCATGAGCTGGATAAAGTAATACATTTTTTTGTAAACTTCCGTGACTTTCTTTTTGATATCTTCCTCGGAATACTGCTCGAGCTCTTTCCAATTTATAATCACTTCATGCGGCCGGCGCTCGTAATCCTCGAGAATCAGTTTCAAGTTTTTTCCGATGACAATCATATTCTTGGAGGCAATCTGGATAATCGTCAGCGCCTCGTCATTGGTCTCCTTGAGTACTTTCCGCAGACTGACGGTAGCATTCTTGTCTTTGTCGGACTTGCCCATATAGACCTTCATCTTGGAGCCCCGTTCGCCGTCCTCGGAAACCGACTCGTCAAATTTGAGAAGGCGGTCGCTGGTCTCCATCACGGTGTGAAACGCCTCGGAAAGCTGCTGACTCGTGACATTAGTAGTCCATTTCCCGCGTATAAGAAAGAGATCCATCAAGGTCTTCACATCGCGCTTGAAGTAGTCAAGCAGGAAGGCTTTCAGATAGTTGAGGGGCTCTACATAGGTGAACCCGCCGAGCATTTTCTTTGAAAACTTCAGATTCTCTTTATCCGTATAGTACCGCATCCGTGAGATGGCGGTAGTGCCAAAGATCGTCTCGAGCAGCTTCTCGATTTTCCGGTTCTGCCGCTCCTGAAGGATTTTCTGGATACTGATCTCCGTCTGGCTCTTCAGCTTGTTGAGATATTCCTCGACGATTTTTTCATCCGGCGCAGCCGCCTCCGGTTTGTAGTAGGGATCGCCCTCGAGATGTCGGACGATCAGCAGGATCACCTCTTCCTTGTTGACCTGCTCTACCTGCCGCAGCTGTTTCTTCCATGCCGTGCGATTGACCACTTCGGTCTCTTTGTAGCCCCGCAGAATGTCAAAAAGTGTATCCCAGTCATGATGTTTCGAAATCTGAGTGCCTACTTCCAGAAAATCCTTCAGGTCTTCGAGCAGGTATTCGCCGTTAATACGCTCAAAGCGGGGACTATAGGCGAAGTCCCGTTCGGGAATGTTGGAATCAAACTTCTTCAGCAGGAAATAGTAATCAAACTGCACAAACTGCAGAAACATCAGCAGCAGATTGTACTGGTCGTTTATCTGCTTCACCCGATCCCCTTTGAAACCGGCGAAAAAGGAGGATAATTTGTTTTTCATCTCCCCCGCCAAAGTTTTGGTGTCCGTATCTTCCGCCCTTTGGCGAATATACTCCTCGGTGAACTGATCGCGCAGTCCCTTCTGCTCTTCGGTGAGATGCGTTTCGATAACCAGCGTTTTCAGCACATTGGAAGATTGCGCGTTTTGCAAAAAGGTCTGCGCAGGAGCAATAACTTTATAGATCTCATAGAAGAACTTTCCCAGGTCGGGAAGCGCTTCCTTGCTATTAGGTTTGTAGTACTTGAACTTCTTTTTTTTTAACTGTTTGGCAATTTCTTTTAACTGCTTTTTCCGCTCCCGCTCAGGGTCGGAACCGCGCATGAATATGGTAAAAATTCTATCCAGCAATCCATTGCCCTCGGAGGTTGAAGGACCACCGCCAGAGTTAAACGAGCTCATGGTATCAATCTATGGTAAAAAGGGGGCGCTGTCAATCAGATAGTCTCACCGGACTGCGCTGTGTAACGGAGATTATCCCCCCTGCCGGCGCTGTCCGGCGGAAAAGCGATCCCCTTGCCGTATCCCCTTTTCCGCTAAAGTTTTATCCAGCAAAGAGTAAAACTCGCCTTTGGGAATCACCCTCAGCGGGGCGGTCCGCCTGAGCTCTTCGGTGTCGCAGGTCACTCGCTGTATAACCGTCTTTTGAGGGAGATACCGGAGCGCTTCCACCACGTAGTCGAGATGGCGCGAGAGCGAGGGTACGGAGAGCTCCCCGCGCATATACTCCCTGGCAAGCTCGGTTCCGGCGGGCACATGCAGATTGTGGATTTTCACGCCCTCCGGCTGAAAGCCGGCAACATAGCGGACCGTCTCCATGATCTCCTCTCGCCCCTCCCCGGGCAGCCCAAACATTAAGTGCACCGTCACATTGAGACCCCGCTCCCGAAGGAGGGCAAACGCACGTTCGAAGCGCCGCACCGAGTGACCCCGGCGGATACGCCGCAGAGTATACTCATGCGCGGATTGAAGTCCGAGTTCCACCCATACCTCCCGGCCTGCGTCGCGGTAGGAGGCAAGCACATCCGCGTGCGCCGGACTCAGACAGTCCGGTCGAGTAGAGACGATAAACTCTTTGAACTCCTCACAGGAGAGGGCGTAGTCGTACACCTCTCGTATCTCCTCCGGCGGCCCAAAGGTATTGCTGAAGGCCTGAAGGTAAAGGATAAAGGCATCCGTTCCATACCGCCCCCGCAGGAACTTTGTCCCCTCCTCTATTTGCGCTCGGATAGATGCGAGACGTTCCGGATGAACTCCTCCCTCACGGCGGGCGTACTCACCGCCTTCCGGAGCCGGGTCCCGTTGATACACAGCCCGCGAACCGTCCTCATCACAAAAGGTACATCCGGTTCCATCCGCCTTCATTCGGTGAGGGCAGGAGAAACCGGCATCCACCGCCACACGATACACCTTCCGGCCGTAGCGCTTTTTGAGATACCTGCTGTATCTGCGAAATCGCTCCTCCCGCTCCATCTGCTTCAGTATGCTCGGCTTCCCGGCGGATTGACAACCCGCTGCATACCACGTACGGTGACTTCGTAATGAATCCCGACACAGCGCCCCGCTCTCCGCGGCAATCGACTCCTTTACTTCTCCTCTTTCTCAGCCTGCTGCTCGGAGGACTGACGGTCTCCTGCTCGGATGATACCGATCGAACGGCAGTGCTGCTGACAGCCCATTCGGAGTTCACCTCCTACGCCGAACAATTCAATACCTCCCAAGACACCTACCGGCTTATCGTTCAATATGACGAAACTCCCCGCACCCATCTGCGCTCCAGGGAGAGATCGAACCGCCCCGACTTGATTATTGACACCCATCTCAATTCACGCTACTACCTCTCCCGTTTCGCAACGTTGGAAAAGCTCTTCATGGACAACAAACTCAGCAAGCAGCGCTTTTACCAGGAGCCTCTCCGCCAGGGAACGTATGAAAACCAGCAGGTGATCCTCCCGGTCTCGTTCTCCCTGCCGGCGCTCTTGCAGAAAGAGGAGCTGGAGCTGGGCGACGCCCCCACCTTCTTCTACTCTCTCGAGGATGTAAAGAATCTTTCCCGCAACTTCAACCGCAAGGGGGAAAACGGCTTCACCGCTCTCGGCTTTGCCCCTTCTTGGTCGCCGGAGATGCTCTACGTGATGTCGCTCCTTCGAGGGGCCAATTTTCGGGAAAGTTCCAACAGTACCCTGCTCTGGAACGGCGAAAACCTGAAGAAAGCGGTGGAAGAGATACGGGCTTGGCCGCAAGAGGTAAACGAAAGCAAAGAGCTACAGCAGCAGTTCACTCAAAAATATCTCTACGATCCCAAACTGAAGCTCCTCCGCCGGGAGCGGATCCTTTTTCACTATACCGACACCTCTTCATTTTATACTAGTCCGGAGAAACGAACGGACTTCGAATCCCACTGGCTCTCCGCCGACAAAACGGTACCGGTGCTGCCGGATATTCTTTTTGCCGGAATTCCCCATGGAGCCGAGGGAATCGAAGCTGCCCGGGCCTTCCTGGCCTGGTTTTTCCGCAGCGACCACCAGGAAGAGCTTATCCGCAACAGTATGTACAAACAGCTGCAGCACTTCGGCATCGCCGGGGGGTTCTCGTCCCTGCCGCAGGTCAATGAGGAGGTGCTGCCCAGGTATTACTCTTCCCTTGTAGGTCATTCCCCTCGAGAGAGTTACCTCGATTTCCCTCCCCCTCTTCCGCCGGATTGGAAGACCATAAAAGAAGAAGTAATTAAACCGTGGTTGATGCAGCAGGCCAAGAGCGGAGGTAAAAACACTCCTCCCCTCAGGGAAAAGCTGGACGCCTGGATGCGCCAACGACCCTCGGGAGCCCGATAGATCGGGAACTACTCTCCACCAGCTCTTCACAGACTATCAGAAATAATTATTGACAGCCCACAACTTCCGTATTACGCTAATTCACATAAGATAATCTAGGAGGTTTCGAATGGCCACTGTATCATTGCAACACATTGGTAAAGTCTATGAAGGCGGGGTCAGAGCAGTCGACGATACCAACATCGAGATCGAAGACCGCGAGTTCGTAGTACTGGTCGGTCCTTCCGGTTGCGGTAAATCAACCACCCTGAGAATGATTGCCGGACTCGAGGACATCACCGAAGGCGATCTCTACATCGACGACAGACGAGTAAACGAGATTCCGCCCAAGGATCGGGACATCGCCATGGTGTTCCAAAACTACGCCCTCTATCCCCATATGACCGTGTATGACAACATGGCGTTTGGACTGAAGATCCGTAAGTTTGACAAAGAGGACATTAAACGGCGGGTCGACGATGCGGCTAAGATCCTGGAGATCGAGCAGCTGCTCGATCGCAAGCCCAAAGCGCTCTCCGGCGGACAGCGTCAGCGCGTGGCGGTAGGCCGTGCCATCGTCCGTCAGCCGAAGGTCTTCCTCTTCGACGAGCCGCTCTCTAACCTCGATGCCAAGCTGCGCGTGCAGATGAGAGCGGAGATATCCGCCCTGCACAACCGGCTGCAGGCTACCATGATCTACGTGACCCACGACCAGGTTGAAGCTATGACCATGGCGGACAAAATTGTCGTGCTCAAAGATGGGCTCATTCAGCAGATCGGAAGTCCCCTGCAGCTCTACAACGACCCGGCTAACCGTTTTGTCGCCGGCTTCATCGGCAGCCCGCCCATGAACTTTCTCGTCGTCACGGTCGAAAAAGAGGGCAATAAGATCTTCATCAACGAAGGTTCCTTCCGGCTGGAGGTGCCCAAGGAGCAGGCCGACTATATCCGCGAGTACGAAGGTCAGCAGATCTATTTCGGCATCCGTCCGGAAGACATGGATTACGTGGAAAACACCAAAGAGGGATACAACATCAGGGCCAAGGTCGGCGTTATCGAGCCCCTCGGCGCGGAGATTCACGTATTCGTGAACACCGACAAACACCAACTCGTCGCCAGCGTCAGCCCCAACGTGGACCTCGAAGTCGGCAAAGAAATCGCTCTCTTCCCTCACTTCGAGAAGGCAGTCTTCTTTGATATGGAAAACGAACTGGCCATCGAACGAGAAAAGCGGAACGAAGTCAGAGCAGAAGCCAAAGCCAAGAAGTAAAAGTTTCTCGGTTCTTGCATGCAATCGGAGCCGTCCCCCGCAGGGCGGCTCTTTTTATGCTTTTTATAGCTTTCCTATCAAAATCGCGCTTGAATATTCCACTGCAAAGCCGCGAGGTGAGTGAGCCCCATGTATACCTATTTCGACTACAGCTTTGAGAAAGAGATCCTCATCCTCAATCCGGGAGAGTATTATGCCACCGCCGATAACCGCTTCCTCGGCACCGTGCTCGGCTCCTGTGTTGCGGTGGTTCTCTACGACCCTCGTCTGCGAATCGGCGGGATGAACCATTTTCTTCTACCCGGGCAAGGTGGCAAAGCTTCCGGAGAACTGCAGTCGGCCGCTGGCAAGTATGGCAACGATGCAATGCGCCTCCTCCTCCAATCCATGCAACGCCTCGCCTCGTCTCCTGCCGCTCTCAAAGGCTACATTTTTGGCGGAGGTAACGTACTCTCGCCGGAGGAACGTCAGGCCTCCCTTACTCCCGACATCGGCACAAAAAACATCGCCTACGCCCGCAGCTGGCTTCATGAGGCCGGGATCGCCATCACCGGCGAGGACTGCGGTGAATACACGGCCCGCAAGATACTATTTTCCCCCGTCTCCGGGGCCCTCTACCTCAAGCACCTCAGCCAGCAGCACATTAGCAATATGTATCACCCCCCCAATCCATCCAGTGAGACCGCAAAAACCGGAAAAGAGAGGTATAAAAATTTCGTCACCTTTGAACCCGGTGAGTAATTGGAGTATACTTTACGTACGGAAGCCTCAATGAAGAAGGAGACTCGAATGGACACTTCCTCGTTTCCGAACGGAAGAAAGCTCTTTTATTTCTACCCTCTCGGCAACTTTCATAAAAAGCTGGTGCATAACCTTATCGAGGCGGAATACGAGATCTATACTCTATCCAATCACCGCAAAGGCCTGCCCCTCATGTTTCAGCACAACGGAGCGGTCATTTTTTTTAATATCGAAGTCCACGCGGGGGACAACTACATCCTGGCTCTCTTGCGCGATTTCTGCCGTCAGTCCTCCCAACGTTCCATCCAGCTCTATTTCCTCACCCGTAGGGAAAAGCAGCTCGAGGCGCTCTCCCATCTGAGTGAAAGTTTCGATAACTGCACTCTCCTCCACCTCCCTCAGGAGGTCGAAGCAGCACAGGAAATACTCCGGAAAGAACTGGAGGGTATGAGTATCCGAGGACAACGTCATTACGTGCGCTTTGGCTCAAACAGCGACATTATTGCATCTCTGAACTTTGAACGGCGCGGAAAACGCGGCACCGGCATAGTACACGACATCAGCTCTGCCGGGCTCTCTTTTTCGCTCCCCGGAGGCGAGAGTATGCCGCTGCGAAGCCGTCTAAAAGAGGTGGCGGTAGATATTGGCGACGGGATAAAAGGCCTCTCCGGCACGGTCACCATTCGCAGGCGCCAGCCAAACGATACGCTGCTCTACATTCTGATGTTTGACAAAGAAATGGAGCAAGAGAGGAAGCGGCGCATCCGCACCGCGATCCATCAAATGCTCCAACGCCAGTTTACTCAACGCCTAGAACAGGTGGCGATTCCGGAGTAGCGGCGGCACCTTAGTCGAGCATCTTCAGCATCTGCACGACGGAGTTGAGGCAGCTCTCGTACTGCCGTGCAGCCACCGCCAACAGCAGCGTTACGGGGGAGCCGCCCAGGTTGATGCCGCGCACCGGTATTTCGGACTCCCGCAGCACACGAAAAAGCTCCTCCAGGAGATCCTCCCGGTCACCGATTCCCTCGCCTACCAGCCCTACCATGGCTGCCGGGGGCATTACGGAACAGGTTTCGGCTCCTTCCGCCTTTAGCGCTTCGCAGATCTTCCGCTCATCAAAATCCTCGCTTTCCGAAACATAGAAGGTGATCGTATCAAAGCCTTTCAGCTCAAACTCCACCGGTGAGCCCGCCTTCTGCAGCGCCTCCCGCAGTTTCTCCGGAAGCTCACGGTAACGAGTGAGCATGAACTTTTCCGCCCGTACCGGCCTATACGGCGTCTTTCCCGATACGCCCACCACAGGCACGCGGTTCCGGTTCTCTCTGTCGGCGACGATCCACGTTCCCTCATCTCCTGGCTGGTTGGTGTTGCGGATATTGATGGGGATTCCCACATCACGGACCGGAGCAATCGCTTCCTCGTGAAAAACCCCGGCCCCCACGGAGGCCATCTCCCGCACCTCGCGGTAGGTGAGCCGCTCTATCGGCGGCGGATTGTCCACCACCCGAGGGTCGGCCATGAGGATTCCGGAGACATCCGTCCAGTTTTCATAACTCTCCGCCCCGGCGGCTCGCGCAGCGACAGCCCCCGATATATCGGATCCGCCGCGACTAAAGGTCTTTATTTCCCCGGCTGCATCGGCGCCGTAAAAGCCCGGCATCACATACACCCCCTCCCCGGAGATCTGCTCGGAAAGCAGTGCATACGAGCGCTCGTCCACCCGTCCGTCCTCGGTGAGCCGCACGACATCGGAGGCCTCCAGGAACTCCGCCCCCAGAAACTCGGCGATCATCACTGCGCTGAGGAACTCTCCGCGGCTGGCGGCGTAATCGGCACTCGCCCCGCCGGCGATACGCTCCTCGATCTCCCCCAGCATCGGAGCGATCGTCTCCCCCACCTGCAGCTCTTCAGCAACTTTGAGAAATCTGCTCTTTATCTTGGAGAAGGTGTCGGTAATATCCCGGCTCTCTGCAGCTTGCCGGTGGCAGGCATAGAGGAGATCGGTGATTTTCTCATCCTCTTTGTGCCGTTTTCCCGGTGCAGAGACCACGATGCAGCGCCGCCGCTGGTCTTGGCGCACGATCGCCGCCACTTTCTCTATCTGTTTCGCCTCGGCAACGGAGCTGCCGCCGAATTTGCATACAATCATACTGCCTCCTTGTTTCTGCTTTTTCCTCTTTCAGTCGTCGCCCTCTCCCGGGGCTTATTCGTTGATCTGCACGCCCATATTGCGGCTCACCGCCAGGTCGTACGCCGCCAAAGCGATCATGGTATCCTGCACCCCTACGCCGGTCAGATCGCAGACGGTGACCTGCTCCTCGGAGGTCCGCCCCTTCTTCTTCCCGTTCACCAGCTCGCCGAGTTCGGTAAGCGGGGTATTCTCGTCTATCGTGCCGTCTTCCAGCGCCGAACGGCACTCACCGAGCCGGAATACCTGTTTTCGGGAGTCGCAGGCCAGAATGTCCGCCTTGGCCAGGACACCGGTCTCCAGCTCCTGCTTCTCCTCGGTATCGCAGCCCATGGCAGTAATGTGCAATCCGGGATGGAGCCACTCAGGCTTGATATAGCCCTTGCGGGCCGGGGTCGTGGTCACCACCACCGAGCTCTCGCGCACCACCTCTTCAGCGCTCTCGGCCTTGATCACCTCAACACCCAGCTCCTTTTCCATATCCGCCACATAGGCGTCCCGCACCTCTTCCGGGTCCAGGCTGAACATCCTGATGAGCCCTATGGAGCGCGTCAGGGCGAGTCCCCGCATCTGAAACCGCGCCTGCGTTCCGGAGCCGATAACGCCGACGTTTTCCGTGTTCTGCGGCGCCAAAAATCTGGCCGCCGCCGCCCCTGCGGCTCCGGTGCGCACCTGGGTCAGATAGCCGTTGTCCAGCAGGACCGCATCCAGAAAGCCGGTTTCCGCACTGAGCACCAGCATCTGACCGCTTGCAGAAGGAAGCCCCTGCTTACTGTTTTCAAAGAAGCCGGAGGCCACTTTTATTGCCATTCGCGGCACCCCTTTGATGTAAGCGCTTTTCACATCCACCTCTCCGGTTCGCTCGGGTACCGGAATCATCATAATCGGCGGGACCGTAGCGTTGCCCTTCTCAAGCTCGCTGAAACCGCGCTCTATCGCCTCTACTATTCCGGAATCCAACTGCACCAGTTCCTTCAACTCGTTCTCTTTCAGTATGTAGATCATGCTCTCCCTCCTTTTTTCCGTCTCTGCCTTATTCCGCCTCTGTAATCTGCGTTTCTAAGGTACGGAGATACTGCGCCGGGTCCACACTGCTTCCGCTGACGACCGCGGCGGCAATGCGGCCCCGGGCCTCCACTTTGCCGCTCCTAAGGGCGGCGATTCCCACTGCGGCGGCTCCTTCGATCACGAGGCTGTGTTCGCGGAAGGCGTAGGCCATCGCCGCAGCAATTTCCTCCTCCGTTACGGTGACGTGCTCGTCGGTGTTGTCCCGCACCAGCGGCAGGGTGTAGCGGTTCTCCGTTCCAATGCCCCCCAGCAGGGAATCGGCCAGCGTATCGCGCTCCTCCACCTGCACAGGCCGTCCGGCTTTGATGCTCTCCAGCATTGCGGGAGAGCGTTCGATCGAAACGCCCACGACCCGAATCTGCGGGTTGATCGCCTTTGCCGCCATCGCAATGCCGGCCAGCAGCCCCCCGCCGGAAAGAGGAACCAGCAGAAGCTCGATATCCGGCCGCCGAGCGAGCATCTCCAGAGCGATCGTGCCCTGACCGGCGATTATTTCCGGGTCGTCAAAGGGAACCACCGGGATATAACCGCAGTCGGCCACCAGCTCGCGGTAGCGCTCTTCCGCCTCGTCCTGGCTGTGCCCGTAGACTTCCACCTCCGCCCCTAACTGACGGATCTTCTCGGCCCGGTACTGCGGTACGTGCTCCGAGAGGCAGACCACCGCTTTGATGCCGGAGCGTCCCGCTACATAGGAGACCGCTTTACCGTGATTACCGGTGGAAAAGGTGATCACCCCCCGATGCTGCTCCTCCGGCGAGAGCCCCAAAATTCGGTTTGCCGCACCGCGAACCTTGAAGGCTCCGGTATTCTGTAGCGACTCCAGCTTCAGCAACATCTCCGCCGCTCCCGCCTCGCGGGCTGCGGAGGGGGAGGGGAGCAGCTCGGTGGTCCGCACCACTGTGGAAATGCGTCTGGCAGCGAGCATCACATCGTGCAACGTGGGCATTGCGTACATTCGCTTCCTCGCTTTCACCCGTACGTATAGTTTTAATGTACGTATAGTTCAAAATAAAAAAGGCCGGCCGCCGGGAGGACATTCGGCAGCCGGCCGCAAAACCTTACTTGTTCAAAAAGAGTTCCATCGGATAATCGTAGAGGCTTTCGCAGCCATCCCGGGTGACGAGGATCGTGCCGTCGATCTCAAAGCCAACGTCCTCGTACCAGATCCCCGGGATCAAGTGGAGCGTCATTCCCTCCTGCAGTTCGGTGGTGTCCCCCGGCCGCAGGCTTACCGTACCTTCACCCCAGTCGGGGGGATAATTCACGCCAATGGAATAGCCGAGCCGGCTCTCTTTGACCACCGTAGAGTGGCTGATCGCCTGCCGCCAGCGCTCTTCGACCTGCTCCGCCGTAACTCCGGGACGAATAAACTCCAAGGTCTGCCGGAGGCCGTCCATCACCGTCTGCGCCGTATCGCGCATCAGCTGTGGGGGCTCGTCTCCAAGAAAGAGCGTCCGCGCAATCGGGGCATGGTAGTGCTTGTAGACTCCCGACAGTTCCAGCAGCACAGGCTCGTCCTTCTGGAACTTACGGTCGGACCAGGTCAGGTGCGGCGTCTTGGTCGCCTCCCCGGCCATCATAAGAGGAACAATGGCGGGATAATCGCCGCCGTACTGTTCCGTACCTGCGTACTGGGCTTTGGCGATCTCCGCCGCCGCATCGCACTCTTTATTTCCGGGCTTGATGTGGGTGCGGGCGGCATCCATCACGCGCACGGCAATCTGTCCGGCCCGTTTCATGAACTCGATTTCCTGTTCGGATTTGACGATCCGGACCCAGCCGACCAGAGCGCCGATATCGACAAAAGTCGCATCCGGGAGGCTCTTCTCCAATTCGACATAGGACTTGTGGGTGAAGTAAAAGGTATCCGACTCCACGCCAATGCGTTTCTTGTCCCAGCCCTTCTCTTTGAGCACATCCGCCACAAAGTTCATCGGATGCTTTACCGAAGACTGCACGTAATCGTCAGCGTACTGCCTAATATTATCCTCGGATAACCAGGTGGTAATGTGGGCGCCGGCCGCATCCATCCCTCGTCCCAGCCACATGGGCTCCTCCTGATCCAGGGAGACCACCACGCACTGGTGCACGTAGAAGCTCCAGCCGTCGTAACCGGAAAGGTAGTTCATGTTGGCCGGGTGGCTGACGATCATCACGTCCACCCCCCGCTGCTGCATGAGCTCCTTTGTCTTTCGCACTCGATCCTTATATTCTTGTACTTCGAAAATGGGCATATCCCCTCCTTTTTAATGAAACTTCACGAGACATTGAAGCTATTTCATATTTCAGCGATGCCCGCTTCCTCCGGGTTGTCAGCTTCCTCCGGCACACGGCCAAAGAAAAGCCGGCTCCGTCTCCCACGGGATCACATTCTTCACATAAAACCGCTAAACCGCCGTTTTACTACTGTCGAGTAGACATAGTCGATCATCGTCACATAGTCGAAAACCGGCAGGCCGGTTGCCTCCCGTACCGCAGCCCCATAGGGCGGCAGAAGACTGCACTCCAGGAGCAGCAGCGTCACCTTGGGCTCTCTCTCAATGAGCCGACCCACCGCCTCCGTCACCTCCCGCTCCAGCGTCTCCGTATCCAGCTCTCCCTCCTCACGAAAAACCGCCTGTACAAAGTGGGGCGCTTGTTCCAAGCCCTCGACGGCCGTCCTTTCGGCGGAGCTGATTCCCGAAGCGCCGATAAACTCGGCGTCCAGGGAGGCCGAATTGGCAGTCACCACGCCTATCTTCTCTCCGGGGCCCAGCAGCTGCTCCATAAAGGGCAGCTGCAGCAGGCTGGAGAGGAAAACGGGCACCCGCAGGGCGCCGGCCAGCTCCTCTTGAAAAAGGAGCATGAAGCCGCAGTCCCCGGTAATCGCCCGCACCCCCTCGGCCTGCAGCTCAAAGCAGGCTTCGCGGACAGACTCGAGCAGCCCCTGGTCGTGCGCAAAAATGCGCTCCGGCGTCAGCCCCGGCACCCGGCGATACCGCACCGGATACCGGTAGGTCGTCGCGTTGGCGACATCGCCCGGAACATAGGGCACGTAGTTCTCCATCGCCAGAATACCGATTGCCTCGCCGTAACTGACCTGTCCGGGCTGAACACGATAGACCATGCGCTCTTCCTCCTACTTAACCAACGCCGAGTTGGGCAGGAACGTGGCTATTTGCGGAAACGCGACAATCAGCACGGTAGCCAGGACCAAAATGAGGAGAAACGGAAGCGTGTGCCGTATTACTTCCCAGTACGGACGCCTGAATATCAGCTGCGCGGTAAAGATGTCGCAGCCAAAGGGCGGTGTTGCGGAACCGATGGCCGCCTGCAGAGTGACCAGGGTGCCCAGAAAGACCATATCGATTCCCAGGTTGTTGACGTAGGGCTGAAAAATGGGACTGAGCACGTAGATAGCTACAATCGGATCTACAAACATACAGGCCACAAAATAGCTGATGATCACCACCACAATCAACTTGAGTTGCGTGGGATCCGCCCCGATTATCTTGGGCATCACTTCCTGCGGAAGCTGCATAAAACTGATAAACCAGCTGAAAGCCTGTCCGGCACCGACCAGGATGAAAACCACCCCGGTGATAATTCCGGTGTCCAGAAAGGCGTTGACGATCTTCTTCCACGTCAGGGTGCGATAGATAAGGCCTTCGAGGATTAATGCATATCCGACCGCCGCGGCCGCCGCCTCGGTAGGGCTAAAAATACCGGCATAGATACCGCCGACGATAATCAGCGGGAAGCCGAGAACCAGGGAACCGTCTTTCATCGCCTGCCAGCGCTGGGCCCAGGTGGCCCTTGGCAAGACACCCACCTTGTTGATGCGGGAGTAAAAATAGGAGTAGAGGCTGAACATGAGGAAGATCATGACCCCCGGCACGATCCCCGCCAGAAAAAGCTTTCCGATGGAGGTGCTGGTCACGACGCCAAAGACGATAAAGCCGATACTCGGCGGTATCAACAGCGCAATGTCGCTGGAGTTGATAATGAGCCCCAAGGTATAGGAACTCTTGTAGCCCGCCTTCAGCAACATCGGCCGCATGGTGCCGCCGATCGCCGCCACCGTTGCCTGGGTAGAGCCCGACACCGCTCCAAAGAGGGTACAGCTGGCATTAGTGGTGATCGGCAAACCGCCGTGAATGTGGCCTACAAAGGACTTTACCATGTTGATCAGCCGCGGGGCCGCCTGGCCCGAGGTAATGATATTGGCTCCCAGGATAAACATGGGAACGGTAACGAGTGCCGGCGGGGTCATGCCGTTGATGACCTGCTGCACCAGCACCGTGTAATTAAATGTTGGAAAACTGATATTGAGATGCAGCAGCAGCGACCCGAGGATTACCACCATGAAGGGGAACCCGAGGAGCAGCATGCTGATCATACTTACCCATAGAAGTGTCATGACAATCCTCCCTTAATAGCCAGTAGGTGCTTCATCTTCGTATTCACTCTGCTGCTCCGGACTGATCCACACCTCTTTCTCCTGTATATTTTTGATCACCGTCCGTATGTATTGAATCGACGCCGAGGCAAACCCGATCGGGATGATCACCAGGAAGATCCAGTACGGCACCTGCAGCGCAGAGGTTTGCTGTCCCGCCTGCATGACGGTCATCATATAGTCGAAGGAGTGGTAGGCCATAAAGCCCATTACAAAGGCATTGATGCTGGCAATCATGAAAATAAAGATTTTTTCCATCAGCCACGGCATCAGATCCAGAAAAGCTCCCATTCTGATATGCCGCGCCTTACGCGCCGCATAGCTGACTCCTACGAAACTTATCAATATAATGAGAAATTTTGTGACTTCATCGGCAAAATAAATACTTTGAAAGAATGATCGAGCAATTACGTTGGAGATCAGGAGGATCGCTAATGCAGCCACCCCGATCGATAGGGTTCCCACTTCAAACCAGTCGATCCCCTTACCAATGACTTTGCCGACAGTCAATTTTTCTTTTGTGTCCGCGTGTGTCTCTGAGCTCATTGCGTCACCACCTTGGTGAAAAGTGTGCGGCGCGGAGATTCTCCGCGCCGCACCGTTGTACACGAAGTACGCTTACTCTACACCGACCGCCTCTTTGGCCGCTTCGATATCGGCTCTTAGGGTCTCGAGGAGCTTTTCAGCATCCTCGCCGGCAATGTCGGGATACTTGTTGTTCCACACGTCCTGAGCCATTTCTCGGGCCTTGGCAACTTCCTCATCATCCCATTCGGTCCAGACGATGTCCGGTTCTTCCTCTTCGATCTTCTTGCGGTCGGACGCGTTGCGTTCATCGATCCAGTCAGCCGCTTCTATGATGCTGTTGCGCCAATAATCCTTCATCATCTGCTGCACTTCCTCAGGCAGACTGTCAAAGTGCTGCATATTGACGGTGGGGATACCCAGGAAGGGCTCGGCCCACATCTGGGTGAAGTAGTTGGTTACCTCATAGAATCCCATGCTGTAGTCGGCAAAGAGCGGGTTTACCTGCGCGTCGATCAGTCCGGTCTGCAGTCCGCTGTAGATCTCGCCGTAGGCCATCGGAGTGGGGCTCATGTCATACGCCCGGTAGTCTTCCACCAGCAGCTTGGAGCCCATAACCCGGGTCTTCAGACCTTTGATTTCCTCCAGGTTGGTAGCCTTGGGTTTGCTGGTGAGCCACTGCCAGCCTTCGTACATGACGGCGAGGGGCACCAGGCCGTTGTCGCGGAAAGCCTGTTCCAGCATGGGCATGAAATCGCCGTTGTTTACCACGTGCTCGAGCACCTGCGGCAATTTTTCTTTGGGCCAGAGATAGTGGAGGGAGAGCACCTGTGCCTCGGGCACGAAGGAGCTGATCCATGCAAAGTCGGAGAAGACGTACTCTACAACACCGATCTGCGCCAACTCGTTGATGTCCCGGGTATCACCCAGGGAGCCGTAGGGATAGACTTCGAGGTTGTACATACCGTTGGTCTCTTCCTTCATGTAATCGGAAAAGTTGTTGGCCCATACGGTCATGAAGTCGCCCTCGACCTCTTCCGATGCCAGCTTGGCGTTGATTTCCTCTTCCAGCAGCTGCCCCTCTTCCTGGGATTCCTCTTTGGCTTGTTCGGCCTCCTGGCCGCAGCCCATGAAAACCAGACCGGCCGCGAGCATCACTGCCAGCACCAGCATTAATGTACTTAGTTTCTTTTTCATCCTTTTATAACCTCCTGAAAAATGATGACAAACCTTATTGTTCACTTTTTGTCCTCCTTTATTGCTTTCCTTACAATTCCGCGTGTTCTCACCCTCCTTTATTCCAGTCTTCGAAAAAGCGCCACGCGCTTCGTACAAATAACTCCACCCCCGCCGTCATGCTGTCTTCATCAATGTTGAATCGCGAGTTGTGATGGGGATAGTCGCTTTCCTTCTTTGGATCTCCGGTGCCCAGATGCACAAAAGCGGAGGGCACATGTTCGGCAAAGGCGGCAAAATCCTCCCCCGCCATGGAGGCATACTTGACGATTTTGCGGTCGTCCTCAAAGACGTACATCGCCGCATCCCGGACGAGACCAACCATGCGGGGGTCGTTTTGCACCGCCTTATTTTCCTGTTCCACTTCTACAATTCCTTCGCAGCGGTGGGCTTCGCAGACCCCTTTCACGATCCGGCGCAGACGTTCGGGAGGATTTTCTTCACTCTTCGGACCCCCCGGATAGAGATAGCGCATCGTACCTTCCAGCACTACCTCGTCGGGAACGATATTGTTCTTGCTGCCCCCGGAAATCTTTCCGAACATGATCACCGTCGGTTTCTGAAGACTAATCTCCCGGGTTTGGATCGTCTGCACCGTCTGCACAATGGCGGAAGCGGCTACGATGGGGTCTACCGCGCTTTCAGGGTATCCGGTGTGTCCGCCTTTCCCGCGAACGGTAATGGTGAAGACATCCATCGAGGCCATTACCGCCCCTTCCTGCAAGCCGATGGTGCCGCTGGGGAGGGGGGTCCATATGTGCAGCGCCATAGCTGCGTCCGGCCGGGGGTTCTCTAACACCCCTGCGGCTATCATCTTTTCCGCCCCGGCAACCTCTTCGTTGGGCTGAAAGACGAACTTGACCGTCCCTCGGACCCGCGATGGATCCTCCGCAAGCACTTTGGCAGTAATGAGCAGCATTGCCATGTGCGCGTCGTGGCCGCAGGCATGCATCACCCCCTCGTTTTGGGAGGCATATGGAACCTCGTTCTCTTCCTGAATAGGAAGCGCATCCATATCGGCCCGCAGCAGCAGCACCGGTCCCTCATCCGCTCCTCGCAGCTCTGCGGTCACCCCGGTTTCGGTAATCCGCTGCGGATCGAGTCCGAGCGAGCGGAGGTACTCCTCCACCCGCTCGGCGCTGCGGTATTCCTGGAATCCGAGTTCGGGATGTACATGAAAATCGCGCCGCAGCTCCACCAGTTCATCCTGAAGCTCCCGAACTCTCGTTCTCAGATCCATGCTACACTCCGCCTTACACCAGATTCCGTTCTATCAGCGTTTCCGCTACCTGCACCGCATTGAGGGCCGCTCCCTTGCGGATGTTGTTGGAGACCACCCAAAGGTTCAGCCCGTTCTTGGTCGTGTTGTCCTCGCGAATGCGCCCGACCATCGTCAGATCTTCGTTCTCCGAATAAAACGGCATGGGATAGAGCTCCGTATCGGGGTCATCCACAACTTTGATGCTCTTTGCCGCGCCCAACAGCTCCTTGGTCTTCTCTACCGTCAGTTTCTTCTCGGTTTCCAGATTGATCGATTCGGAGTGACCGTAGAAAACCGGCACCCGCACACATGTGGGGCTTACCAGAATCGAGTCGTCGTTCATGATCTTCGTGGTCTCGTTGACCATCTTGTACTCTTCCTTCGTGTAGCCGCCCTCCTGGAACACATCGATGTGCGGAAGGCAGTTGAAGGCGATCGGCTGCTGATAGGAAAGGGGGGTCTTCACATCGCCGCTTTCGAGATACTCCCGCGACTCGGCTTTGAGACCCTCAAAGGCCTTCATCCCCGAGCCGGAAACCGCCTGGTAGGTAGATACCACCACGCGCTTTATTGAAGCATAGTCATGGAGCGGCTTGAGCGCAACGACCATTTGTATGGTAGAACAGTTAGGATTAGCAATAATTCCGTTGTGCCAGTCCAAATCCTGCGGATTGACCTCCGGCACCACCAGCGGCGAACGCGGATCCATCCGCCAGGCGGAACTGTTGTCCACCACGATGGCCCCTTTTTCCACCGCCTGGGGGGCAAGCTCAAGGGCCGCATCCCCGCCGGCGGAAAAGATGGCGATATCGATTCCTTCGAAATTCTCCGCTTTGGCGGTCTTTACCTCGATCGCCTTACCGTGAAAACTGATTTTCTTACCCTCATTGGACGGGACATCCAGGGGCCGCAGTTCATCCACCGGAAACTGTCGTCGCTCGAGGGTGGCGATCATCTGGCTTCCGACCATCCCCATGGCCCCTACGACTGCTATGTTGTACTTCTCTTTCTTGCCCATATGCTCTCAAACTCCTTTCTGCTGTACTTCTCTCCCCGGCCGGTCATGCATACGCTATCGCCGGAGGGAGTCTTTATATTTTTCCCGCTTCGATATCCTTTATGACGCCGGCAAGGATCTCGATGCCCTTCATCGCAAGCTCCTCGGTTATTACCAGAGGCGGCAGCAAGCGTGCCACGTTGCCGTGGTGTCCGCCGACTTCAATCATCACGCCTCGCTGATGGGCGTATTTACGCACTTTTTTCGCGTAATCTCCCGCCGGCTCCTTGCTTTGCTTGTCCTTCACCAGTTCGATAGCCATCATTAGACCAATCCCGCGGGACTCGCCGACGATACTCGACTCTTGCTCCAGCTCCTTCAGCTTAGATAGGCACTTCTCACCGAGAGCGGCACTGTGTTCGACTACCTTGTTATCCACCATCCACTGCAGCGCAGTGGCACCGGCGGCGAAGGCAACCATGTTGCCTCTGAAGGTCCCGATGGTCTTGCCCACCGGCCAGGTGTTGAGCTCTTCCTTGTAGGCGATGGCGGAAATGGGGAATCCGAGCCCGCCGAGGGCCTTGCTCATGGTGACGATATCGGGAACGATCCCGGCGTGTTCAAAGGCGAACATCTTGCCGGTGCGGCCGAGGCCGGACTGAATTTCGTCACAGATCATAATGATGCCGTGCTCGTCACAGATCTGCCGTACCCTCTGCATGAAACGCGGCGAAGGGATAATGGTTCCGCCTTCGCCCTGCACCGATTCCATGATGACCGCCGCCGGTTTGGAGTAGCCGGAGTGGCTGTCGCTGAGCACCCGCTCAAGATTCTCCGCCGCCTGCAGATCCACCCGGTCGTCGGGGCAGCCAAAAGGGTTCCGATAGACATAGGGAAAGGGAAGAAACTTGGCGCCCGGGACCAACTGACCGAGTCCGTCGCGGTGCCCGCTGTCGGTGGTGAGCGCCAATGCTCCGCCGGTCATACCGTGATAGGCGCCCTCGAAGGCGATGACGTCGTTGCGGCCGGTGTTGTACTTGGCCAGCTTCAGCGCCTGCTCCACCGCATCGGAGCCGGTGGGGCCGCCAAAAAAGACCCGGGACAGCTCTTTCGGCAATACAGATCCCAGCACCTCGACCATCCGCTGACGGGTGGTGGTAGGAATGTCCAAGGTATGCGTCACGTCGTCTATCTGCGCGTGAGCTGCTTTCAGCACTTCCGGGTGGCCGTGTCCTACTGCCATCACCCCGGCGCCGCCAAACATATCGATATAGACGTTGCCGTCCACATCCTCGAGGGTGGCCCCCCGGCCTCGTGCGAGCGCCATCGGCATACCCTTGGTGTAGGAGACCACCGAACTCTCGTGTTTCTCTTGATATCCGAGAATCTCTTTCGATTTCGGCCCCGGAGGAGCGACCTTTATATTGGGTGCATCCTTTAATGACAATTCTGCAAATACCTTATCCTGTTCCATTCGCTTCTCCTTGAAATATAATCTCTATGAGCTCGGGGCCGCAGCCCCTAAGCTCCCTCAATGCTCTTCCCCGCGTCCGAGACGCTCGGAAATGCGATTTGCTGTCTCCTTGAGAGAAGGAAGCAGCTTCTGCATCTGCTCTTCCGTCAGCCGCATGCTAGGCCCGGATATCGAAATCGTCGCCACCATTTTCAAGCGGTAATCGTGAATAGGAGCGGCAACGCTATTGAGATCGCTGCTGAACTCCTGCCGTTCAAATGCACAGCCTTCCTCCCGCCTCTGTTTGACGGTGGCTATAAACTCATCCCGGTTGGTAATGGTTCCCACCGCCCGTTGTTCCATAGTGAGCTCGTCGACAATGCTTTCGAGCTCCTCATCACTCAGAGCGGAGAGAAAGAGTTTGCCGGAAGCACAGGCGTAGACGGGATAACTGTAAGTTACGTCGGGATTCAGCGTCAGATGGTGGGAGCTCTTCACCTCGTCCACCGCAATAACCATATCATCCACCAGAACCGTCAGATAGATATTCTCCTGTGCCTCTTTCATCAGCTCAATCATGATAGGTTTGGCCACGTCCCGCAGATCACGGCTCAGCGGAACGGTGCTGCCGAGCTTGAAGAGCTTGAAGGTGAGTAGATACCCCTGCTCTCCCCGTTCCACGTAGCCTTGGTTGATAAAGGTGGCCAGCAGACGGTGCACGTTCGCTCGGCTGAATCCAAGAGACTTGACCAGTTCCGAGGGCTGTACCGGCTGATGATTGCCGATGTACTCCAGCATCCGAAATGCCTTGATCACCGTGGTAGCCAGCACATAGCTGCTTGATTCATTATTTGAACTTATGTTTATATTCTGTAACACAGTTTAATTCTGCCCCCTCTACTCCCTGCTGTCAAGAAAAAATTTGCTTTTGTCTGCACTATTACTAATATGGGAGAAATATAGCTCCCCCAGAGGCAGGAGAGAGGGGGAAGAGAGATTAACCGTCCGTTATTTGGACCTGAGCTCTGCTGATTTCCCTCACCGTAGCCAGCAGATTGGGGAGGTGACGCTCGATCTTCTCATCCTTGAAGCGCTCCGCAGGTCCCGATATGCTCACCGCGGAGAGAACGCCCCCGTGGGAGTCGGTAACGGGAGCGGCAATGCAATTCACATCGAGGCTCAATTCCTGACGGTCCCGCGCAACCCCCTCGAGCCGCACCCGCTGCAGTTCTCGCCTAAGTCGCTGCCCGTCGGTTATGGTGTTGGGAGTAAGGGCCTTCAGTTCGATCCGCTCCAATATTTTCTCCCGACGCTCTTCCTCTTCAAAGGCGAGTAAAATCTTTCCCAGGGAGGTGCAATGCACCGGGTCGCTGCTGCCGATAGAGCGGTCCAGTTTCAGATACGTCATCGCCTCCACTTTGTCAATATAGAGGACCTCGTCGTCAAAGAGCACCGCGATGTTGACCGTCTCTCCCGTCAACTGTGCGAGGCGGAGCATCGACGGTCGGGCGGTATCGATCAGCCGCCGGCTGTAGGGCACGGTATTGCCGAGTTCGAACAGCTTAAAGGTGAGGATGTAGTTTCCCTCTTGATCCCGTTCAACATATCCGATCGCCTCAAGAGTGGCCAATAAGCGATGAACATTAGCCCGCGCAAGCCCTTTATCCCTGGCAATCTCAACCGGCTGCACCGCCCCCCGAGAGCCGATATATTCGACTATCGTGATGGCCGTCGTCACCGTGCTGAGGCTTGAACTGCTTTTCCGTGCATCGCCCTCCGACGACATCGTTTCCATCCTCTCGTTACTCGAGGGTAATTGGCTCCTCCCGCCCGGGCTCCAGAGGTATCGGTTGTTTCCCTGCGGGAATCACCGCATACTGCCGGGAGCCTTCGAGCAGTGTCGTGTCGATCAGCACCTCGTACCGGGTCTCTTTTTGAGCGGCCATTTTGTGGAGCACTTCGTACTGTCCTCCCTTTTGCTTGGCCAGATACAGGGTGCCTCCGCGGCTGCCGCTGTTCACCCGGAAAGAGCTCACATCCGTTCCCAGGTCGATTTCCAATGGGGTACCGGGCTCGGCAAGGCTCGCCTTCTTTATCGCCAGCACCCGATCGGAGAGCATCAGGAGCCGGTTGAAGCTCCCGTCCGGAACAGGAACCAGCGCCTTGCCGCTCTCCGACACATCGATCTCAGGATACCGTCTGCCGTCATCCCTGTATACTACCAGGCGCACATTCTGCAGGTCGCTGCGAGGCAGGACCGCCCGCAGATAGTAGGTCTGCGGATCGATGTACCGCGGAAGATTGCTTACGGAGTAAGTCGCCCCTTTTTCCAATTCATCACTGACAAGCCGCCGCTTCACCGCTAAGGCCCCTTTCTCCGTGCTCACCGTCCACTCACCGTTGTTAGCCGATAAAAACACGCGCCCCTCCGGACCGGCGGCGACAGTATTTATACGCCAGCGCTCCTGCGGATCGCGCATCCAGACATAGAGCTCATTTGCTCCCTCCAGGTCCAGGGTGTAGCCGGAGGACGGATCGTCCATACGGTACTCCTCCACCAGCCGCTCGTTTCCATCAAAACGCAGCCGCCGGGAGAGCCAGCCGCCGCGGCCGTCGCGGTAAAAAAACTCCACCGTCTCCTCTCCGGGCCGCGGACTGATACTGAACTGTCCGTTTGCGAGGATGCGGACGCCTTCACCGCCGGCGTTTTCCGTTCTTCGATAGACCCACTCGCCGTTGCGGAAACTGTCGGTAACCAGCTGCCCTCGCCGGTCGTAAATTTTGCCGGTAAGAATAGGGGTATGCTGCTTCTCTTCTGTCTTTCGTTTGAAATAGTTGTTCCACCCCTGCGGTTCGCGGAGACGATCTATCACCTTCCGTTCGTCTCTTTGCGACACCTCTTTGATACGTAGCCGTTCCCGGGGGAAGTTGACGATGTGAAAGGGATCGACAAAATGCACCGTCGCCTGCGGATCGTAGGAGACCCACCCTGCATCCTCGTAATATACCTCTACGTGGGCGTGGTATCCTCCGGATCCCTCCTGACCATAGCCCCACATGTGACCGGGGGGAATGTAGGATTCCACCACCTTCGCGGGAATCCCCAACACCCGCAGCATCAGCGCGCCCGCGTTGGCATAGCCGGTGCAGTAGGCCAGACCGCTTTGCAGCACATCCACCGGATTGCTGGAGACACCCAGCCGGTAATCCACCTGGGCCCGGATATGCTCCATTATCCGCTCCACCGCCTCCCACTGGTAGCGGGCATCCCCCGCCACCTGACGGGCACGCCGACGGAGAAACTCCCTTTCCTCGCCGGAGAGGGGATTCTTCTGGACAAACTCCCGTCGGGTGGTCTCTCCGTCAGGATTGCGACGGATCTCGATCCCCTTCCGAGAGGTGGAAGCGTCGAGCGCCTCGCCAAAGCCTTCTCCGCGATACCTCTCGCCCACCGGGTAAGCCACTTCGCTCAGGAAAAAGGAGAGATCGGCGCGGGTGCGCACGGTGATATAACCGTCCCCCCGCTCGATCACTTTTTGGCTGTTCGAGCCGTTCTCATATTCATAAAACGAGTCGAGCAGTTCATCACTGCCGCTGTGCAGCTCAAAGACGTACTCCATCGCCCCGTCGACGATCTTGGTGTCCGCAACCGCAGGTGAAGGAGCAAACAAGCTCACAACCAGTAGTGCCGTCAGCACCGTTACAAGGGCCGAAAGCGGAACATGCTTTCTCACCTTCCTCTCTGCTGTGCTCGAGGTGACCTCTGCAATGTGCTGCGAAGCAGCAGCGTTGTATTCGGCCGAGGCCGCAATAGCGATAGATATTCCAGTAGTGCGCAATGTATATGTCGATGCTGTCATTGTAGACTGTCTCCCGATATTCATTGTACTATGATAGCACACAATATTGCCAATATCGGAGGGGGATAGTGAGCACTCGTTACGCCGCACTCTCCATTCAATGCAACGGGACCACGGTTCCGGTGGATGTGCACACCCGTCGGGGACAAAAATATATTCGACTGCGGATTTCCGGCGAAGGGCGGGTCAGACTCTCCGCCCCCACGAGCACCTCAAAACGGGAACTCGAAGCAGCGCTGGAGAGCAAGCGGCAGTGGCTTACAAAGCATCTTGAGCGCATCCGCACCCGTTTTGCAGAGCTCGACCCCCTCAAAGAAGTGATGATAGACGGGCAGCGTCTTCGGGTCCAATACACTCCGGCGCGCCGCAGAACCGGCACGGCGGAGTTCTATCCGGATGAGGGGCGAGTGGAACTGCGCGGCCCCCAACTGCCTCGGCATGAGTGGATGCAGGTGCTCGGCCGACAATTGCGAAAAGAAGCGGATCGCAGGCTGCCGGAGCTGGCCGCCGAGGTCTCTCGAGAAGCGGGGATCCCCTTTGCGCGGCTCTTTCTCCGCAACCAGCACACCCGCTGGGGCAGCAGCTCCTCCATAGGCAACATCTCCCTCAACTGGCGCAGCGTCATGCTTCCCCCGCAGGTGCAGCGCTACTTGCTCCTACACGAACTGGTTCACCAGCGGCATCTCAACCACTCCCAGGCATTCTGGAGAACCCTCGAGGCGTACTGTCCCCGCTACCGAGAGGCTGAAAAGTGGCTAAAAACCAACGCGGGCCTTATTTCTCTGTTTCGAGACTAATATCGCTGAACAGTTCTACGATCTTCTCGCGAATACGCTGATACTTCTCGTAGGCACGGCTGTACTCGGCGGCGGAAGCGGAGTCGGGCTCGTACACGGAGGAAATGCGCACCAGCCGCTCCGCACTCTCCTGGAGATTCGGCATGCTGCCGAGGGCCGCGTAGCCGGCGACGGCGCCGCCCACCAGTTCCGCATCGATCACCTCAGGTATCTCCACTCTCTTCCCGGTTATGTCGGCTTTCATCCGGTTCCATACTTTGTTGCGTCCCTGTCCTCCGGAGATGCGGAGCGCCTCGATTTCGCAGTCGTGCGCCTCTAGAGTCTCCACTAAATCCCGTATGCCAAAGCCGATGGAGTTTACCACCGCGCGGCCCATCTCCACCTCTCCGTGCTCGGCCTCCAGGCCGGCAAACACTCCGCCGGCAAACTCCCACACTGCCCCGCGGTGAAGAGAGGGAAAAAAGTAGGGCGGGGCCTCCTTTCCTCCGACCGCACGGATCTCCTCCAGCATTTCCGCATACTCGCGCTCTCGCTGACCGCTGATACGCCGGAACCATTCAAATATCCGCCCGGAGGAAGAGAGTATCCCCGCCGCGTTGTAGTAGCCCTCAACTGCATGGGGCAGACAGCGGATGCGTTCGTCCTCCACCGGCCGGGGGCTGCAGCAGTTTATGCCCTCGGAGGTTCCGGCGCGGTCGCAGGTCCGGCCGGGATAGACTGCGCCGGTGCCCAGAAGGCTGAGCAGAAAGTCCGCCCCCCCGGCCGCCACCGGGGTTCCCTGCTCTATACCGCTGTACTGCGCTCCCCGGGCGGTCACTTCCCCCATTACGGTCCCAATGCGGACCAGAGGCGGAAACTTCTCCCCCGCGAGCCCATACGCGGCAAGTCCGCTCGCATTCCACATATAAGGAACAAACTCATCCGAAGGAGTAAAGCCCGCGATGTTGCCGGTCAGCAGGTAGGAGAGATACTCCGGGCATCCCAGGTACACGGAGGTGGCCGCATACTCCTCCGGCCGTTCGGCGGCGATCCAGGCGGCCTTGGGCAGGAAAAACGAAGGCTCTCCCTCGAGCCGCCGGCTGCGTCCGTCCAACCACATATAGGCGTTCTCCATCGCCCGCCCGTTTTCATCCAGAGGTACCAGGGTGGGGCCGTTGCCGCTGAAAACCACCGCCTCCACCGCCGTCCGGGGGCTCTTGTTGCGCAGTGTAGCGCAAAGACGGGCAAAGCCATCCTTCCAGGCCCGAGGATTCCAGTGTTCAAAGGTGTCGGCGCCGGTGTCGGCCAGCGAAAGGTGGGCAAATGCGAGGAGACGCCCGCTCGGATCCAGCAGTCCCCCTTTCATCGAGGAAGTGCCGATGTCGACAGAGAGTATACAGCTTGGTCCGAAAGGGGCGGCGGTGCGGCGGCTCATACGATCCTTTCTCGGGATACTGACAACGACGGTACCACGGAGACGGCAGGGGGTCAATGCGCAGCACGCTTGACATCCGCACCCTTTCTTCGTATGCTTTTCTGTACAATTTCTTCGAGGGAGGGACCTAGTCCCGACCGGCGGTGACAGTCCGCAACCCCGCAGAGCGGGTGGATTCGGTGCAATTCCGAAACCGACAGTGCAAGTCTGGATGGGAGAAGAATACGGCAGCACGTCCTTCCTAAGCTCCCCTTCTACCCGGAAAGACAACCTCGACACTCTATATTTTTTCGGAGGTTGTTATGCAATTTTCTTCTGTTTTCCCCGCTTTTTTCTCCGCCTTCGTCAGACGAAGCGGAAGATATTTCACGTTTAGCCTGCTCGCCTCCGCAGCCTTGCTCCTTCTGCTCGCCGGCTGCGGAGAAGGCTCCGGCAGCACGGATTCATCTTCTGGGCAGCAGAGTGCCGATGAACAACAGCAAAGCAGTCAAGAACCACAGCCCTACGATATCGCCGTCTTTGTGCCCGGCGTCGTTGCCGGGAGCCCGACCTATGCAATGCTTGCAGACGGAGTGCAGCAGGCGGCCGGCGAATACGAGCATGTCTCCGCCAAGGTGGTGGAAGGCGGCTTCAATCAGGGTGAATGGTCCGACAAAGTGACTGAGCTGGCCGCCACCGAAAGGTACGAACTGATCGTCAGCACCAATCCCGCCCTTCCCAAAATAGCCGCAGAGGTAGCCCGCAAGTTCCCCGACCAGCACTTTCTCCTCTTCGACGGCTACCTGAAAGGCAACGACCGGATCTACACCTTTCGTTACAACCAGAGGGAACAAGCATTTCTGGCCGGCCACATGGCGGCTCTCGTGAGCACCAGTTCGATGAATTACGCCAAAGAGGAGAAAACGATCGGCCTTCTCGCCGGTCAAGAGTATCCCGACATGAACAACGCCATCCGCCCGGGCTTTCTGGAAGGGGCCCGCAGAGTGGATGAGGAGTTTAGTCTCGACTTCCGGGTGCTCGGCAACTGGTACGACGCTACCAAAGCGGGAGAGATAGCCGCCAATATGTACTCCTCGGGGGCAGACGTGATTCTCACCATTGCCGGAGGAGCTAATCAGGGGGTCGTCAAAGCGGCTAAAGAGAATGCCGGCTATATACACTGGTTTGACACCGCAGGCTACGAAAAGGCTCCGGAGCATGTAATCGGCAGCACCGCAATCCTGCAGAAGAAGGCGGCCTACACCAAGACCAAGGAAGCGATTGAGGGTTCCCTCCCCTACGGCAGCGGCGACGTGGTCGGCGTAGCGGAAGGCTGGATCACCTTTGTCGCCGATGACGAGCGGTACAAAAACCTTGTTCCGGAAGAGCTGCGCAGCCGGCAGGCAGAGTTGATTCGGAACATGCAAGCGGGAGAGATTTCCCTTGAAATGCCTTCGGGATCCGGGGAGTAGCCTCCACCGATGAACCGCAGTTTCGCACCGCGTTTTGCCGCAATGCAGCTCATCACCAAAGAGTTTCCCGAGAACGGGGTGCGAGCGAACGACCGGGTGGACTTCGACCTCCAGCAGGGAGAAGTCCACGCCCTGGTAGGCGAAAACGGTTCGGGTAAATCGACCCTCATGCACCTGCTCTCCGGCCTCTTCCCTCCCGACGAGGGGGAAATAACGATTCGCGGTGAGCAAGTCCGTTTTTCCTCTCCCCGGGATGCCCTTTCCCGCGGCATCGGAATGATTCATCAGCATCTTATGATGGTCAAAGAGCTCACGGTCTGGGAAAACGTGGTACTGGGAGACGAACCCCGGGGCAAATGGGGACGCCTGCAAGCCGATGCGGCCCGCCGCGCGGTGCGGGAGCTATGCGGCCGCTACGGCCTTGATCTGGAGCCCGACCGTATCGCCGGATCGCTCAGCGTGGACGGGCTGCAAAAAACCGCCCTCCTCTCGCTCCTCTATCGCCACGCAGAATGCATCATCCTCGACGAACCGACCACCGTCTTTTCCGAACATCAGACCGAATCGCTCTACGCCTTGATCCGTACTCTGGCCCGGGAGGGACACACGGTGGTCCTGATCACCCATAAACTGCGGGATGCCCTCACCCTCGCCGACCGCATTACCGTCATGCGGACCGGCCGGCGCGTGACCACCAGGGATGCCGCCGAACTCTCCCCGGAGGAGCTCTCCTCCCTGATTATGGGGGGCGACTACACCCGGCGAACCCGGAGGGTCTACTCCGAACCGGGAGACACAGTACTCGAACTTGCCGACATCGCCTGCAGCGAGCGCAACTTTCCCCCGATACACAATCTCTCCCTCTCCGTGCGTGAAGGGGAGGCGGTGGCGGTTACCGGTATCCGAGAGAACGGCCTTGAGAGTCTCGAGCACCTGCTTTCAGGAAGCACCGCCCCCTCCGCGGGCTCCATAACCTACCGCGGCACGCCCCTCCGGCGGCTAACCCCCTCCTTGATGCGCCGCTACGGCATTGCCTACGTTCCTACGGAACGGCTGGTACGCGGCGCCAGCATCTCCTCCAGCGTGGCGGAAAACATGATTCTGCTCAACTACAAAGACTTTCACTCCTGGGGACGGCTAAAGAAGGATGAAATCGAGCACTACACGGGAGCGCTGCAGCGGGAATTTCGCATCAAAGGTGAATCCTGGGACACCCTTCAAGGCTTGTCGGGAGGCAATATCCAGAAAGTGATTATCAGCCGGGAAATGGCCGCCGCACCAAAGCTGCTGATTTTCTCCGAACCCTCATGGGGGCTTGATGTTCGCAGCGTAGACTTTATCTACGAAAAAATTGCCGAACTCAAGCAAAAGGGAAGCGCAGTGCTGATTATCACCAGCGATGTAGACGAGGCGATCGAGTTTTCCGACCGCATCGTCGTCATGTACCGCGGCCGGCATACCGCCGAGTTTTCTGGACCGCAGTCTACCAGGGAGAGCATCGGACGGGCGATGCTCGGCATCCACGATTCTCCCCGAACGCACACGGCTCCTGAAGGTGCCAAGACTGAAGGGGGCAAGACTGAAGGGGGCAAGGAATGATCGAAACCGGGCGTCCCGTCTCTACCCTGCTCAGTACGTCCGTCGCCCTCGCGGCCGGACTGCTGATTGCCGCCGGGTCCCTGCTCCTGCTCAGCAGTACCCCCGGGGCGGCGCTGCGCTCCTTCTTTTCCGTCCCCTTCTCCTCCACCTACTACCTTGGCAACATGCTCAATAAGATAGGCCTCTTTTCCATCGCGGGAATCGGAATGAGCCTCGCGTTCCGCGGGGGAGTCTTCAATCTAGGCGGGGAGGGGCAAGTCTACGCCTCCGCTCTCACCGCCACGCTTGTCCTGCAGCTCATTCCCGGACTCCCCGCGCCCCTGGCACTACCGCTGGCTTTTGCCGCCGCCGCCGGCACCGGAGCGCTGCTGGCCGGCCTCTCGGGAGAGTTCCGGCGCCGCTGGGACACCGACGAGCTGATCTCCTCGTTTCTGCTCTCCTCTTCGGTGGTCTACACCATCGATTACTTGATCACCGGACCGCTGCGCGACAGCGAGAGCTTCCTGTTGGCTACCCCGGAGGTAGCCGCCCGGTTTCGCCTTCCGGAGCTCCTCCCTCCGAGCCACCTCAATATTACCCTTGCGGCGGCACTGCTGCTCTCCGCCGGGATGAGTCACTATCTCTTCAATACCTTCCGAGGCTACGAGCTGCGCATGTGCGGCCTCAACCGCGAGTTTGCCCGCTACGGAGGCATCCCGGTGGAACGGTACTACGCACTTCCCATGGCCTTCAGCGGCGCCTTCTACGGCCTCACCGGGGCGCTCTTTGTAACCGGAACCCAGCACATGCTGGCTCAGGGGGGCACCGCCGGCTTGGGATGGAATGGTCTGGCCGTGGCGCTGGTAGCCCGGAATAATCCGCTACTGACGGTGCCGGCGGCCTTCGTCTTCGCTTTCCTGGACACCGGCATGCGCAGCGCAATGGTCTCCTCAGACTTTACCTTTGAATTGGGGAGCATCATACAAGCAGGGGTCCTCTTTCTGATCACCGCCCGTCTCTTCCTCCCCGGAGGGCTCCGCCGCCCGACCGGAAGGAGGAGCGCATGATCCATTCGATCATCGACATGGCCACTCCCTTCCTGATCGCCGCTCTCGGCGGCCTCTTTACCGAACGCTCGGGAGTACTCAACATCGCCCTGGAAGGGCTGATGCTGATCGGCGCCTTTACCGCCGCAATGGTGGCGGGAATCACCGGGAGCATTCTCGCCGCCACCGCGGCGGCCACCGCCGCTACCGCAGTGACCGCCTTTCTCTTTGCCGCCGGAAGCCTGCGGTTGCAGGCCAATATTTTTATCACCGGGCTGGCCGTAAACCTCTTTGCCGGCGGCATTACCGCCCTGACGTCGGTACTGCTGTTTGACACAAAGGGAGTCATCGAGTTTTCCTCCTTCCCGGAGCTTCCCTCCTATACCATCCCCCTCATCTCCCGGATTCCCGTAGCAGGGGCGGTATTTACCGACCACTCCCCCTTTGTCTACCTCTCCTGGCTGCTGGTCCCCATTGCCGCGCTGATGCTGAAACACACCCCCTTTGGACTGCGTGTTCGATCAGCGGGACTCAATCCGCGGGCCTTGTATGCACGCGGGGTGGTCCCAGACCGCATTCGTGAGTTGACCATTATGATATCCGGCATCGCATGCGGCCTCGCCGGAGCATCTCTCTCTTTGGACCTCGGCTCCTACGTCCCCCAGATCACCGCCGGCAGGGGATGGATCGCCTTGGTGGCCATTTATCTGGGCGGCAAACGGCCGGCGGGAATCCTTCCGGTTGCACTGCTCTTTGCCGCCGCCGAATATATCTCCTATACCGCCCAGGGCTCGCAGACAGTGCTCCCGGCCACGCTATTGCTCGGCTTCCCCTTTATTATCACCTTCTTTGGGATGGTCTTCTACTCCATCTATCAGCACCGCCGGAACACACATTCCTCTTAAGCTGAAAAGTAAACACGCCGTTACTAGAATGAGGATGAGTAGAAGCGGCGGCGCAGATAAAAGCAAACAGGAGCTGGAAAAAGAACTCTTCGACCTTCGTCAGCTCCTCGAAATCGGCAAAAGTCTCAGTTCAAACCTCGATTACATCACCCTTATGGACTCCATACTCTACATCTGTATGGGGCAGATGCAGGTCACCCAGACAGCCATTTTCAGCCGTGATAATCTCGAATTCCCAGGCTTCAAACTGATGCGCAACCAGGAGGGATTCGAGCTCAATTCGAATCGGGAGTACATCCTCACCTCTCACGCTCCCCTGCCCGAGTTCCTGTATGCCAACCCCCGTTGTTATACCCTCGAGGAACTGCACGCAGAGGTCGACGACCGCGAAAGCCTGGAGTTGCTCGATTCGATGCAACCCACCCTCGTCGTTCCTCTGAAGGTCAAGGACCAGCTGACCGGTATTTTGATCCTCGGCGAACGGATCAGCGGTGCAGGCTACACCCAAAAAGAGTGCTCCTATCTCCTCGACATCGCCTATTTTGCCTCCATTGCAATACACAACGCAATACTCTTTGAAATGTCCACCACCGACATGATGACCCATTTGAAACTGCGGCACTACTTTTTTGCTATTCTCAATGAACGTATCCATAACTCCACCGAGCCGCACACGTTTAGTCTCGTGATGTTTGACATCGACCACTTCAAAGAAGTCAACGACACCCACGGTCACCAAGTGGGGGACGACGTACTTGTGGCCATCAGTCATCTAATCCGGGCAAAACTGCGGCAAATGGACATCGGCGCCCGCTACGGAGGGGAAGAGTTTATTATTTACCTGCCCGGCATCGGAGAGACGAAGGCCTACAAAATCGCCGAACGGCTGCGAACAAAAATCGCCTCCTGCGGCCCGGAAGAGTACGGCAGCGTCAACTCTATTACCGTCTCCGCAGGGGTGGCCGAGTTTGATCCCCAGCGCGATACAAATGCCGACAGCCTCATCTCCCGGGTCGACGCCGCTCTCTACCACTCAAAGAAAAGGGGCCGCAACCGCAGCACCCCTGCATCCGCTCTGGACACCAGCCCCTCCGATGACGAATAATTTATTCTGTACCTACTAGTATTCTAACTGAGCAATGAGGTGTCCAGTATGGAGTTTCCCGTTCCACGAGTCTGCGTCAGCGCCTGTCTGGGTTTCGACCACTGCCGTTACAACGGTCAACGCATCAGCGCCCCTGTCGTTACCCTGCTCTCTCCGTATGTGGAGTTTATCCCTCTCTGCCCTGAGAAGGAAATCGGGCTGGGAGTGCCACGCCCGCCGATACGGATTGTAGAGGAGGGCGATGAGATCCGTGTGTTTCAGCCGGCCACCGGGGAGGATGTGACGGAGGGCATGCGCGCCTATATCGAAGAACAGCTCACTCCCGGCCGGTTCGACGGTTTTCTTCTCAAAAGCCGCTCCCCCTCCTGCGGCCCGTGGAACGTAAAACTGTATTCCTCAAAGGAGGCCGAAGGCGCATCCAAAAAGGGAGCCGGGCTCTTTGGCGCCGCAGCCCTCCGGCGTTATCCTGGACTACCGCTGGAAGACGAGGGGCGGCTGCGGAATTTCGCCCTCCGCGACCACTTCTTCATCTCCCTCTTTACCCTGACCCGTTTCCGCCGGATGCGGGATGCCGGGGGCGGTAAAGCCGAACTCATTCACTTTCACACTATCGGAAAACTGCTTTTTATGGCATATAACCAAGAGCTCATGCGCGAGCTCGGCCGCATCGTCGCCGCCCCGGATAGCTACAGCCGGGAAGAGTGGTTCGATGCCTATGAGGCAAAACTGCAGCAGCTCTTTGCCCACCCCCCGCACTATACCGGGATGATTAACAGCTTTCAGCACGCCTTTGGCGGAGTCTCCGAGGGGCTCACAGCGGAAGAGCGCAAGTTTTTTCAGGATACGATCGAGGAGTACCGGGACGAACGCATACCGGCCAGCACCGTCGTACGCCTGCTACTCTCATATGCGGTCCGCTTTGACAACCGCTACCTCCTCGATCAGCTCCTCCTGGCCCCCTATCCCCCCGGCCTGACGGATATCAGCGATTCGGGGAAAGGGCGCAACTATTGAGCGCCTTTAAAAACGAGAATGTACACACCTGCCGTCGCCGTCTCATGAATAGCCGAGCTCCGCAGCCAGTCTGCCCATCACTTCCTCGGGGATCTTCGCGAGTTCCGCCTCATTGAGCCGCCCGAGCAGCTCCCACCAACCGCGGCTGTGGCGGCAGAGCGGAAGCAGTTTGGCTTCCGCCTGTTCCCGGTGGCCTTCCTGCAGCAACGCCACGCCGTACCAGAATTGAATCTCCGTATTCTTCGGGGCGAGCTCCTCTGCACGGTGATAGGACGCCATTGCCTCTTCCCAGCTCCCGGTGCTCAACAGCTCGTCTCCGCGTTCGAGCTCCCGGTACCCGGCGGAGAGGTTCAACAGGCGGTCCAATTCCTGCAGCGGCGACTTGTGATCGTCAACGCGCAGGTCTTCCACTTTTGCCTCAACCGGAGGGCCTTCATAGGAGCTGCGCACCACTAGGAGGGCCGCCGACTGTTTGCCCCGGATGTCGCCGCCGGCCCGTTCCGCAGCGTGCAGCGCCGCAGATAAGCGCCGTGCAAGGGCTCCGGTGCTCTTTTCAAAGCCCTCGGCCATCGCCTCCGGCACCCCGGAGTTGCGCATCATGTTAGCCTGCACGCTGTAGGAATCTCCCACGATGTGGCTCGCCTCGCGAATGCATGCGCCGCCGGTATGGGCGGCAATACGACCCTGCGCATCCAGCACGGCAAGCTGTCGGTAGGCACTTCCTTCGTCCTTCTCAGTAAGCGTACGGACCACCTCTGCAGGCTCCTTCCCGTTCTCCAGCTCTTCTAACCCATCAGGGCCATAGCTGCGGTTTACCATCGCCTGCGTGGCCACGACACCTTTTCCCGGCACCGCCCAGGGCACAACACTGCCGACGGAGAAAAAGTGCGACTGTACTGCCGCCCCCATCTCCCCGCGCTCCACATCAATCGCGACAATCGAATACGTTGCGGCAAGTTCCTTATGTACACTCAACATTACGCCCTCACTCCTCTCATCGTTTTACAACACTCTACACCGATGTCCGTTGCTCATGCAAATTCTAAAAGGCCTTCTTGATTTAATATGTGTTCCAGTATAGCGTTATGACCCTATGAACAGCCAGGAACTACACGAACGCATCGAATATCTCTCGGGTTTTGTAACCCGCCGGCGGCTCGAACGCTTCTACCAGGTATTAGACTACCGCACCCGGTATCTTACGGTGGCGCTGGAGGATATCTATCAGCCCCACAACGCCAGCGCAGTACTGCGGAGCTGCGACGGCTTTGGCGTGCAGGACGCCTGGATTGTTGAAAACCGCAACACCTACACGGTCAATCCCGGGGTGGAACTCGGAACCCGGCAGTGGCTCTCGCTGCATCGCTTTAGCAGCAATGAGTATAACACGCATGCGGCAATTGAAAAGCTGCGCTCCTCGGGTTACCGCATCGTAGCCACCACGCCGCACACCGACGATGTCCCGCTCGAGGAGTTTGACCTGGAGGCCGGCCCTGCGGCCTTCTTCTTTGGCAACGAACTCGACGGTCTCAGTGAAGAGATGCTCGCTGCGGCGGACGAGTATCTGCGTATCCCTATGTACGGCTTTGTGGAGAGTTTTAACATCTCCGTCTCCTGCGCCCTCACGTTGCATCACCTCAGCTATCGTCTGCGGCGCTCGCAGCTCCCCTGGACACTCTCACAGGAGGAGCGGGAAGAGCTGATGCTGGAGTGGCTGCGCAGCAGCATAAAACGTTCACAGGAAATCGAGCAGGCTCGCTTCTCAAGTTGAAATTTCGGGTTTTCTTTCCCTTCTCCAATTTGTATATTTCATTGTAAGGGAGGCACATTCAAAAATCTCCGATTTTTGAAATGCCAGGGCCTTTAGTAAACTTAACTGTTTATAGTATAAATAGTTAAGTTTACGACCACATTTTGAAGTTCTTTCAACATGCAATTTTGAAAGAACTTCAAGGAGGAGTCATATGGGAGAAATCAAATCGTCCTGGGAAGTAGCGCTGGAACGCACTGCCGATATCAAGGGCGACAAAGCATCCGTACATGCCAACGAAATGAAAAAAACCGGCAAGCGCATTGCATCCGAGTACATTTATGCTAACAAGCCGGACATCAAGAACTTTGAAAAATCCTTGTCCGAGTATTCCGGGGAAGATAAAACGATGGTTCAGCGCGGTGCGTTCGAGGTCTTTTTATCGTACATAAGCCTTCCGCAGGATGAAAACTACAGCGATGCGCTCGAACGGGCACAAAAAGGGCTGGAAGTACTCACCGGAAATAAAAAGGACGTCGCTTCGATCATGGAGCAGGTGCAGCAGTTTTTCGCTCAGTATCTGCAGCACCGCGATCAGCTGAAAGATCAGCTGAAACAGCAGTACGAACCTCAGCTGAAGCGTAAGCAGCAGGAACTCTCCCGGCAGTACGGAAGCCAAATCGAGCTTCAGCCGGAACAGGATCCGGAGTTTAATCAGGCTCTGCACAAAAACATGCAGCAGCTCGAATCCCAGTACCAACAGGCTCTCAATCAAGTGAAAGAACAGCTCACCTCGTACTTCTACGGCTAAGTCGATCCGCCGCGGTGAACCGGTGCCAAGGGCCACCGGTTACCGCAGGCTTTTCCGCTCAATCTCCCGACAGATTGTACTTTCGCCTCCATTCGGAGGGAAGATTGCTCACCGAATTGACGAAGCCCAGGGCGGTTCCTTTCCGTCCCACCACCACAGTAGGCAGACCGAGGAGTTCATAGTAGGCGTCGATGGCCGCTCCGCCGGAGTTTCCTCCGTGAATAACCGCATCAGTTTTTATCAGAAAGCGTTCATCGGTATGCTGAAAGCCGCTGACGATCCCGCGGGTGATAGAGACCGAAGCGCGCGAGCCCGTGCCGCCGACTCCCGGATACCCGAGAAACGAGAGCGGCTGGCCGATCCGGAGCTCCTGCGGGCTGCCGAACTCTAAAAAGGGAAAGCGGTAATTATACGGCAAAGACTGCCCGTACCGTCCCGAATCGATTTTCAGCAGCGCAAAGTCCCGCTGGACATCGTATTCCAGCACCTCCGCACGAAACAGCTCCCGCGGCGGCTCCTTGAGATCAAAGTTTGCCGCTATATAGACCGGATCTGACGGCTCGCCGGCAAAATTACGCACCACGTGCCAGTTGGTCAGCACCAGCCCGTCGGAACTTACCAGGCAGCCGGAGCCTTTCCCCGCCTCGCCGATCACTTCCACCGTAGAATAGAGCGCATTTTTCAGTTCGTCCCCGGTGCGCGGGAAGGGAGGGATTCCGGTGATCTCCTGCGGCGGCTCCTCCTCCAGGGTGACACGCAGGGTGAAGTCCTCGGAATGCTCCTTGGCGACCTGATCAAAGACGGTAATATAGTAGCTTCCCGGCTGGAGTTCTAAACCATCGTCCTCCTCCACAACGATACTCTCGTTGCCAAGGAGACTCTCCCGCACATAATAGGCACTCTCACGATTCATCGCCGGCTCTCCGTAGCCCACCAGCAGATCCACATCTGCGACAGTATCAAACACATCCACTCTACAGGCCGAAATCGGCTCATCAAACTCTATCTTGTAGATAGAGGCCATCCCCCGCTCGGGCTTGAGCGTTCCCCGGTAGTTCTCCCCGGGCTCTATCGCCGCTGCCTCCGCAGTACCCTCGATAACCTGCACGGAAATGGTGAAGGGCAGCTCCCGGAGCCGTTTCCACCCCTTGAAGGGTGTGGTCACGCGCTGGTACACCACGTCGACATAATACTTTCCGCTCTCGAGAGGAGGATCAGAAAGACGAGTGATAAAGAGCGATTCATTGTAATCTTCACTGGTACTGGTAGCATCCACGTAGTCGTAATCGCGGATCTCTTCTCCCCGCTTGAGAAAGAGATCGAGATCCCCCTTTGCCCCTCTGAGCTCTACTTTGACACCAAAGGCATTCTCCGGCACGGTAAAGCGAAAGGTGGTAAATGAACTTCCCTCTTTTGAAATATCTACTATGGAGGATACTTCTTCTCCCGGCTCAATGGTTTTTATCTGCCCGGCGCCGTTTCCCTGCTGTGCCGCGAGAGGGGAAACTCCCCATACACCTACCCATAACAGAAGCACCGGAAGCAACCGAAAATACACTCTTCTCTTCAATGCTCTTTCCTTAGCAACAGCTTAATGTACGCGTATAGTATCACAAAACCTATTCGACGCAAAGGACTCGAGATAGCCGCTTGAGGCGCTCCAGTTCCTGCTGGTCAAAATCGGGCCGCTCCATGGAAAACAGCGTGTTATTGTGGAACAGAGGTTCCCCTTCTAGGTCATACCGACTCTGCCGTACACTCTCCGGCCACAGCGGTGTCCCCGGCACCGGAGAGTACTGTGCCACCACTACCCGTGTTCCAAGCCCGGCGGCGGTGCGAATCGTCTTTTCGAGTTCCTCGGAACTCTGGCCTGGCAGGCCCGCGAGCACATACAAGAGGATCTGCTCTTTCGAAAACCCGGCCTCCTTCAGGGCGGCTATCGCCGGTTCTACCTCGTCTTCCGTATATTTTCGGTCTCGCCGGCGGTGAAACTCGGCGTCCGCCGATTCGTAGCCTACCCGCACCTCCCGGAATCCTGCCCTGTACATCATCCGGGCGGTTTCGCGGTCAAGCTCATGGAGATGCACTGCGTTGGGAGTATAGAATGCAAACGGCAAATCCGCCCGCAGCACCATCTCCAGCAGCGGCAGCAGCCCCTCCTCGCGATTCACCAGCAGTGCATCGTCATAAAACGCGAACCGGCGGGTGCCGCAGGTACCGTACAGCTCCTCCAACACAGAGAACACCTCTTCCGGCGGCCGGGAGAGAAAGTGCGGCTCCAGCGCTGAGCTGGCACAGTAGTCGCAGGAGTAGGGGCATCCGCGGTTAATCCGCACAACTCCGGCCTCTTCCCAGATACCCGGCCGTATCAGCAGCCTTCCGTCCATCTGCCCTTCCGGCTCCGGCAACCCAAAGCGTCGCAGAAACTCCGGCAGCGACCGTTCCGCAGATCCCGTTACCACCGCATCGGCTTCGCTTATCCGGCGGCAGTGCTCGGGCATAAGGGATGCGTACACGCCCCCCACCGCCAGCGGCACCGTTGGCAGCTCCCGGCGCACCGCAGCGGCGATCTCTGCCACCCCCGGATACCAGTAGGTCATCTGACTGGTAAGCAACACGACATCGGCTTTCGAGCGGCGGATACGCGCTTCGATAACCTCCGGAAGTACACCGTAGCGGGAGTAGCGCCGCGGAATATCCTGCAGCGGCGGCGGCTTGGGGATCTCCTGCTTGAAAAACTTGCCGGTTCCGTCTTCACGCCGCTGCGGCGCTCCCAGCACGGCACGGGTCTCCGGTTCGCGATAGTCGAGGCCATTTACATATTCAACCTCCCACCCCGACTCCTCGAGCCAGCGGCCGATCCGCAGCAGGCCGTAGGGGAAGAAATAGAGATCGTAGAGGGCAAAATCGTAGACCGGAGGCTGAATCAATAGGGCTTTAGGGACAGTTCTGCGTCGCATACATCTCTCTTGACCTCCAGAACGGAACCGCTCCAAGCGGCGGCTCCTCCACCCGGCGGCTCCTCCAAGCGGGCTACTGGACACGCTCGTTCTATTTTGTTATTTTAAGAATGATCCAAGGCGCCGTACCCAAGCGGTAAGGGGGAGGCCTGCAAAGCCTTTATTCACCGGTTCGAATCCGGTCGGCGCCTCAATCATTCCGCATACATGTTCGCACGAACCGGCTTCACTGCCGGTTCTTTTTTTCACCCTGCACGGCTTCACGTCTCCGCAGATAAAAGGCAAGGGCGGTCATCATGATTGCATTGTCGTAGACTCCCACCCCCATCTCGGCGACAACCTCTTCCACCGGGATAAAGTGGTAGTTGATCTCCTCGGAGTGGTCGAGCCGCTGCTCGCGTTCGTATACCAGTTCCGTCGCCACGTAGATATGGCTCGCGTTGTTCATCAGCGCCGGATTGGGATTAACCGCAGCCAGCGCTTCCATGCTGCCGGGCCGGTACCCCGTCTCCTCCAGCAGCTCCCGCCGCGCCGCCGCCTCCGGCGGCTCTCCGGGGTCAACGCTGCCGGCGGGAAACTCCATAGTAACCCTGCCGCTGCCGTGACGATATTGCTCTACCATCAGGAAACAGGCTCTTCCGTCTTTGTCATAGATCTCCGGAACCACCGTTACCCAGTCGGGAACGTTAATAACATAAAAATCACCTTCGGCCCCCTGGGGAGAAACCCGGTGTGAACGGTATACGTCGAAAACCGGGCATTCATATACCTTTTCCGCCCCCTGTTCCTTCCATTCCATACCAATACGGTAAAGGATCGGTCGAGTTTTTTCCATACCGTCTTGACCCGCCACCAAAAGAGACTACAATTCCATACAGAGGGGCAAGCGGAGTTGAGCTCGAACACGGAGTAGAGGGAGGGTGAGTATGGCTACCAATATCGGCTTTGTTTCGTTTCGCATTTTCGGCACCGACGGAGTCTCCCTGGAGACAAAGAAATGGGCGGAAATGTTTACCCGCCACGGGTACCGATGTTTTTATTTCGCCGGCGAGCTTGATACAGCCCCGGAGAACTCCTATCCGGTGAAGGAGGCGCACTTCAGCCATCCGGAGATTTCCCGTCTCTACCGCATGGCCTTTTACAATCAGGTGCGCCCCCCGGAACTGACGGAGGGCATTCACCGGTACCGTGAAATCTTGAAACAAAAACTGTACCACTTTGTCAAAGAGTGCAGCATCGACCTTTTGATTCCGCAGAACGCCCTCACCATTCCCCTCAACATCCCCCTCGCCCTGGCGCTAACCGAATACATTGCGGAAACCGGTATCCCCACCATCGCCCATCACCACGATTTTTTCTGGGAACGCAAACGCTTTCTCAGCAACTGCGTGTGGGACTACTTCAACGCCGCCTACCCGCCGCACCTCAAATCGATTCAGCACGTAGTGATCAACAGCTCCGCGGCCAACCAGCTTGCCCTGCGCACCGGCATCAGCGCCACGATGATCCCCAACGTGATGGACTTCGAGACCCCTCCTCCGCCGCCGGACGAATATGCCGCAGATGTACGCGAAAACCTCGGCATCGGTGAGGATGAGCTGCTGATTCTTCAGCCCACTCGCGTCGTGCAGCGCAAGGGAATCGAACACGCCATTGAATTGGTGGCCAGGCTGGATAAAGCGGCGACGCTGGTCATCAGCCACGCCTCGGGCGACGAAGGCTACGAATACCAGCAGCGGGTGCGCGAGTACGCCGAGCTACTGAACATCAAAGCCCTCTTCGTGAACGACATTATTGCCGACCAGCGCGGTACCACCTCCGACGGACGTAAAATCTACACCCTCAGCGATATCTATCCCCATGCCGATCTGGTCACCTACCCCTCAATTTTCGAAGGCTTTGGCAACGCCTTTTTAGAGACGATCTATTACCGCAAGCCTATCCTGGTGAATAACTATTCCATCTACAGCCACGATATCAAGCCGAAAGGCTTTGATGTGATCGAAATGGACGACTTTATCAGCAGAACAACGGTGGACTATACGCGGAAAGTCCTCTCCGACCCCGAGAGAAGGGCACGCATGGCGGAGACCAACTATGCAATAGGAAAGCAATACTACTCCTACAGCGTTCTGGAGACCAAACTGCGGCATCTCATTACCAACATCTGGGGCTCAGATGCGTAAAAAGTAGATGCCAAAGGCCGAGAGCTGCACCCGGACAATCTGTTCCCCCACCGCGCTCCACTCGACCTGTTTTTCCTGAATGAGATCGGTAAAACCGCGGTGCAGACCGGTGCCGAGGGTGAGTGCCGGTATGTCCCCCCACACCAACTCCGGCGTCACATTTACCAGGCACAGCACCCGCTCTTTCCCGTCGGGTGAAGTGCGCAGCAGCCCGATGAGTTTGGCCCCCAGGTCCAGCACCTTCATGCTTCCCGCCGGATCAAACGCCTTCGAGCGGCGGCGGGCCCGGAGCATCCGGATAAAGCCACCGAAGATTCGTCCCCGCAGCGAGGCCGGATCTTCCAGCTCTCCCTTTACGGCCGGATAGTCCAGTTTTTCCCGGTTTATCCTGCGATTCTCTCCGCTCCGTTCCACACCTTGAGTATAGTTGCCCGAACCGAGCAGACTGTGCAGATATATACCGGGAACTCCCTGCAGCATCAGCATAATCGCCTGGCTGGCGAGAAACTTACGCGCCCGGACGCTGACTTCGAGCTCCTTCTCCGCCACGGCATCGAGATAGGTAATGTTCATCTCGTAGGGGATCTCCCCGCCCGGAGCGGTTTTGTAGTTGATGTAACCGCCGCGCTTCCGAGTAGCCTCCACCAGCCCCTGCAGCTCCTCTTTGCTGAGGATCCCGTGCGCCGGTAGCAGACCTATTCCGTCGTGGCTGGCGAGAAAGTTGAAAAAGGTCGCTTTCCCGCGGGTATCGGGCAGCGAGGCGGCCCATTCCGCCAAGCGGCTCGTATCCTCCCGCAAAAACGCGTCCAACACCAGCGGCGGCAGGGAAAACTGGTAGACCATGTGCGCCTCGTCCTCGAGGTTCCCGAAATACGCGATATTCTCCTCATGCGGGACGTTGGTTTCCGTCAGAATCACCACCCAGGGCGCTACCTCTTCCACTACGGCACGGAAGAGCTTGACCATCGCATGGGTCTTGGGGTGATGGATGCTGGGATGGCCCACCTCTTTCCACAAGTAGGCGACGGCATCCAGCCGGATTACCTGCACCCCTTTTCGCACATGAAACAGCAGTACCCGCAGCATCTCCAGCAGAACCCGCGGCTCGGCATAATTGAGGTCCACCTGGTCAGCGCTGAAGGTGGTCCAGACGTGCAGGGTGCCCCTGCTGCTCTCAAAAGGGGTCAGCAGCGGATGGGTACGGGGCCGGACGATCTCCGAGAGGTCGGTTTCCGGATCCAGAGCGATAAAAAAGTTTCGGTACTCGGGATCACCGGCCAGAAACTTCCGGAACCACTCGTTCTGCACCGAACAGTGGCCCAGCACCAGGTCCGACATGAGCTTGAAGTGCCTCCCCAGCCGTTCCACATCATCCCAATCACCGAGGGCGGGATCCACCCGGTAATAATCGATGATGGAGAAGCCATCGTCCGAAGAGTATGGAAAGAAAGGAAGTACGTGGATGCCCGAAACCGCCTCGCTCAGTTTCTCCTCCGCAAACTCGGCCAGCACGGAGAGCGGTTTCTCCTCCCCGCGCCGCAGATGATCCCCGTAAGAGATCACGAAGGCGTCCTTTTGATCCAGCGGCAGTGTACCGCTGCCGCGCTCTCGCGGCGGCCGCAGCATGCGCCGCTCCTCCTCGAGGAGGTTTGTAAGTTCCGAGGCGGTCTCCGCCCCTTGTTCCTCCCCGTACATATACCGCAGCAGCTCCTCGATACGTTTCCCCATGCGCCCCCCTTGTGACTCTCTCCTACCATCATGGGAAACCCGTCCGCTTTAATCAAGCGCTGCCATACTAACCGAAGCGGCCGCTTATGTAATCCGCGGTTTTCTTACTCTTTGGATTGAGAAAAATCTTTTCTGTGGTGTCAAACTCTTCCAGGTAGCCGTTCAGAAAGAAGGCGGTGTAATCGCCTACCCGTCCGGCCTGCTGCATATTGTGCGTGACAATCACTACGGTGTAGTTCTTCTTCAGCTCATCGATGAGGTCTTCGATAAAGGTAGTGGCGATAGGGTCGAGGGCCGAGGCCGGCTCATCCATCAAAATCACCTCCGGCTCCACCGCGATAGCCCGGGCAATACAGAGACGCTGCTGCTGGCCGCCGGAGAGCGAGAAGGCACTCTTGTTTAGCCGGTCTTTCACTTCGTCCCAGAGGGCCGCTTTTTTCAGGCTGGTTTCCACGATCTCCTGAAGTCTCTCCCGGCTGTGGGTTCCGTGCATCTTCGGACCATAGGCAACATTTTCGAAAATCGTCTTGGGAAACGGGTTGGGCTGCTGAAAGACCATCCCGATGTGCCTGCGCAGCCGCACCGGGTCTACATCGCGATCGTAGATATTCTTTCCCATCAAATGGATCTTTCCGTTAAGCCGATTTCCTTCGATCAAATCGTTCATGCGGTTAAAACAGCGCAGCATCGTCGATTTGCCACAGCCGCTCGGTCCGATGATGGAGGTCACCCGGTTCTTGTAAATATCCATATCGATGTTCATCAGCGCCTGCGTCTGCCCGTAAAAGAAATCAACTCCTTCGACCCGAATCACCGGGGTAAGCTCTTCCGCAGACTGTTTGTGCTCTTCGTTTTTAAGGATGGTTCCGTCTATACCAATCACTGTACTCTCCTTTTCAACCTTCTGAGGCGCGATAATCTTGAAGGTACTGCACTCATTTTCTGTTCCGGTAAAACCGGTTCCGCAAGTAAATGGCGATGCCGTTCATCGCCAGTATGATACCCAGCAGCACCACGATTGCCGCCGGCACAACTCCGTGTTGAAAGCCTTGCTGCGGAAAATCGGACCAGGCAAAGATCTGCAGCGGCAGAGCACTAAAAGAACTCATCGGCCCGCTGGGAGCGGTATATATCGAAGTTGCGGCACCGATCATAATCAGCGGAGCGGTCTCTCCCATCGCATTGGCCAAAGCAAGAATAGTTCCGGTCAAAATCCCAGGAGTTGCCTCCGGCAGCACCACCGTGCGAATCATTTGCCACTTGGTACTGCCCAGCCCCAGGGAAGCGTGCCGCTGGAGGTCGGGCACTGCCCGTATGGCCTCCTGGCTCGAGACAATCACGATGGGCAAAACCCGCAGCGTGAGGGTGAATGCCCCCACCAGGACTATTCCGTGCGGCAGGTTGAGGGTCGAAACAAAAAGGCCCAGCCCGAGCAGTCCGTAGACAATGGACGGCACTCCCGCAAGATTGGCAATATTCATCTCTATCACTCTGCGGAACACGCTCTGCTTGGAATACTCTTCCAGGTAGATCGCCGAGCCCACTCCGAGAGGCAAGGAAAAGAGGGCGACCAAGCCAATCACCATAATCGATCCGATAAACATCGGATACACGCCCGCTTTCTCCGGAAATCGTGAAGGGGCGTTGGTCAGAAACTCCCAGTTCAGCCATCCCCAGGCCTCGTAGAAGACATAGAGGAGGAGCAGGCCAAGCGATACGATTCCGAAAAGCGTGGCGATGACGCAGAGCACATTGAACACGATGCCCTTTTTGCGTTCCCGTTCGATATTGTCATGTTTACCGGAGCGTAAAAAGGGAACTACCCGCTTCCGGTCACCCTCGTCTTGTACGCCCTCGTGCTTCATTTCACCACCGCCCATCAGTATTTCTCTCTATATTTTGCTTTTATAATCTGACTGACTAAGTTGAGCAGCAGAGTCATGACAAAAAGAGTAAGGCCGACGGCAAAAAGACTCTTGTAGGCAGTCGAGTCGCCGGTCACATCGCTGATGCCGATTTCCACCATCGCGGCCGTCATGGTTTGGATCGGCTCCAGAAAGGCCTCGCCGGGATTGAGCCAGTTCACCATCCGTGCCAGGTTCCCTCCCGCTATGGTTACGGCCATCGTTTCGCCGATCGCTCGGGAGATGCCTAGAATGAATGAGGAGACGATACCGGAGAGAGCCGCCGGCACCACCACCGTGGTCGTCACTTGAAACTTTGTGACCCCCAGACCGTAGCCCGCTTGCAGGAGCGCTCGCGGCACCGCCCGCATCGCATCTTCGCTTATACTCGCTATGGTGGGAATGATCATAATCGCCACCACAATAGAGGCACTGAGTACGTTAAAGGTGCTGACCGCGGGGAAGATGTATTTGAGAAGCGGGGTAATATAGACCAGGGCAAAGTAGCCGTACACGACGGTGGGAACCCCCGCCAGTATCTCCAGCGCCGGCTTCAAAAACGAGCGTACCCGCGGACTGGCATATTCGCTCAAGTAGATCGCCGCCAAGACACCTGCCGGAACAGCAATGAGAGTGGTAAGGAAGGTAAAGGTCAGGGTACCGCTGATCAGCGGGAGAACGCCGAATTCCACCGGCTTTATGGTCGGATTCCACTGCGTGCTGGTGAAAAACTCGATAATAGATACTTCGCTGAAAAACTCGATCGAATCGGAAAGCAGCACTACCACAATGCCCACAGTGGTCACCATGGAGAGGAGGGCAAAGCTAAAGAAGACGGCACGAATAAGGTGGTCCTTCGCGTCGGCTTTCAACTCCTTTTGTATATTCGGAATCATGCAGTATTCCTTCTCATTCAGAGCGCCGTGTAGAACACCGCGCTATTCGCTTACATCCGCGATAGCCTTCTCGAGTTTCTCGAGCATGGCGTCGGTATCTTCACTCTTCATGGGAACATAGCCGATCTGTTTGATGATATCCGAATCGGTGTTCTCCAGATAAAAGCGCATGAACTCCCGCACCTGCGGTTTTTTGAGCGACTCTTTGGCAACATAGATGTAGAGCGACCTGCTGAGCGGGGTGTATTCACCTTCCTTAGCCGCCTCGATACTGGGCATAACCCCGTCGACTTTGAGGGCTTTTACTTTATCGGAGTTCTCCAGATAGTACGCCATTCCCAGATACCCCGTGGCAAAGGAGGAGCCAGCCACCGCCTGCACAATAGTGTTGTCCTGCTCGGTGCCCTGAAAATCGCTGCGGGAGGCGCCCGCTTCGCCGATCACCTCCTCGGTGAAGTAATCGAAGGTTCCTGAGGCAGCGGTGGGGCCGTAGAGTTCGATCTCCTCATCCGGCCATTCAGCCCGTACATCGCTCCAGGTTTGCACAGGGTTGTCGGGCCGCCATATTGCGGCCAGTTCCTCCAGGCTGATGTTCTCAGCGGGAAAATCCTTGTTCACCACAATGGTAATGGCGTCGATGGCCACCTGGAATCGGAGCGGCGTAATACCGCCCTCTTTGGCCTTCTGCCGCTCGCTCGGCTTTATTTCACGACTGGCATTGTTGATATCCGTCTTTCCGGGTATAAAGTAGTTGGAAAAACCGCCGCCGGTACCGGTGGACTGAACGGGAATTTCGACCTTGGGGTGCAGCTTGCTGAACTCCTCCGCCATTGCCGAGGAGACCGGATAGACGGTACTGCTCCCGGCAATTCTCACTGCCCCTGACAGTTGACTCTCACTCTGCGATTCACCGCCGCAGCCGAAGAAAACGAACATTCCCAGCGCTGCAGCAATGGCGGCAGCAACAAGCTTTTTCATTAGGACTCTCCTCTGTGTTCCGGAATGTGTCCCTACAATGCAGCTTCCCGATTAAAGAATTGCTTGCTTTGTGTAAGAATAGTCTTTTGTTTTCGTTAATCGATGATAAGCTACGTGTTAGCATTCTGTTAGGATCTGTTATGATCTTTAGAAAAGGAGGGCTATCGTGGCTTCCCTGACAATATTTCACTACCATCTTCTTACCGGAGGTATCATGCAGGTGATGCACGAGGCCCTCGTTGCACTCCTGACCTACGGAAACGAGCCCCACGTGATTACCGTGGTTACCGGCCGGGAGAAAGGGAGTGATGCCTTTATCGATTCGGTCCGCCAAAATCTCCCCCCTGAAACACGCACCCGGCTGCAGCTGGATATTCTCCCCGAAATCGATTACCTCTCTGCCATGCAGGAGCGTCCCACTGCCAATCGCATTGCCGAACTCCTCCGTAGCCGCTACTCCGATAGTATCTGGTGGATCCACAACTACCACATTGGTAAAAACCCGCTTTTTACCGAAGCTTTTTTGCAGATCGCGGCAGAGTATCCGCAGCAAAAAATGGTCTTCCATATCCACGATTTTCCGGAAAGCGGACGTTTTGCCAACTTGGAAGCGCTGCACGAGATGGTCCGGCACCCCCTCTACCCCGTGGCTCCCAACGTTCGCTACGCCGTCATCAACACCAGAGATCGCGATATCCTCTCCTCTGCAGGGGTCCCGGAGGAACTCATTTTCCTTCTCAACAACCCGGTCGCTGCCGAGGCTCCTCCCGCCCCCTCTGCAGCCCGGCAGCAGGAATTGTACAGCTGGGCCTCCGAGCACGCGCATCACTGGGAGGAGGAGGGGCTCTTCTGTGTCTATCCGGTCCGCACCATCCGCCGCAAGAATGTGCTGGAGGCAGCCTTGGCGGTAAAACTCCTGACCCGGCCGGTAAACCTCGGCGTGACCCTCCCCGGGACCTCTCCCCAAGAGGCGCCCTACTCCAATCTGGTGAAGCAGTGCTTCGAAGAAGGGCTCATTCCCGGCGTATGGGGCATCGGCTCGCACCTGGAGGAGGCGGGGTTCTCGTTTTCAGAGCTCCTCGGCTCGTCGGATGCAATGGTCAGCTCGGCGGTTCAGGAGGGCTTTGGCTACCTCTTTATCGATGCAGTACGGCACAAAGTACCGTTGTTAGCCCGAAAGCTCGATATTCTCCAGGGCATCGGCTCGCTCTTTGACAATTATCCGGCCGGTTTTTATCGGGGCCTCTCCGTCCCCTTGGAGCAGGCGGATGCCACCGAGCTGAGTCTCCTCTATCGGGATGCGCTCGAGAAAATGCGAAGCGTTCTCTCCCCCGCTCGCATTGACAGCCTGCAGTACGAAGTCGAAACGTTCCTGACCGCCGAGCACATCGATTTCTCCTACCTCTCCGTCGATATGCAGCGCCGTATTTTGCGCAAATGCAGCGAATCCGCCTACATAGAGACCTTGCGGGGCTATAACCCGGAGCTGCTCAGCGCAGGCGAGGCGCTCGCTGCCGGCGATATCCCGGATAAAAAGGAGGAAATCGACCGGCGCTTCGGTCCCGCTGCCCATGCCGCAGGCATGGAGGAGATCACAGCCTCCTTTGAATACCCCTCTGCGGGAGCGGTCACCGCAGTCCACTCTTCCATAAAGGAAGCTGGAGGAATCCACGAACGCATTCTCAGCAGATTCAGCGGACCGGAGTATATGCGAATACTCTATTTTCAATAATTTTTTATTCGTTTACCCCAATAGTTCGGCCTAGAGGCGTTCTCTAATCTTGTAGTGTGGCTGCTTATAAGATATAATGTACAAAATCCAAAATAAAATGAAGGGATTGCCAATGTCTGAAAAGAAGAAGGTAATGATCGACGGTAACACCGCTGCGGCGCATGTTGCCCACGCCACAAATGAAGTATGTGCAATCTATCCGATCACCCCATCCTCCCCGATGGGAGAGCTGTCGGATCTCTATTCCGCCCAGGGTAGAACCAATATCTGGGGCAGCACGCCCGAAGTTGTAGAACTCCAATCGGAAGCAGGCGCTTCCGCATCGGTACACGGCGCGCTCCAGACGGGTGCACTCACCTCGACTTTCACCGCCAGCCAGGGCCTCCTGCTGATGATTCCCAACATGTTCAAGATTGCGGGAGAACTGACCAGTACGGTGTTTCACATTGCTGCCCGTGCAGTGGCAAACCAAGCTCTCTCAATTTTCGGCGACCATTCCGATGTAATGGCCGCCCGTTCCACCGGATTTGCTCAACTTGCCTCCGGCAGCATCCAGGAGGTCATGGACAATGCTCTGATTGCTCAGGCCGCTACGCTGGAGTCACGGGTTCCGTTTCTCCACTTTTTTGACGGATTTCGCAGCAGTCATGAGATTCAGAAGGTGGAAGAGCTCGATTATGAGACGATGAAGAAGATGATCGATCCCGAACTGGTCCGGGCTCATCGCCGACGCAGCATGAACCCTGAGAAGCCGGTTGTTCGGGGAACCAGCCAAAATCCTGATGTCTTTTTTGCCGCCCGGGAGACGGTTAACAATTACTATTGGGCCACCCCCGACATCGTCCAGAAGGCCATGGACAAGTTTGCCGAACTGACCGGACGGCAGTATCAGCTCTTCGATTATCTAGGTGCCAAAGATGCCGAGCGTGTCGTCGTCTTGATGGGAAGCGGCGCAGAAACGATGGAAGAGACGGTAAACTACCTCGCCGACAAGGGTGAAAAGGTCGGCGCACTGAAAGTGCGTCTCTATCGCCCCTTCAGCGCCAAACACCTGGTAGACGCCCTGCCGGGCACCGTGAAATCGATCGCCGTTCTGGACCGCACAAAGGAGTCAGGCAGCCTTGGCGAGCCGCTGTACGAAGACGTCCGCACCGCCATCGGCGAGATGATGGAAAGCGGCGAAGGCAAGTTTAGCCAGTATCCCGTCATTGTCGGCGGCCGCTATGGCCTGGGTTCGAACGAGTTCAACCCCGGTATGGCAAAAGCCGTCCTGGACAACCTGTCGGCCAAAGAGCCCAAGAACCACTTTACCATCGGGATCTACGACGACAAGAGCCACACCAGCCTGGAATGGGACGAAAGCTTCTCCACCGCCAGCTCCGATGTGACCCGGGCCATGTTTTACGGCCTCGGCTCCGACGGCACCGTGGGCGCCAACAAGAACTCCATTAAGATCATCGGCGAGGCGACGGATCAGTTTGCTCAAGGCTACTTTGTCTACGACTCCAAAAAAGCCGGCGCTACCACCGTCAGCCACCTGCGCTTTGGCAAAAACCCGATCAAGAGCACCTACCTGATCCAGAAGGCCAACTTCCTCGCCTGCCACAAGTTCACCTTCCTCGAGCGTTACGATATGTTGAAGAATGCCGAGCCCGGCGGAACCTTTCTGCTCAACGCTCCCTACAGCGCCGACGAAGTGTGGGACAAGATCCCGGAGGAAGTACAGCAGCAGATTATCGATAAACAGCTGAATTTTTACGTGATCGACGGTACCGCCATCGCCGAGAAAGCCGGAATGGGCGGACGAATCAATACCGTCATGCAGACCGCGTTTTTCAAGATCTCCGGGGTCTTGCCGGAAGATGAGGCCATCGATCTAATCAAGAAATACGTGAAAAAGACCTACAGCCGCAAGGGCAAAGACGTGGTGGAGAAGAATATCGCCGCCATCGACCTTGCCCAGGAGGGCATCGAAAAGGTCAACTATCCCAACGAAGCCCGCAGCGGCAATCACATGGTCAAAATCGTTCCCGACGATGCTCCGCAGTTCGTAAAAGAGGTGACCGGAGAACTGATCGCCGGCCGCGGCAACAAACTCCCCGTATCAAAGCTTCCCGAAGACGGGTCGTACCCGACTGGAACCACCAAGTACGAGAAACGCAACGTAGCCGAATACATTCCCGTCTGGGATCCGGAGTCCTGCATCCAGTGCGGCAAGTGCGCCTTCACCTGCCCTCACGCAGTAATTCGGGTGAAGATGTACGATCCCTCCTACCTCGAACAGGCACCGCCTACCTTCAAGAGCACCGATCCTATCAACAAGCTCTTCAAGGGTTACAAGTTCACCGTTCAGGTCAGTCCTCAGGACTGCACCAGCTGCGGCGCCTGCGTCAATATCTGCCCGGAAAGCAAGAAAACCGGCCGCAAGGCCCTCTCCTGGGGCAATATGCTCGATCTCCGCGAGGAAGAGTCGAAGAACTGGGAGTTTTTCTCCGAAACTCTGCCGGAGTTCGATCGCACGAAGCTGAAGATGAAAACCACCCTCGAGAGTCAGCTGCTCCAGCCACTGTTCGAGTTCTCCGGAGCCTGTGCCGGATGCGGCGAGACCCCATATGTGAAGCTGGTGAGTCAGTTCTTCGGAGACCGGGCGATCATCGCCAATGCCACTGGGTGTTCCTCCATTTACGGCGGGAACCTCCCCACCACCCCGTATACGCAGCGCAATGACGGACGCGGTCCCACCTGGAACAACTCACTGTTCGAGGATGCCGCCGAGTTCGGTTTCGGCATGCGCCTTACCAGCGATCGGCTTTTCACCTACGCCACCGAGCTGATCGACCGCATCATCGCCGACGGCGGCGACGGAGTTGACACCGAATTGCTGACCAACTTGCGGGACAACCCGCAGCGCACCGACGAGGAAATCGAAAACCAGCGTCAGTGGAAAGAAGACTTGCTAAAACAGCTGGAAAAGAGCAGCCATCGGGATGCGCAGGAGCTTGCCTCCGTGGCTGACTACCTTGTCCGCCGCTCCGTCTGGATATTCGGCGGTGACGGCTGGGCGTATGACATCGGCTTCGGCGGCCTGGACCACGTGATCGCCAGCGGCCGGGACGTCAACATCCTGGTGATGGACACCGAAGTCTACTCCAATACCGGTGGTCAAATGTCCAAGGCAACTCCCACCGGAGCGATCGCCAAGTTTGCCGCCGCGGGTAAGAGCATCGGCAAGAAAGACCTGGGCATGATGGCCATGAGCTACGGATATGTCTATGTGGCCAAGGTAGCCATGGGCTACAACGACGTGCAGACCCTCCGGGCCTTCCGCGAAGCGGAAGCCTATCCCGGTCCTTCGGTCATCATTGCCTACAGCCACTGCATCAGCCACGGCATCGATATGATGAAGGGCATGGATCAGCAGAAGCGGGCCGTAGAGAGCGGTCTCTGGCCGCTGTACCGCTACAATCCGCAGAACGTGGACGAGGGTAAGAATCCCTTCAAGCTAGACAGCAAAGAGCCCACCGGCAACGTAGAGGAGTACCTCTACAACGAGGTGCGCTTCAAGGCGCTGAAGGACTCCAACCCCGACCGCGCGGCGGAGCTGCTGCAGAAGATCAAGAATGACGTCGACCGTAAGTACAAGGAGTACCAGTACATAGCTGAGCGCTCCTTCTAATCTCCAGCCCCGGCCCGGCTCCGGCTCCGGCCGGTAGCATATTAAAAACCACGCCCCCGGCGGATGAACTTCGCCGGGGGTGTTTTATTTCCTCACCCCGGCATCTATGCGTGAGGCGATTCTTGAGAAAAATTTGAAAAATCTTGAGACGACTCTTGAGACGAATCCGGGGGCGCAGCGACCCGGTTGCGTCCCCCCTCTTTAGCGCGGTACATCGCCTTGTCTACTCGTTCGAGCAGGGTGTCGTTCCTGTCGTCTTCCCGCCACACAGCGACACCGCAACTTACCGTACAGCCAATCTCTTCCACCAGAGAACGCTCTTCGACCTCCCTGCGCAGTTTCTCCGCTACCTTCAGCGCTTCCTCCAATCTTGTCTCGGGAAGCACCACGATAAACTCTTCCCCGCCGTAGCGGTACACAATATCGACCGAGCGTAAATACATCGTGATCCTGAGCGCCAACGCCTGCAATACATTATCACCCGTATGATGTCCAAACTCATCGTTGATCCGTTTGAAATTGTCGATATCCAGCATCAGCAGCGAGAAGGGGCGGCCGTAGCGTTCGGCGATGCCCATAAACGATTTTAGCCGCTCACCCAAAGTGGTCCTATTCAAGACACCGGTCAGCTCATCATACATGGCATGATATTCAATCCTGCGGTTTATCAAGCGGCGGACATAGATAATCATTCCCAGCACTCCCAGTACTAATAACAAGAGAGTTGCCAGGGAAAAGTACAAATAGCTCCGCTCCCGTTCCGCTCTCTTCTGTAGATACAGTACCGAGGTATTGGCAATCCGCCAGGCCGTCTCACTCACGGCAATGACCCGCTCGTCCCGGCTGCTCCTCTCCGACAGCAGTGCCCGCAGTTCCGTCCATTTTTCCTTGATATCGTCAAGCTGCGATCCCACCTCCTCGTCTACAACGTTCCAGCGTCTCTGCTCGAGTTCCTGAAACCGCTCCAACTTAGAGTCGATCTCCGCGATTGTATCGATGCGCTTTTGTTCGGCGTCTTCCGCCAGATAGAGCTTCGTAACCCGCTGAATCTGCCCGCGTATCTGTCCGAGTTCATTGATAAGCTCCGCATCCCCTCTGCTCAACAGCATATAACGAACAAAGCCCCCGGTGTTCGCAATCGAAAGGACGAACAGCACCATAGCAATGAGGTACAGCTTTCGTGTGATTCCCTTCAGCATATCATCTTACCTCGCCTCTCTTTCCCTTATAATGGCTGAAAAGGGATTTTTCCAGTCTGACAGATCGTAAAAAGCGGCAGGGGGGCAGGGGGGCAAAAAGGGGTGGAAACAAAGAGCGGCGGCCCCTCGGAACGGCCGCCGCAGAATGTATGGAGTGTGTAATCTATGAAATCAGGCCGCGTGGCCTGCTTTCAAAACCTTTTCATTGACCGGGTTGAAACGCTTGTTGCGCTCCGACACCGCTTCGTCAAGAGCTGCAACCACCGAATCGATGGAAGCCAATTCCGGTTTTTGCGCCAATAGCTTACCGATGACGGCCATGTTGGCCGACTTTCCGGCACCCTGCTCTTCAGCAATATCATTAGCGGCAATGTCCACTATTTCGATATCCGTACGCTGCGGTTTCTGATCGATGAGGGAACTGTTGTAGACCAGCAGTCCTCCCTCGCGCAGCAACGGCTCAAACTTCAGCATCGAGGGGTTATTCAGTACTACCGCGATGTCGGGATGAAACACAACCGGCGAGGCGATCTCCTCGTCAGAGACAATAACCTGGCAGTTGGCGGTACCGCCGCGCATCTCCGCTCCGTAGGAGGGGATGTGGGAGACGTATTTGCCCTCCCGCATTGCGGCAATACACAAGAGCTTCCCCGATAGCAGCACGCCCTGTCCGCCGAAACCGGCGAAAACGATCTTTTCGGTCATATCTACTTCTCCTTCTTACAGTCGTTTAACGGTCTTTCAGTCGTTTAGCGGTCCCTGAAGTTACCCAGCGGGTAATAAGGGACCATCGTATCGCGTACCCAATCAGCTCCCACCTGCGGCTGAACGCCCCAATTGGTCGGACACATTGAGAGAATTTCCACAAAGGAGTACCCACGCCCGTCTCTTTGATTCTTCAGCGCTTTGTAAATGGCTTTCTTCGTCTTCTTGATGTTCTTCACATCGTGAACTGAGGTACGCTCGATGTAGACCGGGCTCTCGAGAGTATTGATCATCTCACACGCCCTGATCGGATAGCCGACGTCCGCCACTTCACGTCCCCGCGGGGAGGTTTTGGTGATCTGATTCTCCATCGTGGTAGGGGCCATCTGACCGCCGGTCATGCCGTAAATTGCATTGTTGACAAAAATCACGGTGATCTTCTCCCCGCGATTAGCGGCATGGATCGTCTCGGCCGTACCGATAGCCAACAAGTCGCCGTCGCCCTGATAGGAGATCACCACGTTGTCGGGATTGACCCGCTTGAGGCCGGTTGCTACTGCAGGGGCGCGGCCGTGCGCCGCCTCGCATCCGTCGATATAAAAGTACCGGTAAGCAAGCACCGAACAGCCTACCGGAGCGACCAGAATTGTCTTCTCTTGAATTTCAAGTTCGTCGATTGCCTCGGCAATCAGCTTGTGCACGATCCCGTGTCCGCAGCCGGGGCAGTAGATCGTCTCGGTGTCCCGCAGAGACTCGGGCTTGCTGTAGATATATTTGTAATTCGCACCCTTACTTTCCATAGCTCTTCACTCTCCTTTTGATCTCTTCCACATCGGGGAACATGCCTGCCAAACGACCGTAAAAATCGGTCTCAACACCGCTTCCGCCAAGGGCAAGCTGTACATCCTCGGACATTTGACCGGCGCTCATCTCAACGGTCAGTACATTCCGCACGCCTTCGACGGCTTTCTGGAGCTCCGGCGTAGGGAAGGGCCAGAGGGATATGGGACGGAACAGACCGACTTTGACCCCTTCTTTGCGAAGATCCCGCACAGCAGTGCGGCAGATCCGGGAACTGGTGCCGTAGGCGACCAGGATATACTCCGCATCGTCGGTCCTATAAGACTCTGAGAGCCGTTCGTTCTCTTCGATCTGCTTGTAGACATCCTGAAGCTCCCAGTTAAGCTGTTCGAGCGCATCATCCGGCTTCAGTCGCAGAGAGGCGACGATATTGGAATCCCGTCCCTTTGCTCCGGTAAGCGCCCAGGGCTTCTCTACGGTTTGCGAACTCTCGTCCGGCAGCTCCACCGGTTCCGACATCTGGCCTAAAAATCCGTCGCCGAGGATGGTTACCACCACCCGATAACGGTCGGCTATATCGAAGGCCTTGACCGTCATATCGGCGAGCTCCTGCACTGTTGCAGGGCCAAGAGCTACCGTCCGGTAGTCGCCGTTACCGCCGCCGCGGGTTCCCTGGAAATAATCTCCCTGAGCTCCCGCAATGTTGCCCAGTCCGGGCCCACCGCGCATCATGTTCACCACTACCGCCGGCAGCCGCGCCCCTGAAAGATAGGAGATTCCCTCCTGCTTCAGGCTCACTCCTGGGGAGGAGGAAGAAGTCATAACCCGGGCGCCTGCTGCGGCCGCTCCAAAAACCATATTGATTGCAGCTACTTCACTCTCCGCCTGCAGAAAGGTCCCCCCTACTTCGGGAAGTCTCCTCGACATATAGGCGGGAATCTCGTTCTGCGGGGTGATTGGATAGCCGTAGTAGTAACGGCAGCCGGCGATAATCGCCGCCTCTCCCAGGGCTTCGTTGCCTTTCATCAATATTTTTTCAGCCATACAAGCCCCCTTAAACGTATTCGATCACGTTGATTGCCATATCCGGGCAGATCTGACCGCAGAACCCGCAGGCAATACATTTACTCTCGTCGACGCACTCCGCGTACGCGACACCTCTCTTGTTGAAGCCGTCCGACATCTTCAGAATGTTTACCGGACAGACTCCTATACACAAAGTGCAACCTTTGCATCCTTCGATGTCAATTTCAGGTTTTCCTCGTTTTGCCAAAACACCACTCCTTGTAAGGTTTGATATATTGTACAACGTTTATTAAAATAAAACAAATGAAAATTTACAAAATTTGTGGAGATTTCCTCATTTTTGTAGGTTCCAGCCGTGCAGTTGCAGTTCACCCCCGCCTCTGGTAGTATAGCACAGCATATACGGAGGTGAAGTCTACTGTGGATTTTCTCCAATTTCTGACCGAACAGGTAGCGCTGTTTGACGGAGGCATGGGCACGGAAATCCAGAAGCTGGATATCCGTGATAATGAGTGGGGCGGCTATAGCGGCTGTAACGAAATACTCAGCCTCTCCTCTCCGGTACGCATTGCATCCATCCACCGGGATTATCTGGAAGCCGGCGCCGATGTTATAGAAACCAACACCTTTGGAGCTCAGCGTCTTACGTTGCAGGAATACGGCCTCGCCGAACGAACGGAAGAGATCAACCGGGAGGCGGTAAAACTCGCCCGCCGAGAAATCGATACCTTCCGCACTGGCGGCTCGGCGCACGGTGCGCCACGTTTCGTCGCCGGAGCGGTCGGTCCTGGTACGATGCTGCCGAGTCTCGGGCATGTACATTTTTCTGACCTTTACACTTCGTATTCTGAACAGGCTGCCGGGCTATGTCAAGGCGGCGTTGACTTGTTTATCGTGGAAACATCCCAGGATCCCCTCCAGGCCAAGGCCGCCCTGCTGGCAATCCGAGACGCCCAGCACGACTACGGCCATACCGGCCCGGTCATCGTTTCCGTGACGGTGGAAAGCGCCGGAACTCTTTTAGTAGGAAGCACTATAGAAGCGGTGGTCACTGCCATCGAGCCGCTCGGCCCGGATATCATGGGCATCAACTGCGCTACCGGGCCGGAAGAGATGCGCCCCCACATCCGGCGGCTCGCCGGACGTTTCTCCGGCCCCGTATTCTGCATGCCCAACGCCGGTTTTCCCGAGGAGCGGGATGGGGAGCTGGTGTACACGCTTTCCCCGGACGAGTTTGCCGCCACGCTCACCTCCTTTGTACGTGAGTACGGCGTGGATGTGATTGGCGGCTGTTGCGGGGCCGACCCGCGTTTTATTCGCGCGCTGCGTCGTACACTCTCCGGCCTGCGCAAAGCGAAGCGAAACCCCGTCGACGAACCCGCACTCGCCTCCCTCTACTCTTTTCAGCCCCTGCGGCAAGAGCCGCCTCCTCTTTTCATCGGCGAACGGGCCAACCCCAACGGCAGCAAGGCTTTTCGCAATCGCCTCCTCGAAGATGACCTGGACGGCATGACCGCCATCGCCAAACGGCAGGATAGAGAGGGAGCGCACGCCCTTGACCTCAGCGTGGCGTACACCGGGAGGGATGAACAGGCTGATATGGAACGCATTGTTCCCGCCTTTGTCACGGCGGTGGACCTGCCCCTGGTAATCGACTCTACGAATCCCCCCGCCCTGGAGGCGGCGCTCCAGCACATCGGAGGCCGAGCGCTCATCAATTCGGTCAACCTCGAAGAGGGCGAAGAGCACGCAGCCGCACTCTTTTCCCTCGCTGCCCGCTACGGCGCCGCCATCATCTGCCTCACCATCGACGAAGAAGGCATGGCAATGACCTCCACCCGGAAAGTGGAAGTAGCCGACCGGATTATAAAGCTGGCCGGTGAAGCAGGGCTGCGTCCCTGGGATCTAATCATCGATCCTCTCACCTTCACCCTGGGAAGCGGTGATGCCTCCTTAAAGCACGCCGGAGCTGCCACACTGGAGGCACTCCGTCTGCTCAAGGAACGCCATCCGGAGATTCATACGATCCTCGGAGTAAGTAATATCTCCTACGGCCTCGCCCCCCGTCCTCGAGAGGTACTTAGCAGCATATTCCTCCGCGAGGCGGTGAAAGCGGGACTCGACTGTGCCATCGTCAATGTGCGTAAAATTCTCCCCCCCGCCCGCATCCCGGAGGAAGACGGTGAAGCCGCCCTGCGGCTCATCTATAATCGCGATAATCGCGTGGCAGAGAATCCGCTCCTTGCCTTCATAGAACACTTCAGTGGACGACAGGCGGAGAAAGAGCCCGCCGGTGGCGGAGAGGCAGAAGAGCCGCCGCCCAAACGCCTGCGCCGTGCGGTGATCGAGGGCGAGGCGAAGCAGCTCGAGGAGCTGCTGCCGGCGCTGCTCGAAGAGCGGAAGGCGGAGGAGATTATCCAGGAGCATCTTATCCCCGCCATGCAGGAGGTGGGACGCCTGTTCGGCGAGGGCACGCTGCAGCTGCCTTTCGTCCTACAGTCGGCGGAGATAATGAAGCAGGCGGTCGACCGACTCACCCCCTATCTGACGCAGGAGCAGGCCACTCAGCCCCGCAAAGTCATCCTTGCCACCGTACGGGGCGACGTCCACGACATCGGCAAGAATCTGGTGGACATCATCCTCTCGAACAATGGCTACGAGGTGCACAATCTCGGAATCAAGTGCGACATTGAGACCATTATCGAGAAGGCCCGGGTGATAGAGGCGGATGCCATAGGGATGAGCGGATTGCTGGTGAAGTCGACAGTGGTTATGCAGGAAAATCTGGAAAGGATGCGCACCCGCGGGCTCGAGCTTCCCGTTCTGCTGGGCGGGGCCGCTCTTACCCGCGATTTTGTGCAAAACACCTGCGATCCGCTCCTCGACTCTCCGGTCTTCTACTGCCGGGACGCCTTCGACGGCCTCCGGGCCCTCGACTCCCTCTTCTCCGGAGCAGAGCCGCCCGCTTCCGGAATGGAGTGGCAGGAACAGGCCGGGAAGCAACGAAGTGCTCCAGCTCCCTCGGGCGCAGCCGCCGCGTCCGCTTCACCAGACGAGCAGCCGTCGGGTTCGCCGACGCAAAAGAGAGAGAGGGCGATACGGCCCCCCAGCTCGCATCCGGACACCCCCCTGAAGAGTTCCGCTTGGCTTCTCCACCAACTCGATCCGATCCCGCCGGAACACATCTTCTCCTTTGTACGGGAACCTCGTCTCTTTACTGCGCGCTGGGGGTATCGGCGCGGGCAGCGGGAGGAAGAACTCCGGCGCGAGGAGATTCTCCCCCACTACCGCCAGATGCGCGAGACCCTATACAGAGAACGGCTCCTATCTCCCCGGGCGGCCTGGCGTCTTTTCCCCTGCTATACCGAAGGAGATACGCTCCTCGTCCACGCCCCCGATTCGGGTAAACTCCTCTGCCGGATAGCCTTTCCCCGCCGGCAGTCGGCGCCCCATACCTCCGTCGCCGACTTTTTCCGCACTCGCGGAGAAGGGGGCGGTGACTCCATCGCCCTACAGATTGTTACGCTGGGTTCGGGCATCAAAGAGTACATCGACGCGCTCTATGCCGCAGACCGCTACAAGGAGTATCTGCTCACCCACGGCCTGGCGGTTGAGTTGACCGAAGCGCTCGCCGACTACACCCATGCCCGCATTGTCAGTCGTCTCCCCGCCAATCTTTCCTGGAGTTCCGCCGGCACCCGATTTTCCTTCGGTTATCCCTGCTGCCCCGAGCTGGAACACAACCGTACCATAGGAGCGCTGCTGCAGGCGGACCGCCTGGAGATCGAGTTTACCGACGAAGGACAGATGGTGCCGGAGTTCTCTACCTCCGGGTTTATCTCCTTTGCCCCCGAAGCCCACTATTTTTCCATGGCAGGAAACCGCGTTTACTCGAGCTGATATCGAACAGTAATCCTGCAGCTGCGTGTGTCGAAGCGCTTCTCCGCATCGAGAGGAAACACTGAGCGCACCAGCCGTTCTGCCGCCCTCGCCAAAATTTTAGTTTCTATGTCTCCCACAAGCTCCAGGCTCTTCAGCCGGCCATCCGGATAGATTCGCAGCCGCAATACAACATCGCCCTCGATTCCCCGTCGCTGCGCAGCTTGAGGGTAGACTTTACGCTCCGCCACTAGCTCTTCGACTCGGCCCGCGAGGGGTACGAGGGGGGCTCCTGCCTCCGCTCTTGCATTCAATCCAGGGGCCGTTTCGCTCCCGCTACCGCCGCTGCTTCTGTTGCTTCTGCTGCCGCCACCGCCTTCGGGCCGCTCTTGTGTCTTTTGCTCTGTCTTTTGCTCAGTTGACTTTGTTGTATGTGTAAGTGAGTCGGTCTTCGGTATAGACTGCCCATCGGCACTCGTCTGCAGCTTTTCCGCCTCTTTGTGCTTTTCTTTCTCAGATGCCGCCTGCTTCTTTTTACGCGCGGCTGTGGTTCGCTCTGTCTGGGTGGTCTGAGAGTGTTTCGTGTCTTGCTGTTCTGGTTGTTTCTGTTGTTTTGATTGTTTCTGCTCGGGGGAGAGTTCCTTTTGAGTACTTCGCTTGGGGCTCAATCGCTCCGCCGCTCCTTCGCCTTCACCGTCTGGTCCTTCGTTTGTGTGGTCCTTGTTTGGAACGGTGCGGTCTACGGATAAAAAAGTAACTTTAAGCCGCGGAGAGGATGCAGATGAGGCGTGTCCCCCGGAACCGGCGCCGCTCAGTTCGATGAGCAGCGCTACCCCGGCGTGGATCGCCAAAGCAGCGGCAAGCCCTGCGAGCAGGCGCCGGCGTTCGTTCCGGAGGAACACGTACTTCAACGGATTCTCCTAATAGCTGTAGCTCGCCGAGAGCGAGAGGCTGCGGCCCGGGGCGGGGTAGTA
>CAYFUX010000014.1:0-5663 GCA_964346455.1 uncultured Spirochaetaceae bacterium
AACGGCGGCTCCTTCCATGCCTTTGCCGGTATGTCCGTGGATCTGCTGTTCCTGCGACTCGATTTGAAGGGCAAGTACAACTTCCTCACCCAGCATCTGGGTGCGGGACTCAACGCCCGGATCCAGCTGTAAATAGATCGAACGAGTACAAGTATGGGTCGTCCCCCGCGGGGGGCGGCCCAATTTATATAAAGCGGCACAAACTGGCACGATATTTGCAATCTGGCACGAAGATTGGATTTAAAATATTGTTATATTGTTGTATGAAAAGCAAATACACTGTGCAGCGGGAAAAAGAAGGGGGGAAGCCTGATAATTGCTTTCCTTTCAAATAATAACGAGCAATTTAAACCCAATTTTCCTGCCAGTTCCGGGGGGGGGCATGAAAGCTGAAGAGCGCGAACGCTACGAACGGCAACTAAAAATCGAAAACTGGGGCGAGGAAGGACAGGAGAAACTGCGCCGGGGACGAGTGTGTGTTGCCGGCCTCGGCGGATTGGGCGGACCGGTCTCCTACTACCTGGCCGCGGCGGGAGTTGGCAAGCTGGTGCTGTGGGATCGGGACCGGGTGACGCGCTCGAACCTGAACCGGCAGATTCTCTACACCGGCGCCGACGAGGGGCGTTTGAAGTCCGAAGCGGCGGCGGAACGGCTCAAGCAGCTCAACCCCTCGGTCGAACTGGAGCCGATAAGCGGGGAGATCAGCAGGGAGCGGCTGGCGGCGCGGGCCGGAGAGTTCGACATGGTAGTCGACTGCCTGGACAATTTCGATACCCGCTTTGTGCTCAATGAGTTTGCTGTGGAACAGGGGATACCGCTGGTGCACGGCGGAGTGCGGGCGATGCAGGGGCAGGCGACGGTGGTGTTGCCTGGCGAAGGTCCCTGCCTGGAGTGTCTCTTCTCCGGTATGGAAGCGGAGCAGGGGACGCCGGTGCTCGGTGCAGCGGTGGGGACGATCGGCTGCCTCAATGCGACGGAAGTGCTGAAGCTGCTCACAGGAATCGGGGAGCCGATGGTCGGCAAGCTGCTTATCTATGACGGGCTGCGGGGGAACATGCAGCAGATGAAGGTGGAACGCGATCCGGAATGTTCGGTCTGTGGTGGTCTGGAAACGACAAATATTTAAAAAAAAGACATTAGATCATCAAATGACTTGCGTCGACGCAAGTCATTTGAGTGTTTCGAGTTTCTGCTCTTTGTACTCACCGAGTACTCGCCAAAAAGGCGGCAATTCTACTACCGGTGCTACGAGGCCCTTTTCCAGATAAAAAGCGAAGAGGAGATCGAACTGCTGTTTGGCGAATTCGAAAGGGCGGGCTATACTGAAGAGAAGGAGAGCACAGCACCCTGATTCGGTTGCTCGATAAAAAATTCGGCATTACCGAGGAAGAGGCGGAGCTGATTAGGCAAAACGAAGACCTCGCCAAAATTGAAGCGGCCCTGGATGAGATTTTGGATTCTACGAGCAAAGCGCAAGTTCTTGATCATTTGAAATAACACAGCGCTCATGAGATTCTTTCGATATTTCAAATAAAAATACATCGAAGATTCGAAAAGTGCCTTTCGTGTATCCCATGTTTACGAAAAGGTGGCCGCATTGCGCCTGCATGCGGGTGCTCGGATACGGCTGCTTTTCAAATCGCTGCTTGCCTGCCCTCATCTTCGCCCGCCCTCATCATTGCCCGCCCTCATAATCGCCCCCACGTTTCATGCCCGCACTTATGATTGCAGGCACTTTTTATGCCTGCACATATCACTGACAACTCGACGATCCTGTGCTATCCTAAGTTTGATACTACAGGATTCTCCGAGCGTACTGCCCTACGAAAACTTTGGCGGTTTTTAGGGGCACTCGCCGATAGGGTGCGGCTGGAAACGGCGGCGCCTCCCGTGTTTGGAAAGGAGATCAGGATTTGCCGCATTTGTATCGGCGCGCCTTTGCGGCGGCCGTCCTCTGTCTTTGTACGTTGCCCGTCTCCGGGCTCGACGTTTTTGTCAATGGAAAGCTCGAACAACGCGACCTCTTCGCAGCGGTACCCTGGGATCCGGCGGAGTATCGACTGCCGGAGGAAGGTCCTGGCACAGGGCCGGTAGAGGGGGCGGAGAAGCGCGTGGTGCGCGGCTACAGCCTCGGGGCGGCGCCGCCGCTGTTCGCTTCGGCATATAAAATAGAGGTGGTGAGCGCCTCGGGACGGCAAGTGATCGAGGACGAGCGGCTCGGTGACCTGCTGTTTGAGGGGGTGCTGGTGCCGGGCGAGCGGGGGACGGAGCTGTATATCGCCGGGCGGCATTTTCGGGGCGTTGAGGAGATCGACGTGTACGGCGAGCCGGTGGAAAGCGGCACGGTGACGGTGTGGCTCAGCTGGGAGGGGGTGGACCGGCTGCGGGAGGAGCTGGAGCGGTTCGGCCGGCATCATGCCATCGATATCGAAGTCGAAGAGATTCCCAGCTCGGAGACCAAGCTGACGGCGACTCTCCGGGGAGGGGGCAGCATGCCGGAGCTGGTGATGCTGCAGTCGTCCTCGCTGGCGCAGCTGGTAAGCGCGCGGGCGTTGCAGCGGTTGGATTATCTGGATCTCGGGTATTCGGGAGAGAAAGGGCGCGGCGCTTTTCGGCTCGATGGGAGCAGTTGGGCGGCGCCGATCTACAGCGATGTGCAGCTGCTCTTCTACAATCCGGAGCTGGTGCCCGGCAGCCCGCAGGCGGGATGGAGCTTCGAGGAGTTCGAAACGCTGGCGCGGAAGGCGGGCGAGCGCGACGGTGTTGAGACCCCCGCCGCCTGGAACGCCTATTCGGCCTACTGGCTCAGCCCCTGGCTCTTCGCCTTCGGCAAGGAGACGCTGGTGGAGCCGGACGGGCGGATTGCGGTGGACGGGGAGCCGACCCGGCGGGCGATGGAGTACCTGCTGTCCCTGCGGGAGCGGGGGCTGCTGCGGGTGACCGAGCGCAGTGCGATGATCAGCGATTTCGCCGCCGGCAGAACGGCGATGATACTCACCGGCTCCTATTCGATTCCCCATTTCCGGAGGCTGGGGATCCCTTTTAAGCCGGTGCCCCTTCCGGTGAACCGGGAGAAGGGCCGGGAGACAGGCCAGAAGACAGGCCAGGAGACGGGTAGGGAGACAGGCCAAGAGACGGGTAGGGAGACAGGCCAAGAGACGGGCCGGGCGGCGGCGCCGTTTATCGACTACAAGGGCCTGGCCATTCCCCGCCGAAGCCGACGGCCCATCCTTGCGCGGCGGGTGCTACAGTTTCTCACCGGGGCGGGGGTGCAGCAGCGCTTCTCCGCTGCGGTGCACAAGCTGCCGGCGCGGCGCGGGGCGTGGCCGGCGGTGCGGGATGAGATCGAATATTTCGAGGTGCTGGAGGCGGCGTATCGGCAGGGGGTGACGGTGCCTCCGCAGCGGGCCTACGGTGTCTACAAGAACACGATGTGGAAACTGCTGCGCTTCGCCTTCAGCGGAAAGATGAGTGTTCGGGAGGTGCTGAGCACCGGGCAGCGCATTATCGACAACAAGCTGCGTCAGTCGCAGTAGCGACCGCATATATGAACAACATTGATACAACACAGCAGAAAAAAGGAGCGTGAGGATGAAAAAAACAGGAATAGCCTTTGCGGCGGCGATGATGCTGATAGCGGTGCAGACGGCGAGCGCCGAGCAGTGGAGTATCGAACTCCGCGGCGCCGGGGAAACGACCCTCGATGCCGAAGAGTTTGCCGCGATGAAGCAGGATACCCAACTGTACAGAGCGATCGAAGTGGAAGAGAAAGGCGAGACGGTCGAATACCGGGGGATGCCGCTCTGGTATGTGATTGCCATGGTCGACGACGGTATCGAGGCGCCGCCCTACCAGTTGAATGAGGAAGCCTGGCAGAAGGGCTACGAGGTGACCATGAGCGCCGCGGACGGCTATTCTGCCACCTTTAACACTGCCGACTACGAGAAGGGGGCGTTGTATCTGGCCGACTCCCGCGCCGGCACTGCGATTAGCCCGCGTATCGTGGGGGAGGTCTCCACGCGGCTGCAGATGAAGAATCTGACGCAGATCGAAGTCTTTTCGCCCGCCGCGAAGGCTGCTGAAGAGCAGGTGCAGCAGGAAGCTACGCAACAGGCGCAACGGGCGCAACTGGCGCAGCAAGAAACTACGCAGCAGGAAACTACGCAGCAAGCGCCGGATTACTCGCTCGATCTCACCGTCGGCGGGCAAACGAGAAGTTTCTCCCTTGCCGAGCTGGAGCAAATGCCGTTTTATATCGAAGGCCCCGGCGGCTATATCACCTCCGCCGGTTCCACCTATACCCACGTCTATGGCGGGGTAGAGCTCGCCGATCTTCTGGGGCAGTACGTGAAGCTGCAGCCGGAGATGGAGGTGACCTTTGTGGCGATGGACGGCTACCGGAAGAGCTACACCGGAAAGAAGATTCTGGAGACCGGCGAAGGCAGCTGGATCCTGGCCTTCAAGCGCGACGGAGAGTATCTGCCACAGGATCCGGGCTATATCCGCACGGTAAAAGTGGGCCCGGATACACCTACGGTGGAAGGCTCTAGCTCGGTGAAGATGGTGGAAGAGATCAGAATTTTCTCCGGCAGTTGAGGAGGTATTCCGGGTGGAGGTGCGCCGGGTGGGCATGTCGAACTCGCTGCAGCCCCACGCTTCTCGCAATCGGGGGATAGACCGCGGGAAGCGAGCGGGCCTCTACGCGGGCCTGCTTCCGCTGGCCCTGCTGATAGCCATCGCGGGGGCGGCTCCGCTGGCGAGTGCGCTCTACAACTCCCTGTTTCACGACATCTTCGGCGAGCGCTCCTTTGCGGGGCTGGCCAATTTTGCGCGCCTTTTTGGCGACGCAGGTTTCTTCTACAGCCTCCGGATAACTATGGTCTGGGCGCTGCTGAACGCCGGGCTGAGCCTCTTCTTAGGGGCAATGCTGGCGAGCGTGCTCTTCGAAAGCCGCCGGGGCTTCCGCCGTCTCTACTTCGCCCTGCTGGTCCCCTGGGGCATTCCGATCTACATCTCCGTCCCGCTGTGGCGTATGATCATCCACGGCAGCGGCGGCACCTCGCTGCTGACGCGGCTGTTCGGCCTGCAGATCAATCTGCTGCAGGAGCCTGCGGCGGCCTTTTTCGCCGTGCTGGCGGTAAGCGTCTGGATGAACTTGCCGGTGAACGTCTTCGTCTTTTATGCGGTGCTGCGTCGAATCTCCCGGAGTGTGCTGGATGCGGCGGCTATCGACGGGGCGGGACGCTGGCTGCGGTTTCGGCGGATCTACCTGCCGCTTACCGCGGGGACGGTGGCGGTGATGGGGGTGCTCAACTTCATCGGTAGTTTCAAAGAGTTCACTCTCCCCTTCCTGATGACCGCCGGAGGGCCACCGCTGGTCTCCGGCATTACCGGCGAACATATCATCGGCGCGACGACTACCGTCGAAATCCTGCTCTACGACCTTTTCCGCAGCGCTCCCAATTTCGGCCTGCCCGCCGCCTACTCGGTGGTAGCGATGGCGGTGGTGCTGCTGCTTATGAGCCTCTGGGTCTTTGTCAGGCGGGGCGAAAGGCGGCGCAGCCGCTACGCGCTTTTCCTCGCCGCCGCGGAACTGCTCCTGGGGGCGGCGGCCGGCCTGAGTGCCGGAGGCGGTGGGGCCGCTGGCCTGGGGGCCGGAGGCG
>CAYFUX010000014.1:5763-21305 GCA_964346455.1 uncultured Spirochaetaceae bacterium
GCGACGGAGCGGCTGGTTTCGCCGGAGGGCTGCCGGGGGCGCCTGGGGTGCCGGCCTCTCTCGTGCTGGTGCTACTCTTCCTCCTGGGGATTCGCTATGCTCCGCTGTTTTTGGGGGCGGTGCTGCTGGAGTTAGTGTATGGGTTTGCGGCGCTGGCGGCGGGCGGTTTTCTGGCGGGGCTGCATTTGCCGGCGCTGGTGACCGCCGGGGCAGTGGCGCTGATGCTGCGAAATCGGGGCTTTGCGGGCTTGCAGCGCTACGGCCCGCGCGGGCCGGTGGAACGGCTTGTCGAACAAGGAAGGCTGTGGAAAAGCCGGCTGGGCAGAGGGAGTTCGATCCGAAAACTGGGACGAGGCCGTGGCCGCTGGTTCGGAGGGGCGGGACGGCCGGCGGAGCTGTTGTGGACCGGCGGAAGTCGGCTGTTTGCCGGGGTGATGATGGCAGCGGCGTTGCTGGTGCTCTACATGGTGCTCTGGCTGAGCTTCTCCGATCTGCAGGCCGCCTATATCGACCGTCCGGTGCCCCGCTTCTTTACCTTCGAGAACTTTAGGGCGGTATTTGCCGAGGAAGGCATCCTGCGGTACTTCGGCAATACCTTTCTGGCGGCGGGGGCGACGGCGCTGCTCGTGCCGTTGGTAACCTTTCCCGCCGCATGGGCGGCGGTGAACATGCGGGCCGGCGGAGAAGGGCGGCTCTTTTCCCTGGTGCAGGTGCTGGGGCTACTCGGTGGGATGCACGCGTTGATTCCGCTCTTTGCCGTGTTTCGCGTGTTGGGGGTAATCAACACCTACGTGCCGGTGGTGCTGATCTATCTGCTGCACGCCGTGCCGTTTGCCCTGTTTTCCACCGCCTCGTACCTGGAGCGCATCCCGAAGGAGCTGGAGGAGACGGCGAAGCTGGAGGGGGCGGGGATGCGGCAGTATCTGCTGCGGGTGCTGCTGCCTCTCTCGGTGCCGGTGGTGGCTGCCGGGATGATGGTGGCCTTTATCGGCGCCTGGAACGGATTTTTGGTTCCGCTGGTGTTCCTGCAGGACGACGAGCTCTTTACGATCGGGGTGAAGCTGCACGAGTTTGTCGGCAGCATCGCTGCGGGAAGCCCGGAGTGGGGACTCTTTGCCGCCGCCTCGGCGGTGAACATGCTCTTTATCGGAGTGCTGCTCTACCGTTTTCGGCGGCCCCTCGAGCGGGGGGACGTTTCCGAAGCGGCATGACGGAACTGGCAGGAAGAATGGATTTAAATAAGATGTAATTACCTGCAGTGGAGAAGCTTACGGCGATATTACGGCAAAAGAGGAGCCGAATTTTATAAGTTTCTAACTGCAAAAGAATTAAAGCCGATTTAAATCCATTCTTCCTGCCAGTTCCGTCAGATTGCCAAGGCCGGGCGTTGCTGCTACGATTGCCCTTAGACCCGTAACAAAATGCACGGAATGTAAAAGGAAGTCGAATGAATAGAACAATACGAATAGCGGCGGGCGTGGCGGCGCTGCTGTTGGGTCTGCTCGTGTGTTCGGGCTGCTCAATTAATCAGATGGCCACCCGGATGGTGGCCGATTCCCTCGCTTCGGGGGGTGGGGGAGGTTCGGTCTTTACCTCCGACGAGGATCCGGAGCTGGTGGAGGATGCGCTGCCCTTTGCGCTGAAGTTGTACGAGCTTCTGATCGAGTCCGATCCGAAGAACGACGAGTTGCTTGTTTCGGCGGGAAGCGGGTTTATCTCCTATGCTTACGCCTTTATCGAAATGCCGGCGAGTATGCTCTCCTACGATGAATACGAGCGCGAGAAACGAATGAAACGGCGGGCGAACGCGATGTACCTCCGGGGACGGGGCTACGTGTTTGACGCGCTCGAGTTGCGGTACCCGGGGTTTTACGAGGCGGTGCATGCGAAGGAACCCGGCAGGTTCGTGGAGCTGCTGCAGAAAACCGAGAAGGAGGATGTGCCGGCGCTTTACTGGGCCGCAAGCGGATGGATGGCGGCGGTCTCGGCCTCCGATATGGATTTCGACATGGTCGTGGACATTCCCAGGGCGGTGGCGCTGATGACAAGAGCCCTGGAGCTGAATCCGGACTATAACGACGGGGACCTGCACAATCTTTTCATGCAGGTCTATGGGACCGTCTCGAACTACGGGATGATGTACGGCGGAAAAGAGTTGGCCGAGTATACAAAGGGTACTCTGGAGCGCTATTACGCCGCCCGCGAGGGAGAGCAGGAGATGATGCGACAGCGGGCCGAGTTTCACTTCCGCTGGGCGGTGGAGCTTTCGGAGGGGCTGAACGCTTCGACCTATGTCTCCTTCGCCCAGACCTACCCGCTGAAGGAGCAGAATGTCCGTCGGTATCGGAGCTTGTTGGAGAAGGCGCTGGCGATAGACCCGGACCGCAGGCCGGAGGGACGCATGCTCAACATTATCTCTCAGCGCAAGGCACGCTGGTTGCTCGAGCACATGGAGGATAATTTTATCACCCTCGATTTCGCGGACTAGGAAAGCACCGTGCGCAGAGGGAACGGGCCGCCGCGAGAGGACGCGGGGGAGCGCGGATTTAAGAGCCGGAGCGAATGCGCCGATACACGTACTATACCCATGAGCGAGGTGTACGATGAAACAGTATTTGGTGAAAGGTTCCGGTGAACAAAAATGTTACGTTGAGGTGTTGAATAAACACCGCAGCGGGTACACAGTGGTAATGAAGAAAGAACGCCGCTGGGGATACAAAGAAGAAGTCTATGAGATGAGCGAGACGCTCTTTGAAACCTGTCTGCGTACCGGCTACTTTGTTGAATTGCCCGCTGACAGTGACGCGCTCTATGCGTAACTGGGGGCGGTACACAATTCGAGCGGCGTAAAAAAAGTATACGAGGAGCGGTCGAAATGGGACTAGTGCTCATTGTGAACTCCGATCCGAGGGTCAGGAGCGATGTAAAGGCGGCTTTTGAGAAAAAGTCGCTTCCCGGCTACAGTGTAAAGCTGATTTCGAAGGAAGAGCGGGCGCTGGAGTCGCTCAACTATGACCTGCCCGAAGTAGTCGTGATCAATTGTGCCGATCCCCATCTCGACTACCGCTCGATCATCGGCGAGGCAAAGAAAGACGCCTGGATTCACAGCTTCGGCATCATCGGGCTCTACGACAGCCAAAGGCAGAAAGAACAGGATATCGCCGACGAGTTTCGCGATCTGAACATGCTGGTTATGCTGGACCGCTCGCGAATTATCAGTCACCTGGTAAAATCGGTGACCATTATCGTGGAAAACCGCCAGCTCATCTTTCAGCGCGAGCTGGCGAGCCATCTCTCCTCCCGTACTTCCGGCTCCTTCAGCATCGAAAACGATCCCCTGGCGGTTCCCATCTACGCCGGTATCGCCGCCACTAATTTAGTGCAGCAAGGCTATATCGACCCCGAGCAGAAGTATCAGCTCCAGCTTGCCCTTTCGGAACTGCTGGTCAACGCGATCGAGCACGGCAACTGCAACATCTCCTACGAGGAGAAGAGCAGGGACATGGCCGAAGGCAAGAGCGTGGTGGATATGATCCTCGAGCGGTGTCAAGAACCTGAAATCGCCAGTCGACGGGTGAAGTTCGAATGGGAGAGCGAACCGGACCGTTCGACCTTCATCATCCAGGACGAAGGCGAAGGCTTCGACGTAGACCGCGTTCGCGATCAGATCAACGAGCAAGAGGCGCTCCATCCCCACGGCCGCGGCATTGCGATGGCGGAAGGCTTGTGTGAACGGCTCGAGTATAACGAGACGGGCAACGAGGTGACCATGGTGGTGGAGCACGAGCAGAATGCTGAGAAGCGGCTCCCCGAAGGTTTTGCCGACAACGAGACGCTCCACACCAGCGAGGGGGACGTTGTGTTCCGCGAGGGTGAGCGGGGCGACTTTCTCTATTACATCGCCAGCGGACAGTTTGTCGTCTCCCACCAGGGAAAAGAGGTGGGCCGCCTTGCGCCGGCGGATGTGTTCATGGGCGAGATGTCCTTCTTGCTCAACAACAAGCGCAGCGCCACCGTTATCGCCCTCGGCGAGGGGAAGCTGGTGCGGATCTCCCGCCGCTCCTTTGTCCAGGCGATGAAACAGTACCCGCATTACGGGATTTTTCTCTCTAAGCTGCTGGCGAGTAAACTGGCCCGGTCGAACGAGCGGAAAATGGTGTCAAGTTCGTTCTGAGGCATCCGCCAGGAACTGGCAGGAAGATTGGGTTTAAAACCCCTGTAACATTTTCCTATCAAAGTAATTAGCGGAAAAAAAGCGCGAAATAGGTTCGAAATTTTGTTATTCCTTCCTCAGTATTGAATTACACCTGTTTTAAACCCAATCTTCCTGCCAGTTCCTTCGGTCAGCCTCCCCGGGACCCCCACTCTCGCACCCGGGGGGCAAACTCGTCGATAAACCGGTCAAGATAGTCGGGCACCGCCGCGGAGGCGTGCGGCATGAGGTAGCAGCGCGGGGTGCTGCGAAGGGGCGAGTCGGCGGGAAGCGGCTCCTCGGCGAAGACGTCGAGGTAGGCGGCGCCGAGGCGGCCGGAGGAAAGGGCGTCGATGAGAGCAGCCTCGTCGACGGCGTTACCGCGGCCCAGATTGTAGAGGCCCGCGTGTGTCGGCAGCCGGGCGAGGAGCGGGGCGTCGACGAGGCGGTCGGTTGAGGGGCCGCCGGGGAGGGCCAGAACCAGGTGATCGGTGTTGGGCAGCGCCTCGGCGAGACGGGCGGCGGCCAGGAGGTGGTCGTCCGGGCCGAACCAGGGCGGCGGTTCGGCGGGGCTGCGGCGGACACCGACGATGCGGGCGCCGAGGTTCTTGGCGGCAGCGGCGATGCTTTGGCCGATGTTTCCGAAGCCGAGGAGGGTGACGGTGCTGCCGGCGAAGCGGCGCTGGCCGGCGGAACAGTTCCAGCGGGGCCACGCCTCGCCGCGGTGCATGCGGCGGTCGGTTTCGATGAGCTGGCGGGCGTGAGAGAGGAGCATGCCGAGGGCGGTTTCGGCGATCAGCGGGCCGTGGAAGGAGGAGCCGGTGACGGTTACGCCCGGGGGCGGGTCTACGGAGAAGTAGTCCATTCCGGCGGCGGGGGTCACCAGGTAGCGCAGGGCAGGGCAGAGGCGGAACCACTCCTGCCGGAAGTGCCAGGTGACGGCCACCCGGGGATTTTCCTGCTGCAGGAGGCGGGAAAACTCTTCCCGGGATTCGGCACGCAGCACCCGGTGGTTGGGCAGGAGGGCGGCGAGGCGGCAGTGCTGCGCTTCGCTCAGGGTCCAGCAGGGAGCTTGGGAGCTTTCGAGCCAGATGAGGATCGTCATGGGCGCTAGAGCAGATGGTCCATTTTCAGTTTTTTGGTGGAGAGATAGCGGCTGCTGTGGGGATTGGAGGGGATGACGAGGGGCTCGCGCCGGGCGATGTTCACCCCTTCCTCCTGCAGTTTCGTTATTTTATCGGGATTGTTGGTCAGCAGCACCACCGAGCGAATCCCGAGGCGGCGGATGATTTCGGCGCCGTCGGCGTAGGTGCGGGTTTCCGCGGGAAAGCCGAGCTGTTCGTTCGCTTCGACCGTATCCATCCCTTCGTCCTGCAGTGCGTAGGCCCGGAGCTTGTTGCGGAGGCCGATGCCGCGGCCCTCCTGTTTTAGATAGACCACCGCACCGGCCGGCTGTTCTCCGATGTAGCGCAGGGCGGCTTCGAGCTGTTCCCCGCAGTCGCAGCGGAGCGAGCCCAGTACATCGCCGGTGTGGCATTCCGAGTGAATGCGCACCGGAATTTCTTCGCTGCCGGCGAGTTCGCCCTTTACTACCACAGTGTGAATCTTTTCACTGCCGGGATGATAGAAGCCGTAGAGCGCAAAATGGCCGTACTTGGTGGGAAAGTCGACGGGTTCGACGACCTCCAGCCGATGGCCATTGCGATTGCCGCTATGTTGTGCGGGGCGATTACCCCGAAGGTTCAATGAATCCGATTCCATAACACCACTTCCGCTTACGTTCAATGTAGAAAATAGACGATCGGTGCTGCAAAGTCAAATTTTCGCTGCCCGGCTTGTCCGCTTGGTCGACAGGCTCTATGATAGAAAAAGGAAGTGGAGGCTATGTCAGCAGAACAGCCGTACGTTACTCTCAGTTATGCTCAGAGCGCCGACGGGCGGATTGCGTCCGCCGGTGGGCGGAGGGAGAAAATCTCGGGCCCGGAGAGCAGCGAGTTTGCCCACAGCCTGCGCCGGGATAACGCGGCGATTCTGGTGGGCATTGGGACGGTGCTGAAAGACGATCCCCTGCTGACCTGCCGGCTTCCGGGGGAATGTCGAAATCCGCTTCGGGTGGTCCTCGACACGCAGCTGCGGCTGCCTCTTGAGTCGCGGATAGCCGTCGGTGCCCGGCAAGTGCCGACGGTGGTCTTTACCTGCCGGGAGGCACCTACCGAGCGCGAGCGGGAGCTGAAAGAAGCCGGGGTTCGGGTGGAACGAGTCGAAGCAGGCGCCGACGGTCGGCCGGACTTGGCGGCGGTGCTCGGACGGCTTGCCGGGATGGGGGTGGAGAGCGTGTTTGTCGAAGGGGGAGCGGGCGTCATTACCGCCTTTCTGCGGCATCAGCTGGTCGACCGGCTCTTCCTGGTCTCCGCGCCGATCGTAATCGGCCACGGCACCGAGGCGGTGGGCGACCTGGGTACCGCCGGTGTCGAAGAGGCCCTCAGCGGTCGGACCGTCTCCGTGCGCCGGGCGGGGCAGGATGTAATCTGGGAGATCGCCTTTGACCGTGCGGTGCAGCGACGGACGAAAGCGAGGTGCCTCTACTTTACCGCCCCCGGGAAGGTCGAACTGCGCGAGGAGGAGATCGCCGGCGCTCCGGGTGAAGTGGAGGTCGAATCCCGGGCGATCGGCATCAGCCACGGAACCGAACGCCGTATTTGGGAGGGGGCCTTTCTCCGGGGGGAGAGCGCGGACGAACTGGCGGGGCTCTCCGGAGAGATGGATTACCCGCTGAAGTACGGCTACATGAATGCGGGGGAGACCGCCGCCGGCGAGCGGGTCTTCGCCTTCATGCCGCACCAGGACCGCTTTTTCGCCGCCGAGGAGCAGATAGTGCGCTTTCCGGCGGAGGCGGCGTTCGAGGACATCGTTCTCTACCCGAGCGTGGAGACCGCCTACACCGTGGCCGTAGACGCAGCGGTGCTGCCCGGCGAACGGGTGTTGCTGGTGGGGCAGGGGATGATCGGGCTGCTGACGGCGGAGCTGCTGCGGTCGGTGCGCGGGCTGCGGATGGCCGCGCTGGAGCCGGATGCGCATCGCCGGCGCTTGAGCGAAGCGCTGGGCCTCCACTGCATCACGCCCGGTGAGGGGGCGCAGGAAGAGCTACGGCGCTTTTTCGGCGGCGGCGCGGACAAGGTGATTAACCTGAGCGGCAACGGCGCGGGGCTTCAGCAGGGGCTGGAGAGCGCCGCCTTTGGCGGGACGGTGGTGGAAGCGTCGTGGTACGGCAGTCATGCGGTGCAGCTGCAGCTGGGCGGGGCCTTTCACCGCCGGCGTCTTGCGATCCGCAGCAGCCAGGTTTCGACCTTGCCGGAGGGCGTGCGGGGCCGCTGGGACCGGGCGCGGCGGACGGAAGAGGTGCGGCGGCTGACAATGGAGCTGCGCCCTTCCCACTACGTCACTCACCGGTATCCGCTGGCCGAGGCGCAGCGGGCGTTCGAGGAGATCTATTCGGAAGGGGGCGGGGTGGTACAGGGGCTACTCGTATGAACTGGCAGGAAGATTGAGTTTAAAACATTGATAATGGTATATACTAAAAAGAATTATGGCGAAGAACATGAAAAAGCGGGTGAGTGACGCGTAAGTTCCTAAGGAGAAACAGATTAGAGCCGATTTAAATCCAATCTTCGTGCCAGTTCCTTCGGGTGGCAAGAAAATACTTTCCGGAAAAATTCACCGAGGCGGCGCGCGAATACCCGAAAGTGTCTAGAATATTATTACGAATCAAGGAGTTGCAGCGATGTACAAAGCAGGAGTAGAAAGCGGATTCGAAGCGAAGCATTACCTGAAAGGTGACTACGGCTCGGAGAGCGAGGTCCACTCCCATCCCTACGAGGTGGAGGCGATCTGCGAGACTGAGGAGCTCGGTCCGCACGGCTTTTCGATCAACCTTGCCAAACTGGAAGAGGTGCTCTGGAAGGAGCTAGAGAAGCTCGATAAGCGGCTGCTGAACGAGCTGCCCTATTTCGAAGAGCGGCAGACGAGTCTCGAAAATCTGGCCGCCTACCTTTGGGACCGCATTTTGCGGGAACTGAAAGAGGAGCAGGAGGAAGGGGATCTGCTGCCGCAGTGGATCGAAATTCGCATCTGGGAGTCTCCCACCGCCTGGGCATCCTACCGGGCTCCGGTGAGCGAGGCGTGATCGTCGGGCGATGGTGATACTTGCCGCCCCACCGCAGGGGGAACTGCCGAGCGGGGGCTTTCGTTTTAACCGCCGGGTAGCGGAAGAGCTGTCGGCCGGGCGCTTTGCCGTGCGGGAGGTCGCGGCGCGGGATTTGCCTCGTATTCCCGATCGGCCTGCTCTGCCCGGCGGGGCCTCCCTCACGCCGAACGATACGATACTGGTGGACAGTCTCTTCTTTCACGCTCCGGAGGCGGTGGAGGAGCTTCGGCGGCGGTTCAGGGGAGCGCTCTGGATGCTGATCCACTATCTCCCCTCGCTGGACCCCACCCTCTCGGCGGAGCGGGCGCAGGCCCTGCGGCGGGGGGAAGAGCGCTGTCTGCGCCTCTGCGACGGGGCGGCGGTCACCGGACGCTACACGCAGGATGTGCTGCGGCAGCGGGAGAGCGGCCCCGGCCGAATCGTCGTGGCCGAGCCGGGGGTGGAGGAGTATTTTTTTCGTCCATCGGCCACCCGGACGGCGGCCTTCACTTCGAAAGAGGCGGCGGCCTGGACTTCGAAAGAAGAAGCGGCCTGGACTTCGGCCCGAACTGCGGGCCCGTTGATGATGACCGTAGCCAACTGGACGCCGCTCAAAAATCACGCTGCGCTTCTGGGGCCTCTCGCGGAGCTGCGGGAGCTTCCCTGGAGCTGGGAAATGTACGGCAGTTGCCGGCCGGCGCCGGAGCTGTGCCGAAGTTTCCGGGAAGAGGCGGAACAGCTGGGGGTTGCCGCGCGGATTCGCAGGTACGGGCCGAAGCCGCCGGAGAGGATTGCCGCACGGCTTGGGGCGGCGGAGGTCTGTTTGGCCCCGTCGCTGCTGGAAAGTTACGGAATGAGCATCGCCGAGGCGATGGCCGCCGGCTGCGCAGTGGTGGCCGCAGACAGGGGCGGAAGTGACAGGCTGATCAGTGACGGCGAAGACGGGTTGCTCTGCGACCCCGCCGAGCCGCAGCAGTGGCGGCGGGCGTTGGAGCGGCTGCTGCACAGCCCGGCCGAACGGCAGCGGCTGGGGGCGGCGGCGCGCCGGAAAGCGCGGCGCTTTCCAGGTTGGCGGGATACCGCCGAGATGCTGTTGGACGGGATCGAAGGAGAGGGGGCACCGGAAGGATGAAGTACTGGAAGCTGCTCCACTCCGCAGCGGCGCTGGCCTTTGTCGCCGGAGTTCTGTTCGACATCGGAGCGGAGGTGCTGCTGGCGCTCCTCTATATCAGCATGCTGTTTTTCGCCCTGTATTACGGGCGCGGCGGTCTGCAAGCGGCGGACCTCGTCACGCTGCTGCGAACGGCCGGGACGCTTCCGCTGGTGCTGCTGCCCTGGGGAAGCGAGGGAGGCTGGCTGACGGCGGCAGCGGTGATGGCGACGCTGGCGGCGACCGATTTGCTCGACGGCAGGCTGGCCCGCCGCTCCGGGGCCACTCGTTTTGGCGCGGTACTGGACGAGGAGACCGACGCCTTTTTCACGCTTATTCTCGCCTACCTGCTCTATGCGCGGGCGGGATTCGGCACTTGGGTGATAGCGGCGGGGGCGTCGCGGTATTGTTTCGTGCTTCTCTTTGCCCTGCTGCGAACGAGCAGAAGGGCCGGGGGCCAATCAAAGAATCAGCCGGCCGCGGCCCCGGCCGCAGAGCCGGCCGGAGGGGCTGCAGCTGGAATTGCTCAGGAGCATGGCCAAAAGCCGGCCGCAGAAGCTACCGAAGCCGCCGAAACTGCCGAAGCCGCCGAAGCTACCGAAGCTACCGAAGCTACCGAAGCCGCCGAAACTGCCGAAGCTGGCGTATCTGCCGAAGCCGCCGCAGAGCCGGAATTCCCGCCGGCCTTTACCCGCTTCTCCAAGGCGGTGTGTGCGGCGAGCGTGGTGCTGTTGATCGGCGGTTTTGTCGAACCCCTGCCGGAGGCGCTGCGCAGTGCTTTGCCGGCGGCGGCACTGGCTCTGCTGGCGGTCTCCTTTGTGTGGGAGGGGGGAATCCGTTTGAGCGCCGCTTTTGAGCTGCCGCCGCGCGGCTTTTACCGCTCCTGGCTGATCTACTACGGCCTGCCGTGGAAACGGGGGAGAATGCGGCGGCTCTACCGGCGCTTTCTGCGGCGGGGCGGTCTCGCCTTCGACCTGGGATCCCATCTGGGCAATCGGATCGACGTGTGGACCCGCATAGGCGCGGAGGTGGTGGCGCTGGAGCCCAACCCGGCCTGTCACCGCTACCTGCAGCGGCGGTACGGCGGCATGAAAGGGGTGGTTGTGTTGCCTTACGCGGCAGGGGCGAGCAGCGGCGAAGCTGTCCTGCACATCGACCCGCGGAATCCCACCCTGGCGACAATTTCGCGGCAGTGGATCGGTGAAGTTTCCGGCTGTGCGGCGTTTCGCCGTATCGAGTGGAGCCACACCTGCTCGGTGGAAGTGACCACCCTCGACGAGCTGATCGCCACCTATGGCCGTCCCGATTTCTGCAAGATAGACGTGGAAGGCTTCGAATACGAGGTGTTGACGGGCTTGAGCGAGGCGCTGCCGGCGCTCTCGTTCGAATATCTGCCCCAGGGGATCGAACGCGCCGAGCAGTGCCTCGACCGGCTGCAGGAGCTGGGGGACTACGAGTTCCGCATCTCCCGGCGGGAGACGATGCGCTTTATCGGCAGCCGCTGGCTCGCGGCTGAGGAGGTGCGCCGCTTTTTGCGCTCCCTCAGCGACGGCGATTCGGCCGGAGACATTTACGGGAGGCTGCGGCGATGAACGCGCCTCGGCGACCTTTGAGGACGGCCGGATACCTACTTGCCTTGTATCTGACGGTGACGCTCTACAACCTCTTCCTGGGGCTCTACCACTGGTTTCCCGAGTACGAGTGGTGGCGGGCGGCGCTGCCGGTGCCCGAGGCGGTCGCGGCCGGGGCGCTGTTGATGCTGCCGGCCTATCTAATGCGGGGCGGCTCGGACGGCTCGAGCGGAGGTGCGGCCGGCTCGAGCGGTTCGGCTGGCTCGAGCCGCGGGGTGGCCGGCTCGAGCGGCTCGGTCGGAGGTGCGGCCGGCTCGAGCGGCGGGGTGGCAGGCCTTCGTCTGCGGCGGCCGTTCTTTTGGCTGCTGGCGGCAGCGGCGGTGCTTTTATTTCTCTTTTCGGTGGGGGAGGCCTTTTTCCAGCACGTCTATCGGCGCCCTTTTCGCATAGCGCCGAACCTCCCGCTGGCGGTCAACTTTTTCAACATGCTATTTGATACCGAACTCTTCAGCCGCAGAATCTTTCTGCTGGTCCCGGCCGCCGTGCTGATCGGTCTCCTTGGGCTCCTGTGGAACCTCCTGCTGCGTGGCGGGGCGGCCCTTGTGCGGCGGCTTTCCCCCGCCGCGGCGCTCCCCGCTTTCGCCGTGTTGGCGGCGCTCTCGCTGGCGACCGTCTCCGGTCCGTTGCTCACCGCCCGCCTCGCCTCCCAGGCAACAGAGGAGCAGTTGGCGATCTCCGAAGACCGGCAACTTCTCGGCCAGGCTCAGCGACCCGCCGGTGACTCCGGAGGGAATCCCGTCGGCGACTCCGGGGACAATAAGGCCGGGAACCCTGCCGGCGGAGATGAGCACACCGCCGCTGTATCCGAATATGCCTTTCCCGGCCTCGAGGATGCGGATATTCACCTTTTCGTGGTCGAATCGTACGGCATGACGATCTTTACCAATCCTTACCATCGTCGGCGGCTCGCAGAGTTTTATGATGAGGCGGCGCGGCAGCTGGAGCAGGCCGGAATCTCGGTGCGTAGCTGGGGCTACGAGTCCACCGTATTCGGTGGAACCTCCTGGCTCGCGGACGCCGCCCTGCTAAGCGGCCTCGACATCGACACGCAATCCAAATACGAACAGGTGATCGACGCCGGCACCCGCAACCTGCTTCACCTCCTGAAGGAGGCCGGCTACCGTCGGGTGCTCTCTGCCCCCGGCACCTCCTACATGACCGACCGGTACCGCGAGTTTTTCGACTTCTCTCGCTTTATGATGTTCGAAGACTTCAGCTATCAGGGGCCCTACTTTACCTACGGCCGTATGCCCGACCAGTACCAGCTCGCGCGGGTGGCGGAGGAGGTCCTGGCGCCCGCCGGTTCCCCCGCCGACTTCCCCGGCGGAAGTAGCGGCAGCGCCGCGGAACACGAAGCCGCGTTACTCGGCGGTAGCGAGGGTGGTGTAGGTAGCGCCGCCGACGGAGCTGAGATCGCCGGCGGAGTTGAGGCCACCGAGGGAGCTGAGGCAGGCGGTGGTAGTGGCTCGGGCGAGGAGCGGACGCCGCTTTTCGTCCAATACCTGCTTTGTTCGAGTCATGTCCCGTGGAACTACATTCCCCCTTATCTTTCAGAATGGAAGTTCCCCGATTCAGGGCGAGTCTACTACGACCGCAGCCGCAACACCTACTACGAAAACTCCTGGGCGGCGGGAAGCGAACTCTTTTCCGGCTACGATCACTCCATTCGCTATTCTCTGAAGACCGTCTTCGGTTATATTCGCCGCTATCTCGACGACGGCGAGCTTGCCATCGTCATCGGCGATCACCAGCCGAAGTATCCGGTCAGCGAAAAAGGGGCCTCGTTTGCGGTGCCGATTCACCTCCTCAGTGCTGAAAGCAGCCGGCTGCAGCCTTGGCAGCGCTTCGGTTTTCGGGAGGGCCTGCGTCCGCCGGAGGAGGTGGAGTTTCCAGGAATAGAGGAGTTTTTGGGGCACTTTCTCGAGGTTGCCGAGGGGCGGCAGCTGCGAATTCCGGAGGAGCGGGTAAAATGAGGAAGGTGGCATGAAGATTGGGTTTAAAATAGCCGTAATTATTTCTATGGAAAGAAAAAAGGGAACGATAGAGAGGAAATGCGAGGAGAAGCAGTGTAAGTGTTAACGGGGGAACAGTTTATAGCCGATTTAAATCCAATCTTCGTGCCAGTTCCTACAGGATGAAGAGCTGCAGCCGGTAGGTAAGCGCCCGGGAGGAGAGCAGCCGCTGCAGGGCGTCGCCGCCGCGCAGGTTTTGCCAGAACGGCGAGGAGAGCGGCAGCGGAGCGGTCAGGCCGACCAGCAGGCGGATCAAGCGGTCCCGGGGGCGGCCCAGTTCGAGATAGCCGGTGAGGTCTTCGTCCGCCTCGAGGGAGAAGCCGGCCTCTTTGGCATAGCGGCGGGTTTCCTCCGGGGTGGAGAGGCCGGCCGCGTGCCAGCCTTCGCGGAAACGGCGGAGGAGGCGGGGTTCGGTGCCGGTGCGTGGGGTGTCGGCGGAGAGGAAGTCGTCACAGAGCAGCAGAGCCCCGTGGGGGGCGAGCAGGCGGGCGGCGGAGCTAAAGAAGGCGGCCGGGTCCGGCATGTGGATGAAGGACTCTACCGCCAGGGCTAGGTCGAAGGGGCCGCCGAGACGGGCGGGAGTTTCGGGGTCCAGGAAATCGCCGGCGTGAATGCGGCAGCGGTCGGCGCAGCCGTGGTTGCCGAGGAGACGCTCGCCGAGCTGCTGCTGGGCTGTGCTGATGGTGATTCCCGCCGCCTCTTCGACTTCGCTGTGTTCGGCTAAGTAGAGCAACGAACCGCCTACGCCGCAGCCGATGTCCAGGATGCGGGCGGCGGAGCGGCGCTTCGCCTCCCGGGCGGCCCGGGCGTTAATGTACTCCATCGCCTCGGCGCGGGTGCTGACGCCGGGCGCCCAGACGGCGCGGTGAATTGCCAGTTGTCGTCCGCCGTGGCCGAAACGAAGAAAGCGGCGGGTGTTGGCATCGTAATAACGGGTGACGTGGTCGCTCATTGCATACCTTCTGATATTATGTGCTGAGGGAGACCGAATCGATTGGCACGAAGCTGGAAAATCAACTTTTCGCTGTTGGTAACCGGACAAATGGTTTCCGTCTTCGGCTCCAGTCTCCACCTGGTGGTGGTTATTTTATTCCTGAAAGAGCTCACCGGGCAAGCCTTTGCGCTGGGGATTTTTCAGTTTGTCGCCTACTTGCCGGTGATCGTGCTCTCCCCGTTCGGCGGAGTGGCGGCGGATGGGCTGTCGGCAAAACGGATTATGGTAGGGGCGGACGTGCTGCGCGGGGCGGCGATGCTGGCGATGGGGCTGCTGCTGTGGCGGCAGTCGCTCAGCTACGGGCTGCTCCTGGCCGGCACCTTCCTGGTGTCCCTGGGCACCGCCTTTTTTCAGCCTGCGGTGCACGCGCTGTTCCCTTCGCTCGTCGAACGCTCCTATTTGAAGCGTGGCAACAGCATTCGCGGTTCGACGCTGCTGGGAGCGAATTTCGCCGGAACGTCTCTCGGCGGTCTGGCCTTTGCCGTACTGGGCCCGGCGGCGGTGTTCCTGATCAACGGCGGATCGTTTCTCGTCTCCGCACTCGAGGAGGGCTTTATCAGGGCCCCTGCGGCCGGCGGCAAAAGTAGCACCGCGGGCGGCGGAAGTAGCACCGGCGGCTCCCGGGCGAAGCGGAGCATAAGAACGATGACGGCGGAGGTGTGCGAGCGGCTGCGGCAGACCGCCGGCTATTTGCGGGAGGATCGAGGTGCTCTGAGTGCGATTCTCACCTACGGGATGATCCACGGGGTCTATCCGCCGGTGGTGCTGGCGCTGCCCTTTTTTCTGGAAGAGGAGCTGGGGATGGGTTCGGTCCCTTACGGCTATGCGATGGCGCTGCTGCTTGCAGGCGGCGGGGCGGGTGCGCTGCTCTACGGCTTTCAGTCGCCGGGAAGGCGGGCGAACGCACCGCTGCTCTTTGGAGCGCTGGGTCTGCTCAGCGGGCTGTTGGTGGCGGTGGGAGTGCTGCCGCGGGCGGAGGTGCTTTTTTTGGCGCTCCCAGCGGCGGGGGCCTGCATGGGAGCGGTGCATCAGATCATGACTACTTCGCTCTACCGTCGGGTGCGGAAAGAGGCGCGGGGTCGGATATTTGGTCTCATGGAGTCTCTCGCTTCGGCGGCGCTGCCAGTAAGTTACGGGCTGAGCGGCATCCTGGTAGGGCTCTTCAGAGGGCGGCTGCCGCTCTTTTTTGTACTCATCGGAATTTTGTCGCTGGTGGTGGCGGGAATAGTGTGGTACAGGGGGCGGCTCACGCGTTTTGTCACCGGCCTCGGGTATGCGACTCTTAATGACGAAAGTGCGTAAAAGGGTACCATGCTCTACAAGAAAAACAGGGGCGGGGAAATCCCTGGGAAATCCCTGGGAAATCCCTGGGAAATCCCT
>CAYFUX010000014.1:21405-23331 GCA_964346455.1 uncultured Spirochaetaceae bacterium
CCGGGAAGGCCCCCGAAAAGATCCCCGAAAAGCCCCCCGGGAGGGCGGCCTGGAGCGTGCCTCTGGGATTGGCCGTGATCGGGGCCGCGACCGCAGTAGCGCGGTCCTGATTACCGGCGCTACCTCCGGGATCGGCTTTGCTGCCGCCCGGCACTTTCTGAACCAAGGGGCGCTGGTGATCGGAATCGGCCGCAATGCCGAACGCTGCCGCCGGGCACAGCGTAAGCTGGCAGGTACAGGTTCGGGAGAGGCGAAGTTTGTGACGGCGGACCTTGCGTCGATGAGCGAGGTGCGCAGAGCTGCGGCGGAGGTGCGCACCTTGCTGCGGCGGAACCGCAAGCCGGGCCTGGAGGTGCTGATCAACAATGCGGCGGCGGTGCCGAGCCGGCGCATGGAGAGCCCCGAGGGCTATGAACTGCAACTGGCCCTCGGTCACCTCGCCCCCTTCCTGCTGACCTGCGAGCTGCTGCCGATCATCGCCGCCTCCGGCGACGGGCGGGTGATCACCGTCTCCTCCAGCAGCCATCGCAGCGGCCGCATTCACTGGCGCGACCCGCACCTTTCCGGCCGCTACGGCCCGCTGCGCGCCTACGCGCAGACGAAACTGGCAAACGTGCTCTTTACCCGGGAGCTCAACCTGCGGCTGCCGGAAGGGGCACCGGTGCGGGCGGCGGCCTTTGACCCGGGCCTCGTGCGTACGGAGATCGGCCACAAGCACGCCTCCGGAATTGCCTATGCTGTGTGGAGTCTGCGGAGGCTGGCCGCCCGGCCGCCGGAGGAGGCATCTGCATGGCTGTGGGATCTGGCAACGCAGCCGCGGGAGTGGCTGGAGACGGGAGAGTACTGGAAGAGGGGGCGGCCGATTTCTCCCTCCCGCCGCGCGTTCGATACGGAGGCGGCGCGGAGGCTCTGGGAGCTTTCCGAAGAGCTCTGCGGCTGCCGGTTCGACTTCTCCCTGCCGGTGTATTCCGCCCTATATTAGTATTAAACTATCAATAGGGTTTCATTTTCTCCCAGCTCTTTTCTCTATAAACTTTATTTTCTAGGTATGTTCCATTACCATCGAGATTGCATAGACTAAACCGATACGGTATGGAGGACAGGGAGAAGCACAATGAAAAAAAGGTATGAAGAGAACGTGGCCATTGTGGAGTTGGATGAGGAGCCCCTCGACGCCAGGAATTATCAGGAGCGCAAAGAGGAGCTGCAGGAGCTGCTCGAGGACGACCGCTACGCGGTGCTGGATATGCGAGGGGTAAACTTTATCGACAGCAGCGGTCTGAGCATTATTCTATCTACCTTACGCTTGCTGAAAACGAAAGGCGGGGCGCTCGCGGTAGTCTACGTTCATTCAGCCCTGAAGACCGTGTTCGAGATCGTGCAGCTGCACAAAATCGTCTCCCTTCACGAGACGCTGGTGCCGGCGGTGGATGCAATGAAGATAGCGGCGAAGGAAGCCGGATAAGGCCCGGCCGGCTGAGGGCGAGCGGGACGTGACGATGTCATTACAAAAACGGTACATTCTATTGATGAGCTTCCTGGTGATAGCCTTCTTTGTAGCGGCCGGGCTGTTAGCCTCCCGGTTTCAGGAGGAATATATCCGGCAGGAGGTGATAGAAGAGGCGGAGTTGCTTGCGGCTTCGCTGCAGTGGACCGCCGGGGAGTATCTTGCACAGGAGAATGAGGGGCGCCTCCGGGAGATGATGCAGCAGCTCGGAAAAAACCGGGCGCTGGAGGATCTCGCCTTTTACTATGACGGGAACATGTACGCGCCTCTCGACCCCCCACCGGGGCAGCGGCCGTTTGGCCTAGATCTGGCATCTCGGGCGCTGGAGAGCGAAGAGGGGCGGGCTGTGAGCGGAACGCTGCGGCAGGGCACGTTTGTGGTGGCGGTGGTGCTGGAGAGTGAGGCGCTGGAGAGTGAGG
>CAYFUX010000014.1:23431-27593 GCA_964346455.1 uncultured Spirochaetaceae bacterium
GGCGTTGAAGAGTCCGGCGGTCTTTCTCTTCCGGCCTAATGTCGGACCTATGGCGCAGAGTGTATCGCAGGCGATGTACCGGCTCGTGGCCGGGGGAGTGCTGCTTTTTCTACTGATCGCTCTACTGTCGTATCACTTTTTTTCCCGCTGGGTACTGCGGCCGATGTGGGAGATACTCCGGCGTCTCAATTGGCTGGAGGAGGGCGAATACGCGGCGCCGTCCCCCGCGCCCCACAGCAGCCGGGAATTTTCCATGCTGTTTCAAGCTCTGGAGGAGATGCGAAGACGAATAGAGCGGTCTTCCCGGCGGATAGAACTGCGTGGGGCACTGGATACGGTAATGAAAGAGAACGCCCGGGATTTGATGGCCTCCGGGGTCGAAGATATTGACGAGACGGTGGAGGGAGTGCTGCGGCGTACGATGCGGTTTCTGAGAGCGGATGCGGCGGGAATCTACTTTCTACAGGGGTCCAACTGGCTTTTCGCCACCCATTATGCCTTTGATGTCACACCTCCTCTGCGGTCGAACACCGCCGCCTCCCCGCTTTTTAATTTGCGCCGGGAGGAGTATCCCTGGATGGTGCAGAGGATAGAGCGGCGTAAGATGGTAGTGGTGCGGAAAATGCAGCAAATACCGCAGGTACATCTCGACGACCGGCAGGGCCTGCAGCGTTCCGGCGTCGGCGCCTGTCTATTGATTCCTTTCTTCAGCGCTCAGCTCAACCAGGGAGCCCTGGGCTTCTGGTGTTTCGACCGGGATCATACCTGGGACGTAGTCTCCGCACCGGGGCTGCAGCGTATCGGGGAGTTTACGGAAATGGCGCTGATGCGCACCCGCGCGCAGCAGAATCTGATGGAAAGCGAGAAGCGGTACCGGCAGATGGCGGAAAACCTGCGGGAAGCGCTTTTTTTGTTTGACGAGGGACTGGAGCATTTTCTCTATATCTCTCCGGTGATGGAACAGATATGGGATGAGCCGGTGGACCAACTCTATGCCTCGCCGCAGCGCTGGCTCGAGAAGGTACACCAGATGGATAAGCCGGCGGTCCGCGAATATCTCCGGCGCATGCAGGAGGGGGAGGAGCCCGAACCGGTGGAGTTTCGGCTGGTACTGGGCCTCGGCGGGGAGCGCTGGATTCGTCTGCAGATTCACCCGGTGCGCCGTGAGGAGGTGCCCGAAGCGCGCTGGACGGGGATTGCGGAAAATATTACTCAGCGAAAACGGATGGAACTACAGCTGGCGTGGGCGCGGGAGCAGGAGTACCAAATCGGCGAGCGAATACAGCGTACACTCTTGCTCGATGACCCGCCAGAGCAGATCGAAGGATTCAGCATTGCCGCTGACACGCTCCCTTCCCGCAGTATCGACGGCGATTTTTTTCACTTTCTCGATTTCAAGGAGAACATTCTCGATATCATCACAGGTGATGTGATGGGCAAGGGGATTGGAGCGGCCCTGGTGGGCGCCGGGGTGAAGAGCGGGATGCTGCAGTCGGCGGTGGACAGTTTCATTCACGCCCCCGCAGGAGAAGTTCCTTCCGCAACCCAAATCATCTGTGCCGCCGAGGAAGGGCTCGGGGCGAACCTCATCGACCTCGACACGTTTGTCACTATGAACTACGTCCGGACCACCCGGGAGCCCCCGATGATTGAGTTTATCGATTGCGGCAACACCCCCATACTCCATTACCGCAGCTCCGACGACGAGGTTTGGCGGGTGAAGGGCAATAACATGCCCCTGGGCTTTGTGGAGGAGCAAGAGTACCACTCCTACCGGATACCGGTACTCGCTGGCGACACGCTGCTTTTTTTCTCCGACGGAATCAGCGAGGCGGCAGATTCGCAGGGGAACGTGTTTGGCGTTGATCGCCTGGCGGACTTTCTCCGGCTGCACGCCGATAAGGAGCCGAACGAACTCATCCGCCTCTTAAAACAGGAGCTGGTTTTTTTTGTCGGTAGCAATCAGTTTGAGGACGACGTGACGATGGTCTTCATGCAGGTGGAAGAGAACGAGTGGCAGTACGAGGTGCGGGATCTGCCGGCCGAACGGGAGACAATCGGACTGCTGCGGGAATGGATCGAGCAGTATTTCTCCGTCTCCGGCACTGGCGGCGAAACGTTCACCGGCGAAGGCGCGATGAAGGAGGCGCGGGAGGAACTTACGCTGGCGGCGGTAGAGGCGTTTACAAATATCCTGCGTCACAACACCCTGCCACGTGGAACCCGGATTCGCGGAGAACTGGGAATGATTCCGAGCGAGGCGGCCTATGTCAGGATGGATCACAGCGGCACTCTCTTCGACTGGCACAGGGAACGGCCTGTGGGGGATGTGGAGCAGTTTCAGGAGCACAGCTATGGACTGGAACTCATGCGCCGGACGACGGATTCGGTTCACTACAACAGTACCGAAGAACGGGCCGGGGTGTGGCTGGTGAAGTTCTTGGGGGATCGGTGAGGACTATGCGACGAGAAACACGGAAACTGGCCTACATCGAAGGCACTGTCTCTAGGGTGCTCAATATCCTCTTCTTTGGCCTCAAGTAGTGCTCTTTGGTTTCAAGTAGTGCTCTTTGGCCTCAAGTATTGGACCGGATTGGTCACCGGTTCGGTAGCCATCGTTGCCGACGCGTTCGCTTCGGCCTTGATCCTGGCGGGCATCTTCTTGGGGCGCTGTTTCCGGTGGGTCGACGGTGTGCTGGGGATGGAGGCGACGTCCACATCGAGGCGGTAGGCCGGTCTGCAGCGTCTTATACTGCGGCAGAGTAGAGCTCGCTTGAACCCAATCTTCGAAGCAGTTTATCAGGGGTAGCGTCGCTGCAGGTTTTCTTCTATATTGTCATACAGATTACTGGCGGCGGGGACGGCCCCTGCGTTGTTGCAAGGCTCCTGAGCTGCACGCCCCTCGAGATGCCGAACGGAGAAGAGATGCGACTGCTGCGACTGTTGTACTCGGTGAAACTGACGGTGATATTGCTGGTGCTGCTGACCCTCGTGGCGGTCGTCGGCGGCGTGCTGCCCCAGGGCGGGGCGGCGGAAATGTACGGGCGGATGCTGCCCGCTCCGTTTGCAGGGGCGGTGCTCCTGTTGGGACTCGATCATACCTTCTCCTCCCCGCTGTTTTTCATTCTTGCGGGATTTTTTTTGCTCAATCTGGGCGCCTGTACGGTGCGACGGATGGGGCGCCAGCGGCGCTTGAACCGGAAACGGCGGAATATCGGGCCGGACATGTTGCACCTGGGAATTCTGGTGCTCGCGGTGGGGGCGCTGATAACGGCCGCCGGCAGGCGGGAGCAAACCGTCTTCTTTACTCCCGGGGAGGCGGCGACGATCGGAGGAGAGTACCGCATAGAGATGACCGATTTCGAATACCAACGCTACGAGAGCGGAGCTCCGAAGGACTGGATTTCCACCGTGCGAGTGGAGCGCGGCGGGGAGCCCATAAGGGAGAAGGTGGAGATCGAAGTGAACGAGCCGCTGCGGATCGGTCCGTACACCGTCTATCAGGTGAGCCACGACAGACGGCCGGTGGCCAGGTTCAGCGATGGAGAGACGAGAGAACTGCGCATTATCGCCGGTCACCGGGCCCGGCTGGGCGGAGGAACGATCACCTTTGCTGCGGTGCCTGAAGGAGGCGGCCAAGAGGAGCCCCGGGAAGGGCTTTTTGTTCTCCAGGAGGGGGCGCAGCGATCATCGCTGCGAATTGCTGTGGGCGAGACGCTGCGGGGGCTTGAACTCCGTTCCCTCGCATCTGCGCCTATCAGCGGACTGAAGGTGGCACGGGATCCGGGCTACACAGTGGTGCTGGCGGGCTTTGCGCTGGCGGCGCTTGGTCTGGCGGTTGCATATATCGTGAAAATTGCACGACTAGGGGAGGAATCTTGATGGCTACTGCTGCATTTATTTTACTGCTGGCTTCCGCGGGGGGACAGATCGTCATGCTGCTGCTCAGGAAGGAGCGGCCGGATCCTGTGACGCACTGGCCGGTCGCCGCTGCGGCGGTACTGCTGTTGGTCGAACTGGTGCGGCGCAGCCTCGCCATTCAGTTTGTGGCGGTCACCGGGGTGTTTGAATCACTGCTCTTCTTTGCCGCGTTTCTGGCTGTTGTAGCCTTTGTCTATCGGCTGCAGCGACGGCTCACCTTCTACCGGCTGCTCTTTTTCGG
>CAYFUX010000014.1:27693-28947 GCA_964346455.1 uncultured Spirochaetaceae bacterium
GCCATCTGGGCCGAACAAGCATGGGGGCGTTACTGGAGCTGGGATCCCAAGGAGACCTGGGCGCTCATCACCTGGCTGGTGTACACCCTCTACCTCCACCTGCGGCTGGTGCGGCGCAACACGAGCACGGTGCCTCCGCTGATCGTGATCCTCGGATTTTTGATCGCTCTGTTTACCTTCCTGGGGGTAAACTATTTGCTCTCGGGCTTGCATAGCTACGTATAGCCTGCGATAGCGGGGCGCATCGGGAAGTGGAGCGGCTCGTAGTAGAAAGAGGAGCAGGGCGTATTAGGAAAGGGAGGGGGAGGAGGCGGCGGAGGAGGAGCGTTTCCTGAAAGTGGGGCCCGACTCGGCTTCTTTCTCGAAGCGTTCGAAACTGCGGCGCAGCTCTTCGATCCCTTTCAGGAGGTTTTCTTTGTCTTGGACGGCGATGGAACGGGCAAGGTCGGTGGTCTTGTGGAACATCTCCCCGGCGCAGATATTGCCGGCGGCGCCGCGCAGCTTATAGAGAAAGTAGGTACAGCGGTCATAATCCTCCCGCTCAATTACCCTCTGCAGGGAGGCGATATACTCGGGGGCCTCGTGGAGAAAGGCGCGTAGGAGATGCTGGGCCATCGCGGCGTCGCCCATGCAGCGCTCGAGCAGGTGCTGCCGGTCGAAAATGTCAGCAAAGTAGTAATCTTTCTGCGCTTTGGCACCCTCGCCGGTGGCGGAGTTCAGATGCTCGTTTAGCAGATATTTGAGCTGGTGGAGTTCGAAGGGTTTTTCCAGATACCCGTCCATGCCGGCTTCGTGAACCTGTTCATGGTAGCGGTTCTCCGAGAGGGCGGTCATGGCGATGATAGGGGTTCGGAGGCCGCGGCCGGACTCATGTTCACGGATCCGCCGTGCGCTTGCGATCCCGTCGAGCACCGGCATGTGAATGTCCATCAGGATGAGGTCGTAATCGCCTGTTTTACCGCGCACAGCCGCATCTTCGCCGTTAATGGCAACTTCGGGTTCGAAACCGAGCTCTCGAAGGGCGGCGCAGGTCATTTTCTGGTTGATGGGGTTGTCTTCCACCACCAAGATTTTTTTCGGACGGGCAGATGTTTCGGTTTGTGAACTCATTGTACGTTGAAAATACTAACATAGTGCTATTATAGCAAGATTCTGGATGAAGAAATCGGGTGTTTTTATGCAAAATATCGCCCTCGAAGAACGTGGTCGCGCACAGACGGGATCGCACAGACGGGGTCGCACAGACGTGGTCGC
>CAYFUX010000014.1:29047-33483 GCA_964346455.1 uncultured Spirochaetaceae bacterium
CGCACAGACGGGATCGCACAGACGGGGTCGCACAGACGTGGTCGCGAGGCAGCCCCTCATTCCCGATTCAGTTCATTGTGCGCGGATAAAACCGGCACGCACGGATCAGCCCCCCATCATGATAGGCACGATAGCCAGCAGCACGCCGGCGGCGACCGCCGAGCCGATAACGCCCGCCACGTTAGGGCCCATTGCGTGCATGAGGAGGTGATTCTGCGGATTCTCATCTTTTCCCACCTTGTTGGCCACCCGCGCGGCCATGGGCACCGCAGAGACGCCGGCGGCACCGATGAGCGGATTGATCTGCTCTTTTGTGAAGCGGTTCATCAGTTTGGCAAGCAGAATGCCGGTGGCGGTACCGATGGCAAAGGCCACCAGCCCCAGGGCCAGGATCCCGATGGTCTCCACGCTGAGGAACTTATCCGCCTGCAGCTTGGAGCCGACGGTCAGTCCCAGGCCGATGGTGACGATGTTCATCAGTTCGTTTTGCGCCGCTTTGCTGAGGCGCTCCACGACCCCGCTCTCTTTGAGCAGGTTGCCGAACATCAGCATGCCGACCAGCGGCGTGGCCGAGGGCAGCAACAGTATGGCGATGGCTAGCACCACGATGGGAAAGAGGATTTTCTCCTTCTGGGTGACGTGGCGTAGCTGCTCCATTTTGATCATCCGCTCCTCTTTGGAGGTGAGAGCTTTCATGATCGGCGGCTGAATGATAGGCACCAGTGCCATGTAACTGTACGCTGCTACAGCGATCGCACCGAGCAGGCGCGGGGAGAGCTGGCTGGCGATGAAGATCGAGGTGGGCCCGTCCGCCCCGCCGATGATTCCGATAGCGCCGGCGTCGGCGAGGCTAAAGTCGAAGCCGGGAGCGAACGAGAGGGCCAGGGCGCCGAGGAGGGTGGTAAAGATACCGAACTGGGCGGCCGCCCCCAGCAGGGCGGTCTTGGGATTGGCCAGCAGGGGACCAAAGTCCGTCATCGCTCCCACGCCCATAAAGATGAGCAGCGGGAAGACGCCGGTGTCGATGCCCACGGCGTAGATCATGCCGATAAAGCCTTCGGCTCCGGCAATGTCGATCACCGGAATATTGGCCAGGATACCTCCGAAGCCGATGGGCAGCAGCAGGAGGGGCTCGAACTTCTTCACAATGGCCAGATAGATCAGCAGCAGCCCCACGAGGACCATGACCACTTGGCCGATGCTAAAGTTCATCAGCCCGGTGGAATTCCAGAAACTCTGCAGCGATCCGAGTATATCCATAGCTCCCCCTTAGCCGATCACCGCGAGGAGTTCGCCGGATTTTATTTGATCGCCCTGCTTGACCGCTATCTCCTTGATCGTACCGTCTGCCGGGGCGTGGATTTCGGTCTCCATCTTCATCGCTTCCATGACCATAATGAGCTCACCTTCCTGAACTTGGTCACCGGCCTGTTTCTCCATGCGCAGGACCAGTCCCGGCATGGGAGCTTCCACACGATGCGTTTCCCCGGACCCGCCGGTGCCGGAGGCTCCGGTGCCGGAGGCTCCGGCTTCCTCGGCGGGCTGGACGTCCACCGGATAGGCGGTGCCGTTGACGATCGCCTTCTCCCCCTCAAAGGTGACGGTGTAGCGCTTGCCGCCGACGGTGACTTTGTAGGCTGAGGGGGCTTCGGCCCCGCCTCCGGCCGAGTCGGAGGCGGCTTCTTTGGCCTGCTCTTTGCTGCGGTCGATTTTGCGGACGTTGGTGCGGGCTTCGCCCTTGAGGAACTGAATGCCCTTATCTTTGCAGGTGGCGGCAATGAAGATGTTCTCTTCGGTGATGGGGAGCTTCTCTTTCTGGAGCATTTCCTTTGCCGCATCGGTACCCTTGTGCGGGTCTTCGTCGTTGATATCCACCACTTGGCGGGTGGTGGGCTCTCTGCCCAGCTGTTCTCGGGCCAGTTTGACGATTTCCGGGTCGGGGTCCATCGGAGTTTTGCCAAAATAGCCGAGGACCATCTTACCGTAGCCTTCGGCGATCTTCTCCCAGGGGCCGATCAGTACGTTGTTGAAGGCCTGCTGGAAGTAGAACTGGCTCACCGGGGTGACGGAGGTGCCGTAGCCGCCCCGTTCGATCACCTCGCCCATAGCGGCGGCGACTTCCTGATATTGGTCGAGAATGCCGTTGTCGCGCATCATCTGAGTGTTGGCGGTGAGGGCGCCGCCGGGCATCGGGGAGAAGGGAATTTGCGGCTCCACAGCTTTGGCCTCCGGGGGCGTGAAGTAGTCCTGCATGCACTCCTTGAAGACTTCTTCGGCCTTTTGCACCTTCTTTACGTCGATCCCCAGGTCGTAGTCGGTGCCGCGCAGGGCGTGCCACATAGTGAGAACGTCCGGCTGGCCGGTGCCGCCGGAGACGGGTGCCAGGGAAAGATCTACCTGGTCGGCGCCGGCTTCGATGGCGGCGCGGTAGGCGCTGATGCTGGTTCCGGCGGTTTCATGACTGTGGAAAACGATGTGGGTCTCCTCTCCGAGCATGTGCCGAGCTTGGCGGATCGTCTCGTGCACCTTGCTGGGCACCGAGGTTCCGGAGGCGTCCTTGAAACAGATCGAGTCAAAGTGAATGCCCGTCTCGAGAATCTCCCGCAAAACCTTCATGTAAAACTCGGGAGTGTGAGCGCCTTTTGCCTCGGGGGGGAGCTCCATCATCGTGACGCAGGGTTCGTGATACAAACCGGCGTCCACAATGCACTGACCGGAATAGGTCAGATTATTGACGTCGTTGAGCGCATCAAAATTGCGGATCGTGCTGATACCGTGTTTTTTGAACATCCGGGCGTGCAGGTCGATGATGTCCCGCGGCTGGGAGTCGAGCCCGACTACGTTGACCCCCCGGGCGAGGGTCTGCAGGTTGGCATCGGGACCGGCCGCCTGGCGGAATTGGTCCATCATCCCGAAGGCGTCTTCATTGCAATAAAAATACAGCGACTGAAAACGGGCGCCGCCTCCGGCTTCGAAATGATCGATGCCCGCTTCAGCCGCTGCTTCCACGGCCGGAAGAAAATCCTTTGTAAACACCCGCGCTCCGTAGACCGACTGAAATCCGTCCCGGAAGGCGGTTACCATAAATTTGATTCGCTTTTTCATCCTGTACCCACCCTATATAGCCGTATTCTACTTTTTATACCGCTGTCTGTACGCTGCGGCGATGGCGGCGGCGATTTCCGGTGTGCTGCCGCTGGAGGTCGACAATTCCGGCTCTTCTCGTTCGGGAAAGAAACGAAACGTTACTGCCGAGAGGATCTTCATCGAAAAGACCAGTAGTATCAAAATGAAGAACACTACCAGCATACCGATGATGGTGAGTGTGACACCTTGTAACAGCACTTTCTACTCCTTTGCACGACATCTCCGAGGATACCTACCAAAACAGATGCGTTGGGGTAACTATACTTTGGCGTCCTTTCGTTTTCAAGGGGCTGGAGGTGGCAGGAAGATTGGGTTTAAAAGGACGGCAGGTGCTTATCATGAAATGAATTATAAAGTTCTGTTTGCAAATGTCGGTTGGGAGCTTGTAACTTTTCTTATTATAGTGAATTAGCGGCGTTTTAAACCCAATCTTCCTGCCAGTTCATACGGGCCGGCCGGAGCGCCGCTCCGGCCGGTTGTTTGGGGTGCAGAAGGACAGCGAACCCGGGCGGGGCTCAGCCGCCAAAGTCCACTTCGGGCGCCTGCTTCGCCTCTTCGCTCACTTCAAAGTATTCCTGCCTTTCCATCCCCAGCATTCCGGCGATGATAGAACCGGGGAACATACGGATGCGGCGGTTGTACGTTTCCACCTGTTCGTTGTAGCGCTTGCGGGCCACCGCGATACGGTTCTCCGTGCCGGAGAGTTCGTCCATGAGCCGCTTGAACTCTTCGTTAGCCTTGAGATCCGGATAGTTTTCCGTGATCATCAGCAGTCTGCCGATGGCGCTCTCCATCTGATTGTGCCCTTCTTCCGCTTCTTTGACAGAGCTGGCTCCCGCGAGTTTGGACCGGGCGTCGGCGATGTCGGTAAAAACTTGCTCTTCGTGCGAAGCGTAGCCCTTTACGGTATTGACGAGGTTGGGAATGAGATCGTTGCGGCGCTGCAGTTGGTTCTCGACCTCTGCCCAGGCTCCGTCGATACGTTCCTCCAGCGTGACCATTGAGTTGCGGGTGTTGATGAACCACGAAACGAGGCTCAGTACGATAATTGCTACGATGACCAGGCCTACTATGCGCCCGGCCCTTCCCTGTGCGCTCATATAATGTACTCCTTATTCAAAAAGTGGGTGTTCAATCGAAATTGCCAAGGCCTTTCAAAACACGATATTTATTGGAAAGCCGAAGTTTGGTTTCTCTAAATATGCAACTGTTGTGCGAGTAAGGCAAGAAAAACTGCTTCCCTGTGCTTCCATGTGCTCTCCTGTGCTCTCCTGTGCTCTCCTGTGCTC
>CAYFUX010000014.1:33583-55293 GCA_964346455.1 uncultured Spirochaetaceae bacterium
TGTGCTCTCCTGTGCTCTCCTGTGCTCTCCTGTGCTCCTCGGCGCCGGGAAGCCGGCCTGTGAGCCGGCCTCCGGTGGGCGGCACCGCGTGAGCGGCACCCGCGCTTGGGGCAAAGCTGCCCGCGAGATAGCTTTGCGCTTGAGGCGCTGGCGCCGGATAGCACCGCGCTTGGGGAAAGCCGCGTACGGGCAAAGCCGTGCGCGTTGGTGTGCCCGGGGCGGTCAAAAATCTCCGCTGGCTCCGCCGCCGCCGAAACCGCCGCCGCCGAAGCCGCCGAAACTGCCGCCGCCTCCGCCGCCAAAGCCGCCGGAACCGAAGCCTCCGCGGCCGAAACCGCCACCGAAGCCGCCGAGCAGCAGGAGGGGCAGGAAGAAGCGCCCACCGCCAAAGAAGAAGATAAAGATGAAGACGAACAGCCCGAAGGGAATTCCTCCTCCGGAGCCACTGTCGGAGTAGCGCTGACTCTCCTCGAGCGAGACCGAACCGAGGTCCACATCGTACTCCTTGGCGATCAGGCCGGCCACCGCCTCGGTGGTTTTGAGAAAGCCCTTGGAGTAATTCCCGTTGCGGAAGTAGGGGAGCATGGACTCGTCCCGGATTTCTCCGGCCAGGCCGTCGGGTATCGCGCCTTCGAGACCGTAGCCTACTTCAATGCGGACCTGACGCTCCTCCATCGTCATGAGCAGGATGATGCCGTTGTCTTCCTCAGCACCGCCGACTCCCCATTTTTCGGCCAGTTCGATGGAGTAGCTCTCTATGTCGGGGTATGGAGAAATGGTATCCACCGTCACCACGGCGATCTCCGCTCCGGAGGCCTGCTGAACCGTACGGGCGATACGGCTGATCTCCTGTTCGGTCTGGGCGTCGATAACGCCGGCAAAGTCGTTGACAAAGCCCTGCGGTTCGGGAAAATTTTCCTGTGCGCCAAGGTTCGCACCTGCAGCGGCGGTCAGCAGGAGAACGGCGATTAGTGGGATAACTCTACGCATATCGCCCCCTACTTCCCGGTTTCCATGGCGTCGACTTGATAGACGAGGGAGGCGAGGAAGTTGATTAGATCTACAGTGACCTTCTCCGCTTCCCGCTTCTCCCCGTTGCGCAGGTCGAGCAGATCCCGCAGGGGAGTGATGGAAATATCGAACACTTCGTGGAGTTTTTCGATAATCGCTCCTTCGCCCTGGGGAATGCGGTCCGCCTTCCCCAGCCGCAGAAGAGCCCGAAAGATGGCCAACTGCGGGCCGAAACTGCTGCGCAGCATCCTCTCCAGGGTGCGTCGGTTGGAGCCCGCGCCGATAAGCGCCTGCCGCAGGGTATATATCGTTCCGCGGAGGCGCTCTTCGACCTGGTGCCGAAGGTTGGCCTGGGTCACCTCTACCTGCTCGGTGGGGTCTTCTCCCCAGAGGAGACGGTGGGCGTCCAAGATGTCAATGTACTCCATCGGGAAGACGTCGGCGGAATTGAGGAACTCCCGATGGGTGAGGATGTGAAGCGAAATACGATTCCGTTTCAGCATTTTCCCGTTGTCTTCCCCAAAAAGCATGATGGCCTGCGGGTCGGGCTCTTCGATCAACACCAAAAGGTTGACGTCGGACTGTTTCTCCACAAACGTTCCTCGGGCGGCGCTGCCGTAGAGGAGGATCCCTTTGAGCCCCTGACCAAACTTTTCCTGCAGTGCAGGAACGAACTTGGTATCTATTTCTCCCATGATTTTTTCGAGTTCTGTTGTCATGTGTTCTGCCCCTTTACTCCTACTGTATTCCTTCAGGATAAAATGTTCTACTGAAATCGGCAATGGATGAAATCGGTTGTTTTGAATGCGTAGAGTGAGGATAGACCTATTGCGTCGATCTGTGAAGGGGCGGAACTGTGATATACTGCCTGGCAGTCACTCTATCAGAGAGCGATGCAGCAAAGGGGGAGGATCGAATGAAGTATGGGGATCAGGGCCGCCAATGGGACCGTCACGGCGTCATTGCCCGCATGCTCGGCGATTTGAGCCTGCCGGAGATGGCGCCTATGGTGCAGGACTTTCCCGGCGGCCGGATCGAAGATATCGAACAAAACGTGGCGGAGGAGCTGGCTCAAGCGGAGATCGCGGCTGCGGTGCGGGCAGGCATGCGGATAGCGATCACTGTGGGAAGCCGGGGAATTGCCAAAATTGACCGCTGCACCGCCGCCCTGGTGCGGGAATTGAAGGCGCGCGGGGCGCAGCCATTTGTCGTGCCGGCGATGGGCAGTCACGGAGGAGCTACCGCCGAGGGGCAGCGTGAGCTCCTGGCCGAGCTGGGGGTGACGGAGGAGCGGGTGGGCGCACCGATCGTCTCCTCCATGGAGACGGTGCGGCTGGGAGAGACGGAGCACGGCAAACCGGTCTATTGTGACGCCCGCGCCGCCGAGGCGGACGGCATCATCGTGATGGGCCGGATAAAACCGCACACTGCATTTCGGGGCGAATACGAGAGCGGCCTGCTGAAGATGATGGCTATCGGGCTCGGTAAGCACGAGGGGGCGATGGCGTGTCACAGTGAAGGGTTCGGACGGATGGCCGAGTATGTGCCTGCCTATGGGCGGGTGATGCTGGAACGGGCGCCGATCCTCTTTGGTCTGGCTCTCGTAGAGAACGCCTACGATGAGCTCTATCGGATCGAGGCCGTTCCCCGGGAGCGCATTATGGAGCGGGAGCCGCAGCTGCTGCGGGAGGCCTTCTCCCTCATGCCCTCCATCCCGTTTCCCGTAATCGATGTACTGGTGGTGCGGCGCATCGGGAAGAATATCAGCGGCGACGGGATGGACCCCAACATCACCGGGACCTTTGCCACACCCTTTGCCTCCGGCGGTCCTGCGGTGGGCCGCTGTGTGCTGCTTGATCTGACGGAGGAGACCCACGGCAACGGTCTGGGGGTGGGAATGGCCGATTTCACCACCGCACGGCTCTTCTCGCGCCTCGATTTAGACACGATGTACCCCAACTCGCTCACCAGCACCGTCCTCGGTCCCTCCAAATTGCCGCTGGTGATGAAGGACGAGGCGACGGCGGTCAAAGCGGCGCTCTTCACCTGCAACGGCTGCGACCGCGAGCGTCCGCGGGTGGTGATGATCCGCGACACTGCGCACTTGCAGCGGATCTGGATCTCCCGCGCCCTCGAGGAGGAAGCGCGGCAGCTTTCCCACTGCGGGGTTTCGAATGAGTTTCGAAGCTGGAGGGAGGCTGCCAAGGAGGCGGAGGGGGAGAACACGTAGACGGTGATGCGAAGCTATCCGCTAAGTACAAATAAAATAGTGAATTACAACTACCACAATTTTTTCTTGACAGCTTGGATATGTAAGCATAAAATTCAATTAGTAACTTTCTTTTTATAACGTTAAACATAATAAATAGAAAGGAGGTGAGGCGATTTAGGGAAAAAGGATACATGTGTGAATAACAGAAAGTTGTGTACCATGTTCAGCTCATTAAAAGGAGGAACGAATGAGTCGAAAAGTACTTACCGTACTAGTAAGCGTCATGGTGCTTCTCTCCGTGGCTGCTGTTGCCTTTGCAGAAGGTAAGCAGGAGGGCGAGGAGCAAAATAGAGTGGATATGATCAACTGGAACGAGCCGATGCCCGCAGTTGATCGTGTTACCGGTGAAGAATATGTCCTCCCGGAAGGCTGGGAGAAGGCTACCGAAGGGGTAGAAAAGCTTTTCTACTTTAACAGCGGTGCGATGCGGCATGATCCGGCCACCAAAGAGAACATTGATATTTTCGAGGAGCTCACCGGCATAGAAGTCGAATGGGCCGAGGTCTCTTCGGAGATCCTCTTTCAGAAAACGCTCAACGTGCTGGTTTCAAAAGATCCGTCCGTGCACGCTATGTCCCTGGACAGCGGCCCGTACGAGCTGAAAGAGGTAATTGGCGCCAACTGGGCAGAACCGATGCCCTTCTGGACCGAAGGGATGCGCGAGGCGTATCCTGACAGCATGGTTCCCGCTCTCACCGGCCAGGATGGCAATGTCTACGCCACCGTAGATACCATGCGCAGCTACTTACTGTACTACCGGCCCTCATGGCTGAAGGCTGCCGGGGTGGAAGAGGTTCCTACCACGTGGCAGGGAGTGCGCGAAGCTGCGAAAAAGTGTAACGACTGGGCCAAAGAGAACTTGGGTCAGGACTATTACGGCATCGTCTTCCCTGCGAAGAGCTACAATTTGCTGCATATGATTCAGGCCGGCATCTACAGCCAGGGTGGACGTGTGCTCAACGAGCAAGGGTTCCCCAACTATGACACCGAAGCGGGACAAAAATCCTGGGAGTACTGGGTGAATCTTGTTCGGGACGGCATCGCCCCGGAAGCTGTTCTTGGATGGACCTGGAACGACTATCAAGAGGTATTCGTACGCGGCAAATCGGCGTTTATGCTCGGTTTCACCACCTATGTGAATCGTTCGGCAGACCCGGAAACCGCACCGGCACTGCAGGAGAATGTCCAGGGCGAACCCGCCGACGGACCGATCGGCAAGGGCGACTGGGCTGTCATACCGCCTCCGAAGTGGGATGCGAGCGAACCAGACTCCCATCGTTCCGCTTTCATCGACTTTGACGCATTTATGGTCAATAGATTTGCCGATTCCGCCCACAAAGCTGCAGCGCTGCTCTTCTCCGAGTTGCGGATGAGCCGTCAGGCAATGACCAACGAGGTGGTAACCGAAGGAAATGAATCCTTCTATCCGGGTACGTATCAGGATCCGGATGTGCAGGAGAATATTATTTGGGCCGAACCCCGTCGGCAATCGGTAGCTACCACGGTTATGGAAGCCTTCCCGCCGGGTGCCATGCAGGCGAACGATATTCTTATCGAGTATTTTGGCAATTCCGTAACCGGTGAAGTTGAGCCGCTTCCTGCGCTTCAGGAAGCGCAGAACGAGATCAACGGCATCTACGAGTAAGCGGAGATCATAACAACAGATTTCGAACGGAGACTCGGGGCCCCGTAATGGGGTCTCGAGATCGCCTATTTTCGAAACAGTGAGGATATTGACGAAACGATGAAAGGTTATTTATCGGACAGTAAATTCGGCATGCTCATGTCGCTGCCCGGATTGGCTATTCTCCTCCTGTGGGTGGCGGTGCCGCTGATTCTTCTGATCTGGGTCAGCTTCATGGAATACAAGGTCGTTCAGCCTGCTCAGTTTATCGGCCTTGAAAATTATATCGAGCTTGCGAGTGACCGGGTGTTTCGGCTTGCGGTTGGCAATAGTATTGTTTTTTTTGCAGGGTCTACCCTGTTTGCTTTCGTTATCTCCTTTCCGGCGGCGTGGGCTCTGAGCCGTATCCGCAAGGGAGGAACGGTCATGCGGACGTTGATTATGTTCCCCTGGGCGGTGCCACTGATCGTCTCCGGCTTTATTTGGGGCTGGATCTTCAACGCCTCCTACGGGGTGCTCAACCATTTGATCGTCAGTCTGGGGATAGTGGAGAGCAATGTAAACTTTCTCGGTGAGAAGGGCTTGGCGATGCTGGCGGTGATTGTAGCCGACGGCTGGACTCGCGTTCCCTTTATGACGATTCTCACCTTAGCGGGCATGGAGAGTATTTCAAAGACCCTGTACGAGTCCGCAGATATCGACGGAGCGGACATTTTTCACAAAACCCGTTTTATTACGCTGCCCCTTGCAAAAGGCCCGATTCTCACGGGGCTGCTGATCACCAGTGTCTTTTCCCTGCGTACTATCGACGCGATCTTCTCGCTTACAAAAGGGGGGCCGGCTCGCGGCACCTACGTCCTGGGATTGCTCGATCTGGACTATATCTACAACTACCTCCAGTTTGGACGGGCAGGTGCGGTGAGTGTGTATCTCCTCTTGCTGTGTCTGGCTATCGCCGGAATCTACCTCTATTTTCTGTTGAAGGAGTAGTGCATGTCTATACGCTCATCTTTAGATAAATTAGTCGAACACAAGCTTACTCCTTATGCAGTGATGGTCATTATCCTGCTGATACTGCTCGGACCGATCTACTGGACCCTGGTCACTTCCTTGAAGGGCCTTTCGGAGGCGATCAAATGGCCGCCAACTTATTGGCCCCAGGAGTTTACTCTGGAAGCTTACGTGGATGTGCTGACGCGTTCACCGATCCCCACCTATCTGGCCAACTCGGTGTTTATGGCCTTGGTGACGACCCTTATCGTAGTGACCTCTGCGATCTTTACTACGTATGCGCTGACTCGGTTTAGGTTCAAGGGCAGTAAAGCGGCGTTCTTGGGCTTCCTCGTGGTCCGCCTTATTCCTCCCATCTCCCTTTTGCTTCCCTTCTACATGATTCTCCGTCAATTGGGACTGATCAATACTCGGGCGGCGGTAATTATCTATTGTATCTATCTCACCTATCCGCTCTCGGTCTGGATGCTGAAGTCCTTCTTTGACCAATTCCCCCAGGATCTAATCGATGCGGCCTTGATCGACGGGGCCTCGCGGCTCGGCGCGCTCTTTAAGGTGGTGTTGCCGGTAATTGCCAACGGAATCGCTGCGGTGGCGATCATCGCTTTCTTGTGGACCTGGATCGAATTCTTAGCTCCTTTTCTCTTTCTCAATACCGACAGCTTGAAACCGATTACCGTGGGTCTCTACTACTTTGTGGGTGATGAAACTACCTACTGGAATAGCCTGACTGCAGGAGCGATACTCTCGATTATTCCTGGCATAATATTCTTCGTTCTTGCACAGCGCTATATTATTAGCGGTTTGACTGCCGGGTTTGGAAAAGAGTAGAGCCGAGGGTTCTTTGGCAGCTGCTCCTCCTTGTGATTTCGATTTTTCGTTGCGTGCACCCCGGACAATATGCGCTATTGTCCGGGGTCTTTTGTCATTAATAGTGTAATGGCTAATAGTGTAAAGGCTCTGAAGCGGCGACTTACTCCTGCGGGGGATAGGTCGTGTCGAGCCGGGTAAAGAGGCGCTCGAGCTCATCGCTGCCGGCAAAGAGGGCGGCGTTCCCCTCCGGCCAGGAGTGGCCTTCGATATTGTAGCCGTCGTCGGCAAAGAGGACGTTGCCGGTGAGGTGAGGCTGCGGCAGGCAGAGGGGAAGCAGACTCGCGGTGACCCCTTCTTTGGAGATAAAGCGTTTGCTGGGGGTGTGAGCCAGGATACTCCGGGCTCGGGGACGCAGTTCGCCCTGCCCGTCGCGCAGCAGCTCTCGGTTGAGATCGGTCTCTACGGTTCCGGGGGCAAAGCCGTTGACCCGCACCCGAAAGGGGGCGAGTTGAGCGGCAGCGGTCTTTACCAACCCCTCGACCCCGTGCTTGGAGGCGTTGTAGGCGTAGCTGCCGTAGAGGGAGAGCCTACTGCCGTTGCTGCAGAGGTGGATAATGTGTCCCCGGCGGCGGGGGATCATGCGGCGGGCGGCGTGCTGGGTGACTAAAAAAGCACCGGTGAGATTGATCTCACTCACCCGGCGGAAAAGTTCGGCATTTTCCTCCGGGTCGTCGGTAAACAGATCGAAGGGGCGGTGATGGATTCCGGCAAAATCGATCGCCACATCGATGCCGCCGTAGTGGTCGTCGGTCCACACACATGCTTCTTCCACATCCTTGCTGCGGGTTATGTCGCCGAGCAGCAGGGGCGGAGGATCCCCGCCGGCGAGATTGTCGCCGGTTAGATTGTCGCCGGCGAGATCGCCGAGGTCGGCGGCAAAGCGTTCGAGTCTTTGCAGCTCCCCCGCGGTCTGCGGAGCCAGATCGAAGAGAACCGGCTGAGCGCCGCATACGGCGGCGGCGGAGAGAAAGTGCTCCGCCAGATTACCCCCGGCGCCGAAGGCCAATATGGTCATGCCGGAGAGGTCCACCGACGGGCTCCAGGGAAAGTGGCACTGTCGCTCCTGTCGGGCTTCTATCGTTTTGATTTCCATGGATATGCCCCTATACCGTAGCCTTGGTGGCGCCGGTCGAGATTCCGCCGTCTACCAGGATAGTTTGGCCGGTGACGTATTCGCTCGCGTCGGAGGCGAGAAAGACCACCGCTCCGTCCAAATCGTGGGGTCTGCCGGGGCGGTTCAGCGGGATGCGGTCGGTGATGTACTCCACCCACGCCTTGTTCTCGTAGAGCTGTTTGTTCTGCTCCGTCTTGAACCAGCCGGGGGCAAGGCAGTTTACCGTTATCCCGTCGCCGCCCCATTCGTCGGCGAGGCTCATGGTGAGTTGTTTTACCCCCCCACGGCTGGCGCAGTAGGGGGCGATACCGGCGTAGCCGAAGACGCTGGTCACCGAGCCGATGTTGATGATGCGTCCGTAGCCGCGGGGCACCATGTAGGCGGCGACCGCCTGAGCGGTAAAGAAGGTTCCCCGCAGATTGGTCTCCAGCACGGTATTCCACTCCTCCCAACTGATTTCGAGGGCGGGTTTACGAAGATTGCAGCCGGCGTTGTTGACCAGGATATCGATGTTCCCGTAGTGGTCGTGAGCCGCCTGGGCCATGGCGCGGATACTCGCCTCGTCCCGGACATCCAGCTCCAGCGGGAGCGCCTCCCGGCCGAGGCCTTCGATCTCCTGCTTGAAATCCGTGAGGTCTGCTTTCCTGCGGCTGGTGATCACAAGGTCCGCCCCCGCCTTGGCTAAGGCGCGGGAGAAATACTGCCCCAGCCCGCGGCTGGCTCCGGTGACGATGGCGGTTTTTCCGCTTAAGTCGAATAGTGCGGTGCTCATTGCTCTGCTCCTTCTTTTGTGGTATTCGCGGTATTTGCGGTTCGTGAATACTCCGAATCGGGCAACAGAATAACTTTCAGCAGCCCCTTCTCCCCCGCATAGAGCCGCTCGAACCAGGCGGCTCCTTCCGAAAGGGGGGCGGTGCGAGTAATCAGACGCTCCACGTCTACCGCCCCGCGGCGGATAAGCTCGATGCAGGCGGGGTATTCGCCGGAGGATGCGCAGGACCCGCGGAGGGTGATCTGGCGGTTTACCAGGTATTGGAGGGGCAGCTCGGCGGTGGGAGAGAAGTTGCCGATCACGGTGAAATGGCCTCCCTTGCGAGTGGAGGCGAAACCGTCGGAAAAGGTGGCGGGCAGCCCCACCGCATCGAAGACTACGTCCGCCCCGAGGCCGTCGGTGAGGCCGTCAACGCGCTCCGGTAGGTTTTCTTCCGACGGGACAAAGACCCCGTGAGCTCCGAGCTCTTCAGCCAGAGCCAGGCGGTCACGGTCCAGATCCGCCACGTAGACGGTGCTGCAGCCGCTTCTTTGCAGTACTTGCAGCAGCAACAGCCCGATCACTCCCGCTCCTATCACCAGGGCAGTATCGCCTATGGAGATGGGCGTGATCTCGGCGGCGTGTACGGCGATGGAGAGCGGCTCTACCATTGCCGCCTGCAGCGTCGACACTTCCGCCGGCAGGCGGTAGACGCTGCGGGCGGGCACCGCTACGTATTCGGCAAAGGCCCCGTTCTGCCGGTATTCGTCGCAGGAAACCCCCAGCACCCGCCGGTTCACGCAGAGGTTGATCTCCCCCCGGCGGCAGTAGTAGCACTTACCGCAGTAGATGGTGGAGTCGAAGGTAACTCGCTCGCCCGGAGCGAAGGCGGTGACGCCGCTTCCGGCGGCAGCGATCCGGCCGGCCGACTCGTGGCCCATCACAACCGGGGGAATGCGGCGGCCGGTGGACCCGTCGATGCCGTGGACGTCGCTGCCGCAGATCCCGCAAGCTTCGACCTTTACCAGCACCTCCTCCGGACCGAACTCCGGTACCGGCATATCGCGGTAGTGAAAGCTGCGGGTGCCGCTCAATTCCAGGGCTTTCATCGATGTGGGAATTTCGGGTCGAAAGGCGTAATCATTCGTATCAGTCAAAATGGATGCCTCCGTTCAAATCGATGATCTCGCCGGTAATGAACCCTGAGAGAGGGGAGCTGATGAAGCGTACCACATGGGCAAACTCCTCGGGCTCGCAGTACCGGCCTACCGGAATCTTCTCTTTCACTTGCCGGCGCTGTTCCTCGGTCAAGTCTCGGGTGACCATAGGGGTTTTTACCCATGCCGGAGCGATTCCGTTGACGGTGATTCCCTCCCGCACTGTCTCCGCCGCGAGGGAGAAGGTGAGGGTTACCATGCCGCCTTTGGAGACGGCGTAGCTGGTACCGGAGGTGATGCCGCCGCTCTTGGCGGCGTAGCTGCTGGTGTTGATGATCCGTCCCCACTGCTGGCGCCGCATGTGGGGCAGGACAGCCTGCGAAAGGTAGAAGGCGCCGCTGAGGTTGACCGCCAAAACTTTGTTCCACTCTTCGGCAGTGGTTTCCATGGCCTTGTGGTTGGAGAGGATCCCGGCGTTATTGACTAAAATATCCACTCCGCCGATCTCCCGCTCGATTTTCTCCATTTCCCGCTGAACCGCCACAGAATCGGCGATGTCGAATACTCGGGAGTGAAGACGGCCTTCGGGGGCGGAGGAGGAGAGTTCGGCGGCAACCTCATCGAGGCCGCTGCGATCGATATCGACCATTACAACCGTGTGGCCGTCTTCCAGAAAGCCTTTGACGACCTCTTTTCCCATGGTCCCGGCGGCTCCGGTAACCAGTGCGAGCCGTTTCTCTTGCATGGTAACACCTTATGTCGAATGAAATTGGGGAAAGATTTCCCTCTGTTCCCTTTCAGGGTACTCCGGTATGTTTCGTCCGTCAATGAAAAACGTAAATAGACAGCGATTCGTGCTTGAATCTGCAGAAGGTTCGGACGAATACTAGAGCTAGGAAGGATGGGAATATGAAAATTGAGGAAGTCGAAACGCTGCTTACCTGCCCGGATCGGAACTACCTGCTGGTGAAGATTCGCGCAGGAGATTTTTACGGCTACGGCGACGCCACCCTCAACGGACGAGAGCGGGCGGTAGAGATGGTCCTGCGGGAATACCTTGCGCCGAGCCTCATAGGCCGGGATGCCCGCAATATCGAGGATATCTGGCAGTCGATCTACCGCCACAGCTACTGGCGGGGAGGGGCGGTGCTGCAGAGCGCTTTGGCGGGAGTGGACACGGCCCTTTGGGACCTCAAAGGCCGGGCTCTGGGGGTGCCGGTGTACCAGCTGCTCGGCGGAAGGAGCCGTGAGCGCATCCCGGTGTATCTTCACGTCCACGGCGACGAAGCGGAGGAACTGCTGCGCCGGACCGAGGCGCTGCTCGAGCGGGGGATAGAGGCGGTGCGCTATAGCTTTACGAGTTATAGCTCCGGGGGCGAAGCAGGAGGGGCGCAGAGACAAATTTACCGCCAACCCCATCAGGATATAGCGCGGGAGGAGCGTTTTGAGCGGGATGAGGCCGCAGCCGAAGGGCTGTGGAACAGCGAGGCCTATCTTGCCGATCTTCCGGAGATCACCCGCCGGCTCCGCCGGGAGTTCGGAGCCCGGCTGCGGCTCATTCACGACGTCCACGGGCGTCTCGCTCCGGCTGAAGCGGTCCGGGCGGCCCGGGAGCTGGAGGAGTTTGGCCTCTTTTTTCTCGAAGATCCGGTGGAGCCGGCGTTGCGGAGAGAACTTCACCGGCTGCGGTCGGTCGCCGCGACTCCTGTGGCAATGGGAGAGCTCTTTACCGCCGGCGATCAGTTCCGGGAACTCTTCGAGGAGCGGCTCATCGATTTTCTGCGCGCGGATGTCTCTCACTACGGCGGGATTACTCCGGCGATGAAGACCGCCCACACCGCGGCGGCGTTTGGCATCCGCACCGCCTTTCACGGTCCCGGGGATCTCTCGCCGGTGGGTCATGCGGCGCAGCTCCATATGGACACTGTTCTTTCGAACTTCGGCATTCAGGAGTTTCTCGATTTCGATCCTCGACTGCGAGAGGTCTTTTCCTTTCCCTTTCGCCTGGAAGGGGGTGCGGCGGTTCTGGAGGATGCTCCCGGGCTGGGAGTTGAGGTCGATGAGGTGCGGGCCCGCAGCTATCCCTATCGCCGCGCGTTCATTCCGGGGCTGCGAGACGAGAGCGGAGCGGTTACCAACTGGTAGGAACTGGCAGTTTCCGGGGGAGGCTATCTCATCACTAACTCGGCGAGCTGCCGTAAATAACCGATGGACCGGGCGGCTGCGGTTTGCCCGTCAGGAAGGGGCAGACATTCGATACCCACGGCGCCGCGGTAATTGATGTCCGCGAGGGTCCGCAGTATCGCCTTGAAGTCGAGCCCGCCGCCTCCGGGAGGCCTACGGTTGTTGTCGGCAAAGTGTAGATGTCCCAGATAGTCGCGATACCGCCAGAGGCTTTCGGTAATCGATACTTCCTCGATGTTCATGTGAAAGGTGTCGGCATGGACACGAATGTTCTCTTTTCCAAGCGTGTCGATCAGTTCCGCTGCTTCGGCGAGCGTGTGTAGGTAGTCCTGCTCGTAGCGGTTGATCGCCTCGAGGACCAAGTCAAGCTCGTACCGGGCGGCAAAATTCGCGCAAGAAGTGAGTGCTTCGGCGATGCGCTCTTTTCCTGCTTGGGGCGAGGAGGCGTCGGAGAGACGTCCTTTGATGGTGCCGATGATGATGGCAGGGCGGGCCCAGGAAAAGGCTTCCGTAATCGTGTTGATGCGTTCGACTGCCCTGTGGCGGAGGGCCTCGTCGTCGCTGGAAAAAGAGAGCCCTTCGTCCACATAGGCCATGCCGGTACCGATGGAGGCGAGGCGGACGCCTGTCTGGGTGAGGGCCTCCCGCAATGCGGGTATATCTATTTCCTCCGGCCCTTTGAGGTGGAGTTCCGCCGTACGAACTCCTGCGGAGTGCATATCGCGTATGGAGGTGGCGAGGGGACCTTTGTAGAGAATAGGGGCAAACTTCGAGGCTTCCTGGGTCATGGTGGCGGCGAAATGCATCGGCATCCTCCTCAATTTGATTTCTTACAGTGTGCCCGGAGTTACGAATAATTACAATAAGCGAAACCGAACGCGGGTGAAAGTAGGGGAATTTTCTTGACATCCCAAAAAGCGGGAGCATACAATGTGGCATTCAGCGCTGTCAGGAAGGATGCATATGCCGGGAAAAGTTGTAGTATTTGCCACCAGTTTTACGGATGAGCTGATGACCGAACCGGAGGGGGCGGGAGAGCCGCTCGAAGAGCTGAGGAGAGCGGCGGAGACGCACGGCCTCGAGCTCGAGCTGCGGACCGACCGCAATCCCCAGACACCCCTGAGCGCAGATGAACTAGCGGGGGCGGTGGCGGTTATTGCCGATTTGGAACGCTACGACGAGGAACTCCTTGCAGCGGTGGGCCGGGCTTCCGGGGGCGACTTGGGACTCATAGCCCGCTACGGCATCGGCTACAACAGTGTGGATGTCGAAGCGGCGGCCCGCCACGGTGTTTGGGTCACCAACACCCCCGGAGCTAACGCGCTTCCTACAGCAGAGTGGGCGGTCTCCACTCTGCTCAGCGTAGCGGGAAGGCGAATACAGCAGCACGAGAAGGCGAGTAGAGGGGCGCCGAAGTCGGGTCCCTCGAGGCTGGATGTGAGCGGAAAACGCTTGGGCGTAGTGGGTACCGGCGGCATCGGAAAGCTCGTGGTGAAACTGCTTTCGGGCTTTGCTATGGAGCTGCTCGCCTATGACCCCTACCCGGACCGGCAGTGGGCCGCCGAACACGGGGTGAGTTATGTAGAACTCGACGAGCTGTGCCGGCAGGCGGATTTCATCACGCTACACGCTTCGGCAGGGCAGCAGCTCATCGGGCCCCGGCAACTGGAGATGATGAAGTCCACCGCTGCGCTTATCAACTGCGCCCGGGGAGTGCTGGTGGACAACCGGGCCGCCCACGAGGCCGTCTCCGGGGGGAAGCTGTTTGGCTACGGCTTGGATGAGCTGTGGGAGCACTCGGAGCTACCGCTGGAGGGGCTCAACATCGTCACCAGTCCGCACGTAGGCTCGGACACCGACATGGGAAAACTCAATATGCAGCGGGCGAGCGCCCGGGCGGTGGTCGAATACCTGGAGGGTAAGCGGCCTGAGTATGCGGTCAATACACCCGTGCAGTAGGGCCGTCACTTCGCACTGCGTTTCTCGTTTCTTGCACACACGATTTCGATTCCCAATTCCTGCAGGGTGAGAATGCGCTGATCCGGACAGTCGGTGACGAGGATGTCGATATCCTCCGCACGGCCAAAGACGGCAAAGGTCTCTTTTTCGAACTTGGTGTGATCCGCCAGTACCACCCGGCGGCGGGAGACGGAAAGTACCTTGTGCTTAAAGTTGGCTTCGATCATGTTTTGGCTGGAGAAGATTCCCTCTCCGGTGAAGGCGGGGGTGCCGATGAAACAGATATCGATCCGGTAGTGATCCATCGCCGCCTCGGCCGCGGGGCCGATAAAGCAGCCGGCGTCCATGCGGTAACTGCCGCCGACCGAGTGGAGGGAAATGTTGTGGGAGTCCGCCAGCTCCATCATTACATTGATGGAATTGGTGATCACCCGCACGTTCATGTCGCGCACTTCCCGTGCGAGGGCCGCGCAGGTGGTTCCGGCGTCGATCAGTATCGTGTCGCCTTCGCTGATCAGGGGGCGAGCGGCGGCGGCGATGTGCTGTTTTTCTTCGGTATGCTCCTGACGCCGGGAGTGGATGGTGCGCAGGTGTGCCTGATCTTGGGCCAGTTTAGCGCCGCCGTGGGTGCGAATCACGTAGCCCTGCTCTTCGAGAAGCGTGAGGTCCTTGCGAATGGTCACCTCGCTCACGCCGAAGCGTTCGGTCAGCTCCTGCACGGTGATGGATCGCCTGCGGGTGAGGATATTGAGAATTTCATCGTGACGGGTGGTTTGCGCCATCTATTGGTTCGTCCTTATTGCTTAGTCTTTGTACACTATAAAGAAGGCAGAAAAATGTCAAAGCCGGCCGCCGAGGGCGCAGAAGAAAAAAGCCCCTCTCCTCTATACTTATCCTCTCACACTCGTCTCACCCCCAGGGTCTCCAGGTGCTTTTCTATGTGGTTTTGCAGCAGCTCATAGTGCAGCTCCTCATGTGTGTGGAGCGCCCGGAAGAGCGGCTCGCGCAACTCCGGGTCGTTCAGCAGCCCGCCGTAGGTGATGTGCAGCATTTGCCGACTTTCGGGGATGGAGAGGTAACGCTCCAGCTCCTCGTCCGGAAGCTCGTCGACATTCGGGAGTGTCCCGATATCGGCGGTGATGTGGTAGCTCTTGAGGGCCTCGGGAAAGTAGGCGGCCGCCTTCTTGTGCAGCCGGCGGTAGAGCCGCGGTTCTGCGCGGGCAAGGGTATGGACCGCTTCGAGCCAGCTGGTGCCGGCGGTTTTTAAGTGCAGGCGACCCTCGGTGTGGGTGCCGATGGCCGGGTAGACGGAAAACTTGTCGCTTCCGGAGTGCACGGAGATCTTGTAGCCCCCGTGGGAGGCGGCGATATCGCAGTGTACGGCAAACTGTCGTTCAAACTCTTCGAGGTCTCCGATGTAGTCCACCGCCTTCTGAAAATCGCCGGTGAAGCGCGGGGCGAGGGAGTTGACGGTCACCTCCCGGTCCTGCAGCTCCCGGATTATAAAGAGGTGGTGGCCGGGTAGGGTGGGGGAGCTGGTCTCGTCGATGCTGATTTCCAGGTCGTACTGCTCGCCGCGCTGCTCGCGCAGGTGACGGTCCACTTGGGCGGCTAAATCGAGGGCATCCCAGTACATGAGGGCGCAGCGGGCGGCCTCCGTGTGGGAGAGTTGGACAGTGTGACGTTTTAGATCAAAACTACGGCCGGCCCAGCGGGAACGGACGTGCCTCTGCACCTCCTCCGGAAGCTTTGCAAACTCCTCCTCGACTGTACTGCTGTCCCAGTCGGCCGCCTCGGGCTGCAGCACCTCGGTGAGGTCCAGGGTGATCATCGGCATTCCCGCCTCCAGGGCGGTGTCGATATCCGCGATGCTCTTCAGATGGTCGCCGTCGGCTCCCCAGGCGCCTTCGTAGCCCTCTTGAAAGACCAGAAAGGCGGCGTCGGCCACAACCTGCCGGAAATCGCGTCCGGTATAGCCCAACTCTCGTATCGACTGCTGCGCGAGGACCGGGTAGGCGTCGAAATTGCGGATTGCCCGCAGGTGCGCGGCCGTGGCAAGTCCCAGCCGGTCGCCGCAGCCGATGGTGGTGCGTTTCTCCCGGAGGGAGCTGGGGGCGGTAAAGGGAAAGGTCTCCTGGAGGGCCGCCGCATTCTCTTTTGTCAACGGTGCGCGCAGCAGCTGCAGACCTTCCCCCGTGTGCATCTCTCCCTGAAAGCCTCCGGGGAGTCTGCCGGAGGAGGCGATAAAGAGAAACTTGTCCTGCTCGTCGGCTGCGATGCCGTAGAGCGCCCCTTCCTTGCTGTAGAGCGAGGCGGGGTAGAGCCGCAGGTTCCCTTCGGCAAGGGGCTCGTCCCGCTCCTTCAGGGTGTCGAGCTCTCGCTGGCTCTTTTCCGGGAGCCGGTGGGTGCGGAGAAAATGAATGAGAATCTCCATAGTAGTGCTCCTTATCGCGGCCTCGACTTCAGATATTATCCACCAGAAAGCCCCCGTCTACCGGAATAGTCACTCCAGTGATGAAACCGGAGGCCGCGTTGCTGGCAAGAAAGACGGTCACGCCGGCCATGTCTTCCTGTTGTCCGAAACGGCCGAAGGGCGTGCGGTCGATCACCTGCTGGCCTCGAGGGGTGAGGGAACCCTGCTTCTCATCGGCGATCAATAGGTGTTTATTCTGTTTGCCGATAAAGAAGCCCGGGGCGATGCAGTTGACCCGGATGCCGTAAGGGGCGAACTCTTTGGCGGTCGCCTCGGTAAGGTTCATCACCGCCGATTTAGCCGCACCGTAGGCCCACACTCCTGATAGGGGCGTGTAGGATGCCATGGAGGCCATGTTGATGATGGTCCCTTTGGTTTTTGTCTCCAGCCAGCGGGCGGTGAAAACTTGGGAGGGGATGACGAGCCCCGCGAGAATATTCATATCTAAAATTTTCCGAAAGGTATCGAGGTCGGCTTCCGTGAAGGCGGTCTTTCCCATGTTGCCGCCCACCCCGTTGATCAAGATAGAGGGGAGCCCCGCCTGCTCTTCGGTTTCGCTCAAAGCCTTCTCTACCGCTTCTTTATCGCCGGTGTCCACCGTCACGCCAACAAAATGCTTCGGAAGACCGCTGTTTTGGCCCAGCTGATCCACCACCTCCTCTATAGGTGCACTGCGGCCTCTGCCCCACACCGCCACCGTGGCTCCGGCTTGCGCAAGGGCTTGGGCCATAACTCCGGCAAGAATGCCGCCGCCGCCGGTGATCACTGCGATGCGGTCCGTAAGATCAAACATGTGCCGGATCGATTTCATGCACTACCTCCCAGGTCTATTACCGCCTTGAGCCTCAATAACACGTACGTGCGTGCGGCGGGCTTATTTTTGCTTTCATTTTTCATACTATACCGAAGTTCTTCTGAGGTCAAAGTCGAAATACAGTTTTTCCCCTAGGGTGAAGCGGAATGTGTGTCGTCAATGTGGGAGAGGCACAATGCTGGGTTGTTGACCCTGGCCGAGGGCTGTTGTAATAATAATTTCGTATTATAATTGAAAACGAAAGGATAAGTAAGTGTATTGCGCTCAAAGAGGGTAAGCCGGGACTGAATACACACCCTTCGCGCTTTGAAACGCGAGCGCGGGAGGGAAGCAGGAGAAGCATATGATCTACTACGCACGCGGCGGAGAGCAGGAGAGAATCGACGACGATGAGCTCAAAGCGGGGCTGAAAGAGGCTCTGGGGAAAATAGGCGGACGGCGCAGGGTGATCGCCGTGCCCCCCGACATCACCCGCCTCCATTCCCGGGCGGGCACGCTTACCGCTGTCGCCTACGAACACTACGGCTCCTCTCTCACCGACGTGATGCCGGCCCTCGGAACGCACGCCCCGATGACGGCCTCGGAACGGAACTCGATGTACCCGGAGATTCCTGCGGAGCTTTTTCGAGTCCATGACTGGACTCGTGATCTTACCACCTTGGGGGAGGTTCCGGTGGAGGAGGTCCGCAGACTCTCCGAGGGAAAGCTCGAGTTCCCCTGGCCGGCGCAGGTGAACAGCCGGCTGGTGCGGGGCGAGCACGACCTGATTCTCTCCATTGGACAGGTGGTTCCCCACGAGGTGATAGGTATGGCCAATTACAACAAGAACATCTTTGTCGGGACCGGCGGCCGGGAGGGGATCAACAAGAGCCACTACCTGGGGGCGGTCTACGGGATGGAGCGGATCATGGGCCGTGCGGAGACGCCGGTGCGGGCGCTGATGAACTATGCCTCGGAGCATTTTGCCGAGGAGATGCCGATTGTCTATGCCCTCACCGTGGTGGGCCGGGACTACAATGGGGAACTGGCGGTAAAGGGATTGTTTGTCGGCGACGATGCGGAGTGCTTTTACCGGGCCGCTGAGCTGTCCAGGAGGGTCAACACCACCCGGACAGAGAAGCCGCTGGAGAAGGTAGTGGTCTACCTGGACCCGGAGGAGTTCAAGAGCACCTGGCTGGGCAACAAAGCGATCTACCGCACTCGTATGGCAATTGCCGACGGCGGAGAGCTCATCGTCCTGGCCCCCGGAGTGCAGCGTTTCGGGGAAAACGAGACGGCGGACGAGCTCATCCGCACGTACGGCTATGTAGGCACCGAGCGGGTGCTCGACCTCACGCAGCGTACACAGGAGCTGCAGGAGAATCTGGGAACCGCCGCGCACCTGATTCACGGTTCGAGCGAGGGGCGGTTCACGGTGCGCTACTGTCCGGGCGGCTTAACAAGGGAGGAGATCGAAAAAGTCGGCTTCGCGTATGGCGATCTGGAGAGCTACAGGCGGCGTTACGACCCGGCACGGCTGCGGGAGGGCTGGAACCGCATGGACGACGGCGAGGAGCTCTACTTCATCTCCAATCCGGCGGTGGGCCTCTGGTACGGGCCCGGCTGTGATCTTTCGTGAGGGCCGCGGAGCGACTATCATGATAGAGAGACGTATACATAGAGACGCATATATAAAGAGGAGTGAACGGTAATGGAAAAGAAAGCGGATATCGGACTGATCGGTCTTGCGGTAATGGGCCAGAACCTGGTGCTCAACATGAACGACCACGGCTACACGGTGGCGGTCTATAACCGTACCACCAGCAAGGTGGACTCCTTCCTGCAGAATGCGGCGGCCGGCCGGGAGTCGATCATCGGCACCCGCAGCGTGGAGGAGTTCATCGGCGCCCTCGAGCGGCCGCGGAAGATCATGCTGATGGTCAAGGCCGGTGAGGTGGTGGACAAGTTCATCGAGACCCTCCTGCCGCACCTCGATGAGGGGGACCTCATTATCGACGGCGGCAACAGCCACTTTCCCGACACGAGCCGGCGTACCGAGTATCTGAAGGAGAAGGGCATTCTCTACATCGGCACCGGCGTCTCCGGCGGCGAGGAGGGTGCGCGGCATGGACCGAGCATGATGCCCGGCGGCAATCCCGAGGCCTGGCCGCTGGTGAAGGAGATTTTTCAGGCGGTGGCTGCTAAGACGGACGACGGCGAGCCCTGCTGCGACTGGGTGGGCCGCGACGGGGCCGGCCACTACGTAAAGATGGTCCACAACGGGATCGAATACGGCGACATCCAGCTGATCTGCGAAGCCTATCAGCTGATGAAAATCGGTTTGGGCATGAACGCCGACGAACTCAATCAGGTTTTTTCCGAATGGAACAAGGGCGACCTGGACAGCTATCTGATCGAGATCACTGCCGACATCTTTGGCTACCGAGACGAGCAGGGCGAGCCGCTGGTGGAGAAGATCCTGGACACCGCCGGGCAGAAAGGCACCGGTAAATGGACGGCGATCGACTCTCTGCAGATGGGCATCCCCATCACCCTCATTACCGAGGCGGTCTACAGCCGCTTCCTCTCCGCCCTCAAGGAGGAGCGGGTGGCGGCCTCCGAGGTGCTCGGCGGTCCCGACCCCGCCTTTGATGTGGAAAAGAAGGACTTTGTCGAAGACCTCCGCAAGGCGCTGCTTGCTTCAAAGCTCGTCAGCTACGCTCAGGGCTTTATGCTGATGCGCCAGGCCGCCGAGCATTACGGCTGGAATCTGGACTACGGCTCCATCGCCCTCATGTGGCGGGAGGGCTGCATTATCCGCAGCGTCTTCCTGGGCAAGATCAAGGAGGCCTTTGACCGTGACCCGGCTTTGAGAAACCTGATGCTCGACGACTACTTCCGGGGTCTCATCGACGATGCCCAGACCTCCTGGCGCCGAGTGGTGGCGAAGGCGGCGGAGAAGGGGATCCCCGCCCCGGCGATGTCCACGGCCTTGAGCTTCTACGACGGCTACCGCTGTGGCCGGTTGCCTGCCAACCTGCTGCAGGCCCAGCGCGACTACTTTGGCGCTCACACCTACGAGCGGGTCGACACCCCGCGGGGCGAGTTCTTCCACACCAATTGGACCGGCGAGGGGATGGAGGATGTTTCCTCCGGCACCTACAACGCGTGAGGGGCTTGGCAGGTTAAGCCCAATCTTCCTGCCAGTTCCTTCTCCTTGATGGAGCGCCGCGCCCGTCCGCTACAGTGGTGTCATGAAGCACAATGCGGAATACGAAATCGGCGCCGGCGGAGCGTTTCGGCACTACGGATTTTATCTACTCCGCCCTGCCACGCTTGGACGGGACCGGCACGGGCGGTGGAGCAGAGAGAAACAGATTTTTTTCGTTGACCGCCGGGTGATTTCGAACTACCATACTAAGTGAGCGGAATTAATACACGGGACTGCTGATTCTTCCCCCAGTGCACACGTACACCCCCGGAAAGCGCCGTATATCCCCGGGAGACCGCCGTGCGTATAGGAAGCTGCAGAATCGAGACCTTGCTGTGCCGCCAGCAGTTACCCATCGGTACCGAGGACGTGAACTGCACGTATACCGCCTCTCTGCCCCGGCCGGTCTTTGAAGACGGGTACTATCTCACTCTCACCTCCGCCGACGGGATGGTGTTTACCGAGGTGAAGAGCGACCGCATAGCTGAAGAGTCGGTTATTAATATCAGCACCATGGGCTCCATTGTAAAACTCACCTTCCAGCTGCAGAGCAAGTGCTCCTGGGTGGGCTTCGCTGAACAGCAGGGCTGGCTGCAGTACGCTCCGGGCGCATCTCATGTGCTATCGCCGGCGGTACAAAGCGGAAAGCTGAAGGTGGAGCCCGGGGTGTCGCTCCACCAGGACACCTTGTTTTTACCGCTGGAGAAGGTGGCTGCTCTTCTCGAGGAGGAGGAGCAGCCGTTGCCGGAACATATAAAGACAATGCTCGTCCGGCCTGATTCAGCTCCTCCGCTGTTCTGCGGGGCCATGAAGTCTCGCCACTGGACGGTTTTGCAGGAGCTGCAGTCCTGTCCCTTTCGCGGACGGCTCAAGCAGCTCTACGTGGAGGCAAAGCTCACCGAGCTCGCCCTTCTGCGGCTCTACGAGGAGATCTCCCCGCATCAGCACCGGTCCCCGGCCGGAATGACGGTCAAGCTCACAGGTCTGGACCGTCAGAAGCTGGAGGAGGCGGCGGAGATCCTCTGCTGCCGCATTCAACACCCCCCCACCCTGCACGAGCTGAGTGTTCTGGTGGGTCTTAACGTCAACAAGCTGAAACAGGGCTTCCACTGGCTCTACGGGACCACCGTCTTCTGCTTTCTCCACAGCCTGCGGATGCGGCAGGCCCACCGGCTGCTGCAGGAGACCGAGCTCTCTATCAACGAGATATCCGAGCGCATCGGCTACTCCCGGCAGAGCGCCTTCTCGGCGGCCTTCAAGCGGGAGTACGGCTTTTC
>CAYFUX010000014.1:55393-73018 GCA_964346455.1 uncultured Spirochaetaceae bacterium
ACACCAGCGACCCCGCCTACTCCGACGGCTTTTTGGTGCGGCCCGGGGCGGGGGCGGAGCTCTCGGCTTCACCCGGCACCCTCCAGTTCCAGGAGGGCGAGAGCGAGAGGCAGGTGGAGCTGACGGTTCAGTCCACCGGGGCCGGCTCCATAACTATCACCGAGCTATACCTCGAGAAGCAGTTTCCGGACACAACGGTCTCAGGCGGGCCGACGGAGAGCCTCAATCTCTCCATCCCCGGCGGTAGCAGCCGGACCATCACCAGCACGCTCATCCTCTCCTCCTTCGACAGGACCAGGGCTCTCGGCGGCTCTCAGAGCGGGAGCTTTACCGCCTCCTACCGCGTGGAGGGGCAGGACGCCTACGGCTACCCGGTGGATGCGGCGGCGGACGTGGCGGTGACGGTCACCGCCGCCCCGGCCTCGAGCCTGCAGGTGAGCGGGGTGGAGCTGGAATTGCCGCCATCGCACTACTACGTGGGGGATCAGATTACGAATGCCCGGGTGTGGGTGCAGGCCACCGGCAGCGGCATGGTCACCGGAGAAATATTAGTGGACGGCGAGGGAGACTGGACGAGCGACAACGCCTTCTCCGTCAGCGTTGACGGGGAGACGGTCTTCGACATTGATGGGGAGATCCCCACGGATGAACCCGGGGAACACACCGTCACTGCGGAAGTCAACGATCCGGTTTCGCTCACCGTCGAGGCGACCTACACCGTCAGCGATCAGAGGCCCCCCTTCCCGCCGCAGGTCCTCACCCTGGTGCCGGAGGTGGCCGAGCTCACCGGTTTCACCGGTACCGCTCAGGCGGTGAGCAACTCCAGCGCCGGTTACGAGGAGTTCACCTTCTCCGGCACGGCCAAGATGAAGCTGCTGTCCCTGGAGGACACCGAGCTCTCGGACGTGACGGTGACAGATCTGGTGGTCCGCTACGACAACACCGACCCCACCAAGGCCAAGATCCGCGGCGGAACGCTGGAGAAGGAGGCCGACGGTGAGGAGGTCTTCGTCTCCACCGCCGACGACTACCTGAAAGTGAAGAAGGTCTATTTCCAGGGCCAGCCGAGCCCGGCCACCGACCACATCCTGGTAGACGCCAAGCTGGCGGTGCCCAAGCTCGGCGGCCGGGAGATCATGATGGTGGAGGGACTGGTGGTCAAGGCCGAGGGGGTGGAGGCAAAGAGCTTCTCCTATGAGGAGAGCGATCCCAAGTCCTTCGACGCCTTCGGCATGGAGTTCCGCATCCACGATGTGGACGGCACCTCTAACGCCCTGGTCTTTGGCGAGGACAAGGCAAACGACCGCTACTACTTTGGCCTCTCCGGCAGCATCGCCATGGAGTCGAAGAAGGGGACGGAGACGGAGAAGGATACCCTCACCACCTTCGAGGGGCTGCAGTTCTTTAGCGACGGCCACATAGACGGGGTGATCACCTTCTCCCAAAGCTTCGACCTGATCCCGGAGATCCTGGAAATCAACAAGATCAAGCTAAAGAACATCGATTCAGCCTGGAAGCTCAAGCTGGAGGGCAAGCTGAAGGGGCTGCCTGAGCCCTTGACAGCGATGAACGACACCGAGTTCGAGATCAGCTTTGACAAGGACGGTAACGCCTCCGGAGGATTGACCCCTCTGAAGGAGCTGAAGAAAAACCAGCAGGGCCACGAGCTGGGAGAGAAAGACGACGACTCGGAGTGGGATCTTGCCATCGGTACTTTAGATGCCACCTATCTGCAGTTCGTATTCGAGTACGAAGACGGAACGTTGAACCGCGATTTCAGCGAGATCCGCATCGGCATGGACTTCTATCTCGACCTGGAGAACGAGGGCGGCGGCGAGGCCGACGATGCCGGAAGGCGGATCTCCTTCGGCGAGCTGAATGCCAACGGGGACTTCGAGGGCGGGATCCGGCTGGGCATGGATGGCGATTTCGACTGGCACAGCCCGACCAACGCCCAGATCCTGCAGAACAAGCAGCTGACCCTTCCGGGGATCAACCTGACCATGGACTCGCTGGCGGTGGTGACCGAGCCCTTCGGCCTGGCCATGACCGGCTCCATCGTGATGGGCATGAGCGGGGTCTCCGGCGGGATCGAATTCGAGAACCTGGTGCTCAGCATCGACGGCTCGATCTCCAATCTTTCAGACGCGATCACCGGCGGGCAGTTCGAGGTAGCCGGCTCCCTGAAGGTGGAGGTGGACGAGATCGACTGGAGCACCTCGCCAACCACCATCTCCTTTGACAGCAACGAGACCACCGGCGAGGGGGAGAATCAGGCCCCTGAGAAGGGGAGCAAACAGGTGGACGTGGAGAGCTACCTGCGGCTGGAAAACGCCCTGGTGAACGTCGGCTCCGCCGACGAGCCGGTGATGAGCGGCGGCTGTGAAGAGTTCACCTTCTACGACCCGGTGGACGGCGGGCGCAGTTTCGTAGTGAAGAATGCCAGCCTGGAAACGGCGGACCTCTCGCTGAGTGCCGATGTAGAGTACACCGAGGACCTGCTCACCTTAGCCGGCAGTATGACCATCCCCGGCGACATGGAGGCGATAGTGGTGGGCAAGTTCGGCCAGCAGGACGAGAAGTTCACCATGGGGGTCTTCGTGGCGGTCTCCGGGCTCAATATGATGGTCAGCCCGGCGGTCTTCCTTACCGGGATCGGCGGGGGCTTCTTCGTCAATCCGGTGGAGGAGGACATGGCGCTGGTGCGCAGGATCGCCAGCTTCGAGCGTCCGGAGCTTTCCGGGGAGATCACGGCAAAGCGTCCGGGGGGCGAGGTGAATCCGGGCTCTTTTGCCCTGATGCTGCTCGGAGATTTTTACATTTCCAACGAAAACTTCCTCAGCGGCAGAGCCCTGCTGACCCTCACCGCCAACTACTTCAACCTGGATGCCGAGGCTTCCTACGCCGCCGACACGGTGGAGGGGACCGGCTATCTTGCGGTCGGCTGGAATCCGTCCTACGCCGAGGGCAAACTGGATCTGGAGCTGGACTTCCTCTCCCTGCTCAAAGGCGAGGGGAGTCTGGGCTTCTACGTCTACGGGCCGAACACCTGGGCGGTCAACGGCAGCTACAATCTCTATCTCTACAGCGCGAGCAGCAAGATCTCCACCGGGGAGCTCTTTATTGGACCGCCGGGACTGATGGTCTCCGCCAATGTCAGCCAGGAGGTGGACTGGAAGGTGATCTCCGGCAGCATCACCTACGAGGGGATGTTCTGGTACTGGGCCCAGCCGGCCTCCTCCAAGTTCGGTGTCTACGCGGCGGTCACCGCAGAGGGCGAGATCCTGAAGATTGCCTCCGGGAAAGCCAGTCTGGAGGGGGCGCTGATTGCCACGCCATCGCTGCTCATCTACTCGGTGGGAACGGTGCGCCTTAAAGTGCTCGGAAGTACGGTTTGGTCCGGCAGTATGTGGGTCTCGGCCGGGATGAAAGGCCTTGACGGAGGGACCGGCCGAAACAGCAGCTACGATCAGATGATCGAGGATGCCCGCAACATGGCCGAGGAGATGGAGGACACCAAGGACGAACTCCTTGGCGACATGGAAGCGGCCCGTCTGGATTTGATGGAGCTCAGTCCCGAGCAGTTGGCGGCTGCCGGACTGATTCTGGTGGAGCCGGGGGCCAACCTCTATCAGACCTGGCGGCAGGCTTTTGCCGGCAACGAGCTCAACTACTGGCAGGGTAACCCGGCTCAACCGCTGCCGACTATCCGTTCCAGGCTCTTCGGCCCCCGGCAGCAGCAGCTCGCCTCCCAGCGTACCGCCTTAGATCAGCAGCGGAGCCAGGTGGATGAGGGGATCAACGGTCTCGAGCAGTTGCAGACCCGGGTGGTGGAGAATTTCGGCGAGTACGAAGATCTCCTCCTCGAGGATCTGCCCGATATCCAGGATATGGGCGTTGCGGGTACTCCCTTCCGCGGATTCGAGACCGAAACGGTAACGGTCGGAGGTTCTACCAAGACGGTAAAGGTAGGCTTCGACCTGGATGAAAACAAGGCCGAGCAGCAGGCCCAGCAGCTCGCCTCCCTGCGGGAGGAGTTTGCCTCCTACCAGGACGCCTTCATCGAACGGGCCGGGAGAATAGACTACACCCTGCGGCAGCTCGACCGCATCCTCTACCGCGACTCAGACAACCTCGCGGAGCTCAGCGCCGCCTACACCGAGCAGTATCAGGCGGTGAACAGGTACCTGCGCCAGTATATCGATCAACAAATCGAGCAGAAGGAGTATGCAGAAGAGAGCCTTGCGGCGATACAGACTGCGGTGGACGATGAAATGCCGCAGATGTTCACCTCCAGAGAGGCGTTCATTGAGTGGCTGAACCAGCAGGTGGCGGGCATGCTGGACCCGCAGGATCTGAGCGACTGGCTTACCTCGCGGCAGCATCTGATCGACCTGTTGATTCAGCGGGCCGGCGCTGATCCAAACCCCCTGCCGGAAAACATCTCGGAAGAGGAGGCCTTCGTTCTGCGGGGCACCCAGCTGTGGTGGAATATCCCGGTGGGCGGCTTCGAGGAGATGCGGGACGGCTGCCGGCAGCGTCTTACCAGACTCGATGCCACCTTCGGGGACAGTCTGAAGGCCTTTCGCAGCACCTGGTCCAGTGCCACTACCCTTGCCGACAGGGTGTATGAACGGAAGGCGGATCTCTATGCACTGCTCAACGAGATCTACGATCAGCTCGCCCGGTACGGGACGGGGGACATCGGCATCCTGAGCGGCGGCGGTGCTGCCGGATTCGGCGGTGTTTCTGGGGCGGGGCTCGGATTCCGGATATCCAGCACAGCGATGGAGATCAGCGCTCAGGCCTATACCCTTCCGGCGGATGCGAGTCCGCAGGGACCGACGATCAGCACCCTCCGCCCCGCGATCGCGGAGGGGGCTGCGGCAGGGGAATACACACTCCCGAACAGCACCGGAGCAGAGACAAATAGGGGTGCTCCGAGCGCGGGTACGACGAGACCGGCTGAGTCGAGCACCGAGGCGAACCGTTTCTCCTCTCAGCTGCAGCAACAGCTGCCCGGCGGTACCGGGGATTCCCTCTTTTTCGGCGGAAGCGGCACGGCAGCCGGGACGCAGGCTCCCGGGGGAGTGGAGCGGCAGCAGACTGAAATTGACGTGCCGCCGGCGCAGTGGAAGTGGGTGGCGGTGAACACCTACTTTGCTGCCAAGCGGGGAGAGATATCTCCCTATTTGGACAACCCGGTCTTTACCACCTATGATGGTACTGTCAGGAGCGATGACCAGTACAGCGCCGACCTGGAGGTGCAGTTTGCCGCCGATCATCCGGTGGAAGTGGTGGAGTACAGCTGGAGCCTCACCGAGTCGGCCGAGGATGACGGGGAGCACGGGGACGGCGGCTCCAGCGATTCCGGCGGCAGCTCCGGCGGCGGTTCGAACTCCTATTCCCCCTACATCGTAAATCCGGGGGAGATGGAAATGGTGGGTGCTCTGCTGGGAGAGGAAGAAGAAGAGGCCGAGGAGGGCGGCGGCTTTCTCGGCCTCTTCGGCGGAGCCGGATTTCAGGTGGAGATGGGTTTTCAGCTCTTCATCCCCTGGTTCTCGGTGGGAACGGCCACCACACACGAAGACATTTTGATGGCCGGCGACTTTGCCCCCGGCAGATATGCCCTAACGGTGAAGGCTCGGGGCGCCGGCGGCACCTCCATCATTCGCCGAGCCTTGATCGACCTGGACTACTTCGATCCCGAGACGGATACCGCCCCCTACATCTCGCAGATCGACACCAGCGACGACACGCCCCCGAGTACCCCGCAGGTAACCCTGGAGGGTCCCTTCTCTCGGCGGAGCGGCAGCATCTATGCTGCGTGGAGTTCAAATGATTCGGAGTCCGGCATCCAGCGCTATGATTATACGGTAGTCCCCTATGATGAGGTGAGCGACCTGGTAGAGGTGCCGGCCGCAGAGTCCGGCGGTGCTCAGGTATCCGCCGGCAGCATGGCGGCCACCTGGGGCGGAGGGGCAGGTTCCGCCGCGGGGTCCTTCCTTTCCGGGACAACGGCTTCCGATATGTGGACCGGCGGAGCGACGTCCGGGGCCGAGACCATTGCTTACGGGGCTACCGAGGCTCCGCTCTCTGCTGCCGGGGGCGAGGCAATCGTGCAGTTCCTGCAGGACGACCCCAGGTTCGATTGGCAGAGTGCTCAGTCCCTCACGGAGATGAACATCCGCGATCTGCAGCTTGAACAGGGAAGCGAGTACGCGGTAGTGATCCGGGCGGTCAACGGCGCAGGCCTTTCGAGCATCGGTCTCTCCCCGCCGGTTACTGTGGATATGACTCTGCCGACATCGCCGGAGATAAAAGAGTTCTTCCAGAGCGCTGTCGGCGGAAAGCCTAATTCCCTCAGTATTACGATAGGTCCATCATCCGATTCTGAATCGGGAATTGCCGAGACCTCCTTTGCCCTCGGTACGAGCGAAGGCGGCGAAGAGTTGCTTCCCTGGACGGAGCTCGGGGGAGGGGGACCAGCTGAAACCGACACGGCCTTTGCAGCGGTTGGCCTGCCCCTTGCCGACGGACAGACGGTGTACCTCACCGTTCAGGCGATCAACGGTGCGGGAGCTGCATCACAGAACAGCGGCAGCACGGTGGTTCGGTACACGGACTCCACTCCTCCGGAGCCGGTAGAGGCCAGCCTCCAGCCGATGCCCTACACTATCGATCCCGACACCCTCACCGTCGGCTGGTCCGCTTCGAGCGACGAGGAGTCGGGGATTCAGAGGTATGAGTACGGTCTGGGCAGCAGTCCGAACGATGCGGACGTCACCGGCTGGACGGAGATAGCCCCGGAGGAAACCGGCGAACTGGTAGGGCTCGGAGGCGGTAAAGGCGGCGGAAGCGGCGGCAAAGGGCCCCAGACCGGGGTGCCTGAAAGCGGCCGCACATCAGCCGGCGGTAGGAAAGAAGCCCATGTAGGTACGAGGGGAGATGCCGTAGTGAATGATCGGCTGATGCAAGATGGCGCGCTGAAAGCCGAATATCAGGTGGAGCTGACCGATCTCGGCCTGCAGCAGGGCGGGAGCTATTACCTTCTGGTGCGGGCGGTCAACGGAGCCGGTCTCGGAACGGAGACCACCGCCGGTCCGCTTACCGTCGACTCAAGCCCGCCGGAGAAAACGGAGCTCCGGGAGGTTTCGGCGGACAAGGACGGCAGAAGCGTCCTCCTTGAGCTGCAGGCCGAAGATCCCGAATCCGGTATCTCAGCATTTCGCTGGGAAGTGCTCCGGGGCGGCCCCAAATCTCTCAGCGGCCCGGTGGTGCTCTACGGTTCAGAATGGCAGAGTTTCACAGGCGCGGGTACGAAGTCAACGGTGAAAAAACAGTTCACGGTGATTATTTCCTCCTCTGCACGGGGAAGCGGGAAGAATGCACCGCAGGTCCGGGTGTGGGTGATGAATGGAGCCGGTCTTACAACACAGGCCGGCAACGAGGAATCTGCTACCGGCACGGGGCTGGATGCCCTTACCCTGCCTGAGCAGCCGAGCGGAGTTCAACCGCAGAACGTCGAGGGAATCGAACAGCAGGGTAGGGTCCCGGTCGAACCGCATCCTTTCGGAGGTGGGCCATGAGGAGCGTGGTGATGGGTGCTGTGCGTCTGAAGGGAGTAGGCGGTTTTCCGGGACGCAGGACGGCCGCGGTCCTGCTCCTCGCGGCCGCGGCGGTTTTCCCGGCTGCGCAGCCGGTGGCGGCGCAGGAGGCGCCGCCGGTCTATGTGCTCTCCGACGGACAGGCGGTCCACATCATCCTGGAAAACACGCCGCCGGGAACGAGCGGATTCGAAGCGTATCGGCGCGGGCCCGGAGAGGATACCTTTCGGCCCCTCACCCTGGAAGCGGTGCGGGCAGTGAGGGATCCCTACCGGGCATTCGAGATGCTAGGAAAAGATACCCCCTGGCTCTGCAGACGTTTCGACACCGCCGACCCGGTGCGGCTCTGGCGCAAGATCGAAGTCAACCGCAACATAGCGCATGCCTATGCACTGGTGAGCCCGGGGCTCCGGATGGCCCTCGGGCGCACCCTCATAGACCGCAGCGTGCAGGCCGGCCTGGAATACCGCTACCGGATCGTCTTCATCGACGCCAGAGGCAGTGAGCTCGACACGCTCACCCGGCGGGTGCGGGTGGATGAGCCGAAGCAACCCGATCCGGCCGGGGATCTGCGGCTTGCGGTCCGTGACGATGTGGTGGAGTTAGAGTGGGATTATCGCCGTTACCGGGGCGGAGAGGCGGACCGAACGGTTGCCTTCAACATCTACCGCCGGGAGGAAAACGGGGAAGAGCTGCGGATTAATCGGGGGCCGGTCCTGCGGGTTGAGGGCTATCTGAGTTACCTGGACCGTGACGCCCGGCAGGGTGTGACCTACCGCTACGGGGTGAGGGCGGTCGATATCATTGGTGAGCTGAGCTCCTCGGTCTATTCCGAGCCGATCACCCTTCGCGACACTACTCCGCCGCTGGTGCCAATGGGCCTCTCCGCTCATGACCGAGAGGAGGGGGTGTTTTTGGTGTGGAATATCAGTCCCGACCCCGATGTAGTGCACTACAATGTCTACCGGAGCGACACGCTGGAGGGCACCTACGAACGGATCAGTGAACAGCCGATTCCCGTGGAGCAGACCAGGTTTCTCGATGAAAAGGTAGAACGCGGGCGGCCCTGGTTTTACAGCCTGACAGCGGTGGACGAAGCGGGGAACGAGAGCCCGCGCTGCGGAGCGGAGACGATCATTCCGACAGACACCGAGCCGCCGCCGAAAGTGACCGGCTTGGAATACGAAGTGGAACCGGAGAAGCGGGCCGTGACGGTACGCTGGAATCCATCGCCGGCCGGTGATCTGCGCGGATACATGGTCTACCGCAGACTAAGCGACGGAACCTACACCCGGCTCACCCCGAAACCGCTCGAGGCGAAAGGGCGGCCTGTTTACCGGGACCCCGGTTTCAGCAGAAGAGGTCTCAAGCCGGGAGGAGACTACGGCTACGCGGTAACTGCGACCGATCACTCGGGAAACGAGAGCGAGAGGACGGAGGTGAGCCTGGTGATGCCGGACCTGGATCCACCCCGGGAGGTCTTCTCCTTCAATGCCGGTCCGACCAGGGAAGGGGCGGTGGAACTGCGCTGGCAGCCGGCCCTTGACAGAGACCTGGCCATCCACCGGATCTATCGGAAGAGGGCTGATGCCAAGGAAGAGGCGGCGATGATCGTAGAGCTGCCGGCGGAGAAACGCTCCTACCGCGATGAAGAGGTAGAGAGGGGCGTCTCCTACTCCTACTACATCGTGGAGGTGGATGAGGCTGGCAACACGAGCGGTCCCTCGAAGAGGGAGGAAATCGTAGCAGTTGACATCGTAGCTCCCGACCCGCCGCAGGACCTGCAGGCGCGCCCGCGCAACAGAGACCTCCTTCTCTCCTGGGCTCCGCCGGAAGCGGACGATCTATCCGGCTATCGGGTCTATCGCGCCGACTATCCGGGAGCGAAGCTGCGACGGCTCACCGGGGAAACTGTGCCGGAGGGTGAATACCTCCGCCGCGGAGGAGCGGACGATGTGGGGGCGGTCTACACCGTGACGGCGGTGGACACCTCGGGGAACGAGGGGCGGGGAATATCGATTCGGATAGAGAGGAAGAGCCGGGAGATCGAGGGGGTGGAGCAATGAGCAGGCGTACTGCCCAGCAGCGAACACTCCTGTCGGCGACCTTTGCCGGGGTGATATTGTTCGGGGCGGCTTCTTTGGCAGGGGCGGAGGTGATCATAGAGCGGAGCCTTCCCGAGACCGGGACGAACAAGAGCGAGGCGGAGTGGAAGCCCCCGGGCATTGCGAGGGAGGCGCCCGCCGACGCGGCCCGAGGGGAGCAGGTGCAGCAGCTCTCTGGACGGCTCATCATAGGCGGCTACGGCTCCGGTGGAGGGGTCGGCGGCTATGCAGTAGAGGACTGGTCCACCGACTCGAAACTGCAGTATTCCCGGCTCATCGGGGCGGACGGACTGCTGGACGTGGATGCCGAGGCCTTCAGAAAGGACCGCATCGACAGCTTCGAGCAGCGCTACGGCGGAAGCCTCGGTTTCGCCGGCGAGGCACTCCGGCTCGGGGTGAGCGGGCTATATGACCAACACTCGGCGGTGGCGTATGAAGGGCGGAGCGAGGAAACGAGCTCTAAGCTAGTCCTCGACCTTGCCACCTCCCGCGAGTCACTGCTTCCGGTCGAGTTCTCTTACTCATCGCAGTGGGACGAGATGAGCGGCAGCGATGAGGCGGAGGAGGTGCAGGAACGCCTGGAGGAGCAGCACAGTGCCGATCTTGCGGCGGAGCTGGCCCTGGGAAGCGCCGCATTGGAGGCGGACGGCTACTTCGACCTCGAACACGACCGGATCGACATGATCAGCACCCTCGGCTATGGGGGAACGCTCGGCTTCACCCTCCCGCTGACCGAGGCGGTTTCTCTTTACCTCGCCACCTCCCCGGGCTACTCCTCCAGCGAACAGCAGGAGCTCGATGAGATTACCGATGAGATTGCATTAGAGAGTGACGCCGGCGTGCTCATCAAGGTCGAAGAGCTCCTGGATGGGGAAGTGCACGGCAGCAGAGTCGATGCCTGGCGACGGGATCCGGAGATCGAAGGCGGCGACCAGATCCACTCCTCGATCTGGAAGGGGCGTACGTCCTGGAGCCTGACCGCTCCCGAGCAATTGACCAGCAGCGCTGCCTATAGGGTTTCAGGGAAGGGGGGGAGCGTGCTCGGACACGACATTTCGGCCGAATCTGTCTGGAGTACGGAGGATGTGCTGCTACGGAAGGCGAAACTCGACGGCCGTTATGTTATCAACGAGGCCACCGATTTCACCGAGAGAAGGCGACGGCAGGAGTGGGGATCTCTCCTGGAGCTGAGTCCGGCCGAACGGATGATGCTCACCGCCTCCTATGACGGTAGCCGGAAGGAGGATGAGACGGTGAGCTGGAGCCACAATGCCGCCGGCAGCTATTCCCACACGCCTCTCGAGGAGTTCGGTTACGGTCTGGGGAGCTCCTACGGCTACACGCACACGCTGGGAGAATCGGATGCCGTGTACCGTTACTCCGGCTCGGGAAACCTGGATTTGCGGCCTCAGATAGGCTTTGCCCGCTGGGACATCGGGCTCGCCGAGCTCTTAGAGCTGGAGGCGGCCTCCGGCGGGGAGGACTTGCTTTCAAAGAGTACCGCCTCCCTCGCCCTTCCCGTGCTGCGGCAGGTCTCGCTGCGATATCTGTTTACCTGGGAGTGGACCGAGCTGACAGCCGCGGACGCTGCGGACGGTTCGGCCTTCAGCCACGCCACCGGGATGACTGTGGCCGGGAAAGGGCTGCCGTTTCGCCTGAAAGCCTCCTACCTGCTGGGTCACGGCTACCGGGGGATGCAACACCACGCCGATGCGGGGCTGGATGTGTCGGTGGCGGAGTCGTTCGACTTGATCGCGGAGTTCAATTACCGGTATGCTGAGACAGTTGAGTATGAAACTCCCTTCCGCTTCACCATGCTCCTGCACTATGAGTTCTGAGGTGGGCTGCCCTCCCCGCTCCGGCATGTACCGGCACGAGGTATGGGTCCCCGCTGTGCCATCCGCCGGCGCGGATCATGGTCGGGGCGCCGGTGCCCGGATCTCCGTTGCCGTTTTTCTCTTTGCAGTGTTCCTCTTCTCAGCAGCTTCCAGCGCGGTAGCGCAGGAGATGGACGATGCCTACCGCTTCTATCGGGAAGGCGATTTCGAACGGGCGGCTGAGGTCGTGGAGTCCCTGGTGGACCGCGGACAGGCGAGCCCTTCGGACATGGCCTTTCTCGGTACCTGTTATCTGAATATGGGCAATGTGGAGAAGGCGGATGAGATCATTGGTGCCGCCGCCATGCTGGCTCCGGACGCCTACCCGGTGATGCTGGCGAGGGGGAACCTGGCGCTCGCCCGATCGCGCTACGGGGAGGCGGAAGAGATCTTCCGTAGGGCGCGCGAGCGCTTTTCCAGTCGCAGGGAGGCGCAGGAGGGAGCGGCCCTGGCAGCCTACGGCCGCGCCGCGGAGCTCATCGAAGCCGGCGAGTACGAGCAGGCCCTCCCTCCGCTCCGGCGGGCTGCGGCGGCTCAGCCGGAGAACGAGCGTCTCCTGGCAGCCCTGATTGCCGTGCTGCGGAAAACCGGGGGCAGGGAGGAGCTCCTCGATGCGTACGAGCGGTATCTGGAGCTGCACCCCTACAGTGCGGATGCCCTCGCCGGAAGGGGGCTGTTGCTCGCTGAGATGGGCCAAACTATCCGGGCGCTGGGGGATCTGAAGAAGGCCGCAGACCTCGACACCTCCGAGCCGGAAGTTTATTACGCGCTGGCCCTCCGCAGCATGGAGCGCGGAGAGCTGGAGGAGGCCCGCACCATGCTGCATGAGACGATCGGCAAGGCGGTGCAGCTTTACAGCATGTACCGGATCCAGGCGGCTCAGGCTATGGAAGGCTCCGGGGCGAAGCAGGAGAGTCCGGCCGACGGACATGCGGAGATTGCCGTCGGCCGGGGGAAGCGGACGAACGGAGCCGGGGAAGCTTCCCGCACCTCCGGCGCCGGCGCGGCCACCGGCCACGAAGCGGAGAGCGCCGCAGTCGAGGGCGCCGCAATCGATGGCGCCGCAGTCAACGGCCCCGGAGCGGATGGCGCCGGCGCGCGGCTGAGGAAGCTGAAGGAGCTCTCCGAGAGCGCCCGGCGGCCGCAGAAGCTCCTGCGGGAAGCCCTCGAGCTCTTACCCGAGACCTACCAGAATCGATCGCTCCTTCTGGATGACCTCCGGCGGCTTGCCGACTGGTACCCGAGCTCCGTGGACCTCCGGGCCGCACTGGCCCGGGAACTCGCCGGCAGGGGAGAGACCGCCGAGGCGCGGGAGATCTGGCGAGAGCTGACCGAACGGTTTGCCTTCTACTATCAGGGGCACCTGGGAGCCGGACGGAGTTACGAGCAGGAGGGGAACTACGCACGGGCTCTGCTCTGTTACCGTCGGGCTCTTGATCTGGCTGGGGAGGAGCCGGAGGTCTACCGGCACCTCAGGGAGCTCTATCGCAGGCGGGACGAGATGCCTGCTTACCGGCAGCTCCTCAAAGAGCAGATGCTGAAGGATGCTTACAATCCCCTCCTCTACGAAGAGGCTGCCGCGGCGGAGGAGACTGCCGGAGACACGGCGGCGGCGGATCGCTACCGGCAGCGCGCGGAGGAGCTGCGAGAAGCTCAGTAGGGGCTCTCGGGCGCCGCCTGCGCTGCGGCCGGGTTTTAGAGGCGGCCGCCTCAGCGAGCCGGAATCAGCGTTTCACCCGTGCACCCCCGCCTTTCACCAGATGCTCCACCTCCGCCAGGCTGGCCATGCTGGTGTCCCCGGGGGTGGTCATGACCAGGGCGCCGTGGGCCGCTCCGTAGTCCACCGCCGCCTGCGGGTCGTTCTTGGAGAGAAAGCCGTAGATGAGGCCGCTGGCAAAGCTGTCGCCCCCGCCCACGCGGTCGAGGATCTCCAGGTTCTCCCGGTGAGGCGCTTCATAGAAGCTGCCATCGTGCCAGAGGATCGCGCCCCAGTCGTTGAAGGAGGCGGTTTTTACGGTGCGCAGGGTGGTGGCGATCACCTTGAAGTTGGGGAACTGCCGCACGGCGTAGTCGATCATCTTCTTGTAGTTGCCCACCTGGATGGAGGAGATGTTCTCGTCCATGCCTTCGACCTCGAAACCGAGGGCGGCGGTGAAGTCCTCCTCGTTGCCCAGCATCACATCGATGTAGGGGGCCAGGCGGCGATTGACCTCGATGGCCTTCTCCTTCCCGCCGATGCTCTTCCACAGGCTGGCGCGGTAGTTGAGGTCGTAGCTGACGACGGTACCGTACTTCTTGGCCGTCTTGACCGCCTCCTCGATGACGTCCGGAGTCGTCTCGGATAGGGCGGCGAAGATACCCCCGGTGTGCAGCCAGCGGGCGCCGTATGTGCCAAAGATGGTCTCCCAGTCCACATCGCCCCGTTTTAACTGGCTGGCGGCGCTGTTGCCGCGGTCGGAGGTGCCCTTGGCGGCCCGAAGCCCGTAGCCGCGTTCGGTGAAGTTGAGGCCGTTGCGTACAGTCCGGCCTACCCCGTCGTAAGGGACCCACTGGATAAAGCGGGTGTCCACCCCGCCCTGCATGATGAAATCTTCCGCCAGTCTGCCGATGTCGTTGTCGGCAAAGGCGGTCACTACCGCCGTGGAGAGGCCGAAGCACTTGCGGAGAGCCCGGGTTACGTTGTACTCGCCGCCTCCTTCCCAGACGGTAAAATGCCGGGCGGTTTTTACCCGTCCTTCGCCGGGGTCGAGTCGCAGCATGATCTCTCCCAACGAAAGGCAATCGTATGTGCAGGCATCTTTAGACAGCAGTTCCAGAGCCGCCATGAATCCACCTCCTTATGTGATTCGATGAACAGTATAAATGGTACCAGGCTGCTCAACTGCTGTCCAGTTATCAGCTGCTGTCCAGTTAAATGAGCCGGAGATAAATGAGCTGCAGCTAAATGATCCGGAGTGAAGCGGTGAGTCGAGGCGGAAGGCGATGCTTGAAGCAAGGAGAGGTCACTCCTGCAGAGGAGCGGGAAAGTTCGCGCGGCAGATGGTGCCGCCGTCGGAGGTGAAGGAGAGCTTTCCTTCCAGTTGTTCCACTAGGGAGTCTACCAGCTGGAGCCCGAGTGAAGAGCGGCGCTGCTCTTCGAAGTCCGGCGGAAGCCCGATGCCGTTGTCCCGGACGGAAAGCTGCAGCTGATCTGCCTTGTGATGCAGGGTGATGGTAAGGGCGGGATTCTCAACGCTGCCGAAAGCATGCTTTACGGCGTTGAGAAGCAGCTCATTGAGGATCAGCCCGTAGGGGATGGCAAAGTCGATGTCCGCATCCACCGGCTCGGTATAGAGGTTTAATTTCGGCAGAGGGCGTATGTCGGCCATGTCGAACACTTCGCTGCAGAGATCTCGGCTGTATTCGGCCAGGTCGATCCGGGTCAGGTCGCCGGAGTTGTAGAGCTTCTCGTGGATAAGCGACATAGAGCGGATGCGATTTTGACTGATCCGTAAAATCTTGCTCGCCCCCTCGTGTTCGGACTCGAAAGAGTCCGCCTCCATAGTCAGCAAGCTGGAGACGATCTGCATGTTGTTTTTCACCCGGTGGTGAAGCTCCTGCAGGAGGACCTCTTTCTCTTTGAGCGACCGCGAGAGGCGCCGCTCGGTGTTTTTCAACTCCGTCAGGTCTATGATGAAGCCGTCCATCACGAACTCGCCGTTCTCCTCCGCGGAGATTCGGGCGCTGATAGAGATGGTCACCCCGGTGCCGTCCTTCTGTTTGGCTTCGATAATGTAGTTTTGCACTTCCCCTTTGGTGCGGATAGTGGTTAGAAACTCACTCCGCTGCGTAGGGTTGGCGTAGATGTCGGTCCGCAAATCTTGTACGCGGGAGAGAAACTCCTTTACCGATGCATAGCCGAAAATATCGGCGGTAGCCTGATTGAGTTTGAGAAAGTAGCCTCGCGAGTGGGTCTGGAAGATCCCGATGGGGGCCTTCTCGAAAATCTGACGGTACCGCGATTCGCTGCGGGCGAGTTCGCGCTCCACCTGTTTGCGGGCGGAGATATCCCGGTAGATGCCGAAAATCCCGATTATTTTACCGTCTACCACAATCGGTGCACCGAGGAGGGAGACTTCCGCCAATGAGCCGTCCTTCCGCCGGCGTACGGACTCGGCGGAAAACTTCTCTCCCTTCTCCGCCCGGCGGGAATAATCACTCGCCTCCGCGTAGCGTTCATCCGGCGCAAGAAGGGTGTCTATGTGGCGGCCTCTGATCTCCTCCTGCTCGTAGCCGAAGAGGCGGGAGAACTCGCTGTTGATTCGCACAACCCGGTTGTTTTCATCCAGCAGTACTACCGCTTCAGGGGCGTTTTTGAACAGGCTGTCGAGGATGGCATCCTCCCGGCCGCGGATACGGCTGTCCTGGAGTTCCCGGATAGTGGCGCCGCACTGGGTGGCGCACGCCTCTGCCACTGCTACGGTTTCCCGGGGGAGGTAAGCCGTGGAGAACTCTACGTAGACGGTGAGCAGTCCGGAAGCGCCGCCGTCGATCCGGATTGGAGCGGTGAGAGTCGCCGTTCCTTCTTGCTCACTCGTTTTGATGACCGTCTCGTTTCTGCGTACCGCTTCGAACGAGGGCAGCCGGGTGAGGGCGGAATAGTCGGAAAACACCGGGCAGGGCGGGCCGCTGGAGTAGCTCGCGCGCAGCTGGCCGGCCGAAGGGTCAATGAGAGCGGCGCACGCGGCTTGAGCATTGAGAGCGGTGCGACAGGATTCGACGACGGCCCGTAGTAAGGGAGTAAACCCTTGTTCGAGGTTCATACTTAAAGAGTGTGGGAAATGCCGCGGGGAGTCAATAGAGCCGGACTTACACGCAGCCCTGCTGAACCCGGCGCCCGCCGTGAAAGACCGCTTCCACCCCCCCGGTGAGACCGGATAGATCGCGGAGCATCGACGCATCCACCATGATCAAATCCGCCTCTTTGTCGGGCTCGAGCGTTCCGATCCGGTGTCCGAGACCGATAGCCTCCGCGGCGGCGCCGGTGGCGGTGTGGATGGCCATCTCCGGGGAGAAGAAATTCAGTTTGACGAAGAGCTCGAGCTGGTAGGCGTTGTCGCCGTGAAAATTGAAGGGGGTCCCCGCATCGGTGCCGTAGCAGACCTTCACCCCGGCGTCGATGGCCCGCTGGAGATTCGCGAGGCGCTTGTCCCGGTCTTTACGTTCATCCTCCAGCATGTGCTCTGCGATGTTCTCCTCGGCATGACTGCGCATCTGGTAAGCAACCACAAAGGTGGGTACCAGGTAGACCCCGTACTCGCGCATCAGCTCGATGCCTTCGTCGTCGATGAGGGTGCCGTGCTCGATAGTGCGTACGCCCGCCAGGATAGCATTCTTGATCCCCTGAGCCCCGTGGGCATGGGCGGCGACGTGAAGGTTCAGCTTCTCCGCTTCCTCCACGGCGGCGCGCATCTCCTCCACCTCCAGCTGAGCGGCCCCCGGGATACCGCCGGGATTCATGTAGGCACCGGTGGCCATGAGCTTGATAAAATCGGCTCCGGCTTTCAGCTGCTCTCTTGTTGCAGCCCGGACCCCGTCGATACCGTTTGCCTCCCGATAGAGTCCGAGGAAGTAGTCGTTGCCCTCGGCGGTCATGCTGATGATCTGGCCGCTGGTTAGAACGCGGGGACCTCGGCAGTAGCCCTTTTCGACCGCCTTTTTGACGGCAAAGTCGATGTGATTGACGCTGCCTACGTTGCGAACGGTGGTGAACCCGCGGGCAAGGGTGCGTTCCATCTCTCGGGCGGCGCGGATGGCCCGCAGCTTGTCCTCCACCAGATTCTCGTCGTAGGTGTTGGCAAAGCCGTGCAGGTCCATGTGGATGTGGCAGTCGATGAGCCCGGGGAGCACCGCCTTTCCGCTCCCGTCAATCTCCGACTCCGCGGGGGCAGTGGTGAGGCTGCCGGACGGGACAATCTCTTTGATACCGGTTGTATCAAAGGCGATGTCTACGCCCTTGCGGGCTGCGGCGCCGGTGCCGTCGACGATGGTAGTGTT
>CAYFUX010000015.1:0-24562 GCA_964346455.1 uncultured Spirochaetaceae bacterium
GCTCGCGCATGGCTGCTGCCTTGAAGTCGCGATCTCCTTTGTCTTTTTCGCCCCCTGGAATGCTCCATTTTCCCTTACCCGGATGATACCTTCGTTTTCCGAGGAGTACGATGAGCTCATTGTCTGCATCTCTTGCGGTGACCAGAATACCGGCGCCGGAATAGCGTCTACGAAAGGTCGGTTAACAGCGTTGCCTTTTTGCGAGGGGAAGCATTACGTGGTATCATAATTCAAGGAAAGGTAAGGCGTATATGAGATATAGAACCCCTGTCACTTCTCTTGACCCCCAGTTCATAGAAGATATCCTCCACGACCCCCTTGCTATGCTGGTGAACACGGCCTTTGGCGAGCCCCGGTATGCGGTTTCGGGTATGCAGAGTCCCACTGCTTCCCGTCTCTACTCTCACGAAGTAATGCCGGCGGAAGTGGACGTTGCCGGTCTGTTGGATATCTTTATTGAGCGTCCGGCAGAACTGGAGGCGTGGGTAGGAGAAAACTTTACGAGGATGCAGGCGTGCGCACGGCTGATAAAACGGTACCTGGATGAATCGGATGCGGAGTGTTCTGCAAAAGGTGCTGCCGAGGGCGGGGTCGTGCCGAATGACGAGAAGCGCGAGCTCGAATCAGTTCTGCAGCTGCTGAGGGATATCGAGCACGCCGGGGTGATGCTCTCGCCCAATACCTGCGCGGCTAAGGCGGGGCTGGAATATGATCTCTCCTCGCAGTCGGAAGGGCCGAGGGAGTGCGGGCCGCACATGATCGACCAAGAGGAAGCGCTCGTGGTGAGAGTCTTTACCTCAGGAAACGGCATGTAATTTTGACCCCTATTCGGTATCAACAGGCTTTTATTAAGTTGTCTTGCATGATATATGTTTGATGTGAACGATGAAAATACACAGGAAATAAAACCGGGTACCGAAAGCCTCAAAATCAAATTCGAAGATGGGGAGTATATAGGGCAGGAGTGGAGCTTTTTTCTCACCAATGCATGCACAAATCCGTTGTGTCCTTGTACCGAGATAGGCATGACCGCGGTGCCGACCGCAGCCCTAAAAGGGGATGATAGCAAATCGGAAGCATTTTCATTAACATTCGATGCCGCAAAGAAAACGGTAAAACCGGTTAAAAACCGCGACAATTATAAGCAGTGCTGTTCGTTTGCAGATGCGTGTAGGGCGGAAATGCCCGAAGAACTTTGGCAACGCTTGTACACAGAACTTGCTACAGTAAAGAACTCCAGATATCGTGAGATTCGCGATTTTGATTCCCTCGAACTCGATTTCAGCTCGTATGAGAAAGATATACGACAATCCTTCTGTATTCCCTACAAGGACTTTTTTCCCTTTTGTGACGATCTTATCATCGAATATAATGAAAAAAGAATCATGCTTTTCGACCAATACTGTGTAAATCCAAACTGCAATTGTTCGGACGTATTTTTGTCCTTCTATGTTCTTGGGGGATCAACTATAGCGGAAAGTATTTCCACTATAAAATATAATTACCGGAAAAAATCATGGCAATTGGAAGACAGTATAGATAACGAGTCGGAGAATCTCGTCCGGCAGCTATTAGAAGAAAAAAGGGACAGGCTCACTGAAATCGGCGGAATTTGTAAAGAAAGGCATCGAATTCTCAGAAACCTCTACAGTCGCTACAGGGAGAGAGTAGTGCCGGCAGAGCTCCCCGACATGCCGTTATTATACAATAAGAAAGTGGGACGTAACGACCCGTGTCCCTGTGGAAGCGGATTTAAGTACAAGAAATGTTGCGGAGGATGATATTTCCTGCAGTAGGTCGTATAAAGGTGTATCTACATAGATGGCTCCCCTCCTCTCTCGATCTCAGATCACCTGCGCCATGAGGGTGACCGCCGCTACGGAGCTGAGCACTACCAGCACCAGGTGGAAGTTCAACAGCGACGCCGCCACGGCTACCAGACCGCCGGCGATGCCCAAAAGGAGATCTTCGCTGATGTGGAGGATGCCCGGGAAGATCAGCGCCCCCAAGACCGCGTAGGGGATGTTCTTCAGCATCCGCACCAGTCGGGGAGGAAGCTTCTCCGCATCCAGGGCTACCAGCGGGGCCATTCTCGGCACATAGGTGACCAGGGTCATGCCCAGAATGACTGCCCACAGCAGCCCACTGCTCATCTCCGTCATGTCTTCTCCTCCGTTTCTCCGGCGGCCGCACCGGTTTTTCCGCTTCCCTGATTACCGCTTTTCTCTTCATCGGCGTTCCTGCCGGTCTGCTCCTCTATGAGCTCGAGCCCCGCGACCGCTGCCGCCGCCGCAGCGATGATCGCCCATCCGGGGGGAAGCCACAGCAGCAGCAGGGAGTTCAGCAGCGCAGCAGCGGCGGCAAGATAGAGCGCCCGGCGGTACTTCTTGACGGAGGGGACCAGCAGTCCGATGAACATCGCATAGAGGGCCACCGACATTCCCTCTTGGAGAGTGACCGGGAGGAGGGAGCCGGCAAGATACCCTACGGCGGTGTTCACCGTCCATCCCAGATAGGCCATGATCCCCAGGCCCAGGATGTAGGGCGAGCCCACCCCGCGCTCCTTCGTGGAGGCGACGGCAAAGACCTCGTCGGTAATGAAGAAGGCGTAGAGCCCTTTGCGTCCCCGGCTTTCCGGGAGGGCGTGTTGATTGACGGACATGCTCATCAACAGGTGGCGGATGTTGACGATGAAGGTGGAGAAGACGATTTCCGCCCCGCCGGTGCCCAGCGCGATGAGCTCGAGGGCCATGAACTGTGAGGCGCCGGCGAACACGAGCAGGCTCATGCCCACCGTGTGGCCCAGCGGCACTCCGGTGTTCTTTGCCAGCAGGCCGAAGGCGAGGGCGATGGGCAGATAGCCGATGAAGATGCTCGTCCCCTCCCGCAGGCCGCGGGTAAAACGCAGCGGCGCGGCATCCGCCGTCGCCTCATCCTGTCCGTTCGCAGATGCTTCCCTCATCTCATCCTCTCTATCCGGCGGCGGCTGCGCGCGGGCGTCTGAGCCGTGGTTACTGCCACCCGGCGGCCGGCCGCGCCGTGGTGATGAGAAAAACTATGAACGGATGTGCGGGAAGGTTCAAGGGGGGGCAATTCAGATTAGCATTTCCAGTGACGGTCGCCCACAGGGGCTCCGATGCGGTGGGGCTTGTGCGCTCCGAGCCGGAGATATCCCTGGTGCTGATGAAGATCGAACTGGACGGCGGCACCGACGGCACTGCTGCGGCCGGCGAGATTCTCGGAATCAGAGAGCTTCCCATCCTATTTTTGATCGGTCGCACGGAAGAGGAGTATCTCAAGCGGGTAGAGAAGGTCACGAGTAAAGATGGTCCGCCGGCTCTTTGATGCGCACATCCGCAGGAAGGAGTAGATCGAAGAGGTGACTCTGCCTGCCAAAAAGAGCGTTCCCCTGGGACTGATCACCAACGAGATAGCAACGAACGCAGTGAAGTACGGCTTTACCGAGGAGGAGCATCCGGTTTTCACCATCCCCATCCCTATTGAATAAGCACTGGCAATGTAGCGTAAGGCTGTGTGAACGTACAATATATCTCAATTATTCCGGTTTCGGCCTTGCGTTCCTCGGGTAATTTTCCTACCGTTTAAACATGATTTATTTAGTAAAGAAAGCCACAATCATTTCAGTGTTGGGCTTCGTTCTTCTCGCCTTCGGAGTTGCCGCACAGGAAACCGAGACGGATATGGAGGTCGGGGCAGCAGCAACCGGCACCTATACCCTCGCCTCCGCCGGAACGAGAGATACCGGCGTCGCAATAGTCAATGAAGTTCTGCTGGATGATGATGACTTCGACCTCACCGGTGTGTACATGGTCATGCTTGCCGGTGAGTCAATGCCTCCCCGGCGGCTTCCCACGCTCGGCTACAAGCCGGAAGGGGCTGGCGCGTGGTGGATGTACCCGCCGCCACTCTTTTCGGCAAAAACTGTCGGTGACAGTGTACCGATTGAAGCGGGTCGGTACGCCGCCAGTGTACTCGGCGTTGTCGGAGTGGAGCAGTTCGCCGGTGGCCGGCTCGAGTTTGAGTTGACGCAAGAGGCCGCTGAGGAGTTTCTCGAGCCGACGGACTACCAATCGATTTCGGTATCCGAACGTTCCGAGGGCACGACGATCTCGTGGGCGGAGGTAGAAGGTGCAAAGACCTACCTTGTGTCCGTAGTCACTGAAGACGATCGCCTGCACATGGCAGCAACAACTGATACCTCGCATTCCTTTGATCCGATTGACGAGGAGTTCGAGCTGATCGAGATCCGCGCGTTCTCAGCGCCTCCAGCGCATACCGAGGCAACACAGGCGGATTATGCTGCCTTCGAAGGGCCGGATCTCGAAGGGTTCACCGACGGGTATCTACCCGCTCCTATCGATCCTACAGCGGTGGATGTCGTGCACCAATCGATACAGATCGTAGAGTGGGTAAACGGTGAAGCGGTGAGTGTAGAGTCAAAAGACGACAGCGAAGCGGCGCGTGCGGAAGCCGAGACTGAAGCGAAAGCGGAAGTGGAGCGTGCAGAAGAGAATTAACACCACCTGCTATGTGCTGGCACTGGAGTAAAACTGTCTCACGGCTTCGATCCTGACCAACTGCCCCCCGGAACAAGCCCTTGGTGAACGACAGTTCAGAGGGCTTGTCCTGTGTCGCTTCTTGTTTCAGAGAGAAAGAGATGATATGCTACACATGTGATGTCACTTTTTTGATGTCATGGAGGCACTCTATGAAACAGATTACAGTACGTAACATTCCTGAAGAACTGGAGAAGGAGATCAGAAGAATTGCCCGGGAACGGGGAATTAGTATCAATAAGACGATACACGAGCTTCTTGGCGAAGCTCTCGGCATTGACAAGTCTTCCGGGAAGAAGCGAGATCTTTCGGAATTTGCTGGCTTTTGGGATGAGGAAGAGGCCGAAGAGTTCGAAAAAGCAACCGAAGTCTTTGAAAGGGTAGATGAGGAGCTCTGGAAGTGATGGATATCTGTTTCGACACCAACGCCTATTCGGCGTTAATGAGGGGATACGGTGAGGTGAAAGAAATACTCGAGAGGGCCGATTCGCTTGTCATGCCGACGATAGTTCTTGGAGAGCTGTACGCCGGTTTCGTCGCCGGAAGGAGGAAACAAGAAAATATAAGGAAACTTCAAGATTTTTTAGCTTCTTCAGGTACGCAAGTGGCACAGATCACCGTGGAGACAGCCGAACGCTATGGCAGGCTTGTACAGCAGCTCAAAATCCAGGGAACCCCCATTCCTACCAACGATATTTGGATAGCCGCCGTCGCATTCGAAACAGGCACGGTTCTCTTAACTGCGGACCGTCACTTTTCCGTTATACCACTGCTCGAAACAATGACTTATTCAAAAATCGGAGATTTTTAAAAGTGCCTCACATCGGTAAACATGGCAATCATCTCCGCCTCTTCTTCGCTGGGTGCGTGCCCCTTTTTCTTCACGAACTGTTGTTCGGCCCATGTGAAATCCGTCTCATCCCCGACTATCCGGCCAATTTCTATGAGGCGGTCTAAAAAGCCGGTCAGCTCTTCACGGGAGAGCGGGGCCTCGTGCGAGATAAGGTAATGCTCCGCATCATACGAGGTGAGCGTATCGGCCATTCTGCTGAGCTCCTCAAGCCGATACCCGTACGCACCGCCGAAGCGCTGGCCGTAGATGCAGTCCCCGGCAAACAGCACTTTTCGCTCGGGAATGTAGAGCACCGATGAGTCGGACGTATGCGTTCCGCCGAGGTGTTCAATACGGCAGGTGAGACCTCCCAGGTCCAATTCAAGCGAATCGGTAAAGATGCGGTCTGCAGAACCTATTACCCGCTCCTCTTCCGAGGGCATTTCTTGTTTTAGACAGTCCGCTCCAAAGCGGGGGAGAAAGCCCGTTTCAACCAGCTTCTCGAGTCCGGCATTATCCCAGGCCATGCCCTGCATCTCACGCAGCTTCTCCGCGGTGAGCTCGTGGGCAATACATTCGGCGTTCACCGTGGGGATGGCAAAGACATGATCCCAGTGCCAATGGGTGAGAAACTGATAGGCCGGCGGAGTTGCCCCGTAGGGAGCTGCTGCCGATAAGAACTCCCGGGCATGAGCGGGAGAGGTGCCGGAGTCCACCATAAGCGATGCGTTGCTGCCTGTGATGAAGCCCAGGAGCGGCCGGTCGGTTTCGGCTACCGGCAGGGAGTAATAGATGCTGTCTGTGAGGGTGTGAATCATAGCGCTTATTGTCCTTTTCGTTCATCTATACACTGCCTGCGCAGGTCGGGTCAATGCTGTGCTCTGTAGTTTATTGCCGTAGCATTCGAGATAGCGCAGAGAAAGAGTACGGTTTGCGAGGGAACTTGCGCGCCGGGGGTATATGCTCAATACTCCTAGAGAGGGAGGAGCATATGAATACAGCTCATCGATGGACGCTGGCAGTGGCGAATATCATCTTCTTTATCGGGGTGGTAGTGGTAAACGGGCTGGCGAACGCTTTGCCGATTAACGATGTCGGGACGGGGGAGCTTTCGGCCGAGTATCCCAATCTCTTTGTACCGGCGGGGATTACCTTCAGTATTTGGGGCATCATCTACCTGCTGCTTGCCGCCTATGTGCTCTATGCCGTCTTTACCCGAGGAGGCGCGCTGGAGCGGGTAGGATGGTGGTTCGTCGTGAGCTGCGTGGCGAACATGGCCTGGATCTTTGCGTGGCACTACCGGCTGGTGGGCTTGTCGGTGCTGATCATGCTGGCGCTGCTCGCGGTGCTGCTGGTTATCTACCTGCGGCTGCAGAGCAGCCGCGGTGGGCTCAATGCCGCCGGACGCGGCCGAGCGGAGAAGCTTGCCGTAGAGCTCCCCTTCAGCGTCTATCTGGGCTGGATCACGGTCGCCACGATCGCCAACATCACCGCACTGCTCGTCTCTTGGGGATGGAACGGCTTCGGTCTGCCGGAGGCAGTGTGGGCGATCGTGATGATCCTGGTCGCTGCGGCGATAGGCATCTTTGTAACCTACACGCAGGCGGACCCTTGGTACGGCCTGGTCCTGGCCTGGGCCTTTACCGGGATCGTCATTAAGCGGGTATCGGTAGAGCCGGTTGAGGCTGGAGTTGCCTGGGCGGCGGCCGCAGGCGCCGTGCTGCTGCTGATCGTTGCTGTGTTGCGCTTTCCACCGTGGATTCGTCAATAAAAGACTCGGATGAAATTGAAGCGGCCGAACAACGGTGAAGCCGGACGTTGAAGGTCATTCCAACTCCAGGGCAAAATTGGAGAGCAGTAATGCTGATAGACAAGCGCGACATCAAACGAATCGAAAATCTCTCCGGGGTGGACCCTGCCTACTGCACGCTGGCAGTCCATGGACTGGAAGAGCGGATCATGCGGCAGATGACGGGCATCCATTTTGACACCAATCCGACCGCGTACTTCTCCGATTTCTGTACCCTGAAGTCCCAGCTCAGGGAACATCTGAAGCGCAACAGCGGCGGTCGGTGGTACGATTTTGATATTCTCAATTCGATTCACACCCAGCGGAAACAGTCCACCGACGAGGTGCGGCATGCATTTGCGGAGCTCGACGAGGAGGAGGCCCGGTCGGCTATCTCCACCCTGATCTCCTTTCTGGACATGCTTGACCAGCTCGATCAATCCCTAGAGAACCGCCTCAAGGGATTGCTCAGCCATTGGTCCGAGCGCAGCTCTACTGCCGTGAGCCAAAAGGCCTACACGGAGCTGAACCGCCGAATGCGCGAACTGCAGAGCGAAAACAAAAAACTCCACGAGGCTTATACGGAGAAGGGGCAGTTAGAGGAGCAGCTTGCGGAGTTCAACCGGAAGATAGAGTCGCTGCACGCCCGGCTCGAGGAGCAGAGGGCGAAGGCCCGCAAGAATGAGAAGAAGGAGCGGGAGACGGCGCAGAAACGGCATGCGCTGGAGAAGGAGCTGAAACAGGTCAGCTCCGAGCGGGATTCGCTCCAGGAGCACTACCAGGCCGAATATGCTAAGCACGAAGAGTATGCAGAGCTGTTGCAGCGTCTGACCAACCTGACCCGCACCCGTAGAGAGTTTGAAGAGCGCATCCTGCGCCTCACTCCTGAGCAGGAGGAGGTGCTGGACCAGATCACCCTCAAGGAGAGCTTCCTCGTGCGCGGGGCGGCGGGTACCGGAAAGTCCCTGGTCCTGCTGAAGGCGCTGGAGAAGGCGGTGAGGGAGAAACGCGAGACCCTCGTCCCGGAGGCGACAGGGCGCCTGCTGCTGCTCACCTTCCAGAACTCGCTGGTGAGGTACAACCGCTACCTGATATCCATCCTCGGGATCGAACCCAGCGATGCGGGCATTGCCACCCTGGAGTCCTTTGTCCGTGAGAAGCTGCGTGAACGCGGCCTCCAGGTAGAGGGGACGATGAAATTGAGTGGTGTCCCGGGATTTGAGGAGGCCGAGCACTCCCTCCTCGGCCGTCGGGAGCTGCAGCGGGAGCTCGAGGATTTCCTCTGGGCCAATGATTACAGCTACCGTGAGTATGTGGAGGAAATGATCCCAAGACAGGGGCTGGGCAAGCGTCTTGGCCGGGCCGGCCGGCAGGAAGTGTGGCGGATCAAGGAGGAGATCGAGGAGAAGATGCATGCCGAAGGCACCGTGAGCAAGAACTACTCCCGTAGTATGCTGCTTCGCAGTCTCGAGGAAGAGCCGCCGGCGCCGGAGACGGAGATGATATTTATCGACGAGGTACAGGACGTGACGTCGGTGGAGCTGCGGATCCTCCGCTCCTACTGCAGCGGCCCGGTACTGATGGCCGGTGACGAGCAGCAGATGATCTTCTCCGCCGGGTCGCCCTTTGCCCGCTCCGGAATCGATATCCGCGGCCGTACTCGCTATCTACGCACCAACTTCCGCAACACCGCCGAAATCCACGCCTACGCCCACCGTTTTCTCTCTCAGCTCGATGAAGAGCAGGCGGGGAACGAGCAGCCCTACGCCTTTAGACACGGCCCGGCTCCGGAGATCTATCGTTTTGGTACTATAGAGGAGATGGTCGAGTCGGCGGCGGCAAAGGTGGAGTTTTTTGTGAATGAGCTCGGCTACCGGCCGGAGATGATCTGCGTGGCAGCGCCGACAAACAAACGTTTCGACCAGGTGCAGGAGGTGCTAAGCCGGCGGGAGATAGAGATGCAGCGCATTACCGACCGGGAGTTCGATTTTGGCGCAGAGGGCTCGGTAAAGTATTCGACCCTCCACAGCATGAAGGGGCTGACGTTTCCGGTGGTGCTCCTGCTGCTGCCGTCGATCCCCGCATGGGCGAGCGAGGGGTATTCGGAGGAGCAGTCGTTCTCTCTACTGGCCAATCTCATCTTTGTGGGCATGACCCGGGCGATGGAGCACCTGAACGTTTTCTACAAAGAGCGCGATGACCGCTTGATTACGGCACTTACAGCGGCCCAGGAGTAGCGGGTTGCGTAAGGTGTAATGTAATCCTATAACATAGGTCCCGTTATGGCTTATGGAGCAGGGGATTATGGAAATGAACAAAGAGTTCGATTTTTCGAGAGTCGAGGGAGTTACCGAAAGGGACATTCAAGGATTGCGAGACTTTCGCTGGATCGACACCCATGAGAATGTCCTGTTCCTCGGCCCACCGGGACTGGGGAAGTCACATCTTGCCATAGCTCTCGGCCTCGAGGCCGTCTATGCGGGCTATAAAGTCTGTTTCGAGCGAATGACGAACCTGGTGAAGCTTCTCAAGAGCGCTGAAGTGCAGAGATCAAGCGCTCTGAGGCTTAACCGTATCTTCAAGTCCCATGTGCTGATCATCGACGAGATCGGCTACACACCAATAGAACGCAAGAAGGCAAATTTCTTTTTTAACCTGGTAAGCGAGATCTATGAGAGAAGCTCTATCGTCATCACTTCAAATACTTCGTTCGGTGGCGGAGCTGCTGGGAGATGAAGTATTGACCACAGCTCTCCTGGATCGACTATTGCATCAAGCACACACGTTCTCTCTTCGGGGAGAGTCGTACAGAATCCAAAAGAGGAAGGAGGTATAATTTTTTCCCTACCGGGTCAAAATTAATTGCCGTCTCGTGCCCATGCCATGAATAAGGGTAACAAAGAGCGGAAAAATGTCTAGTTTAAAACACAACTTTTTTAGTACTGTGCCGACGATGTTTCTCGTGGACCGTTACCCCTTGAGCATCTACGAAAACTACCTACTCGCCATTCACCGGGAATTGCTGGCCTGACCCGTTTTTTCTTCCTCCTCTAGGTAATCGATGATATACTAGCTCTGCCGCAGCACTGATGTGCTCCCGCCACCGAATGCGTAACACCGACATGTGAGGCTTTACCCGCGCTGAGGAAAAACCATTTGTGGAGGTGTATAATGAAACGTGGGATTCTTACAGCGGCCCTTCTGTTCGCGCTCTGTGCAATGGCCGCCGCTCCGGTCTTCGGTCAGGACGAGGGGCCGCGATTCGGTTTCTTCGTGGGATTAGACAAGTTGCCGAGTTATACCGTGGGAACAGGTGGTGAACTATCGTTGGGACACTACCGAATGGGGGCAATGATAGAACCGACGCCGAACTTCCTCATAAAGCCGGACGCGGTAGTCTATACGGACAAAACGGAGGAAGTTGACAATATCAGCGGGGATGAGTACGTGGACAGATATAAGAAAACCTACGGCGGAGGTCTTTCTCTCTTCTACACAATCAGCTCCTTCGAGAAGACCTCGATCTACGCCGGTCCCCGGGTGAACTTACTCTTGTACAATGAATACAGGGAGTATAACGACGGCGATAAGAGTGATGTTGACAAAACTACCTTCTGGAGTGTGGTGGCCTGCATTGCCGGTAAGTACGATATCTCCGACCACTTCAGCTTCTTCGGAGAAATCGGCGCCGGCTACGGTTGGGCGAAGGAGGCAGAAAAGCGCTATGCCGACGCCACAGGCGATCTCACAACAGATAATACCAATTACTACAGCAGCATATTCATCTACGGCGGCCAGGTAGGGGTGGCATTCTATTTTTAGTGTAGCGTATCCCGGCAGCCAGCATGATTTGTCATGATGTCATGATTATACAATTTTAGTCAGGTATACTTGGCCTATTTTATCTGCTTGCCGTCCTCAGCTCCACCTGCGTGCCGCCCCGGCCGTTCGGCGCCTCACTCCTGCCGGCGCTTTCTCCTGGGGAACCGTGCCCTGCTCAGCAGGGTGAAGGCGATGTACAGGCCCAGCGGCAGGGCCATGGAGTAGAACAGGCCCGCCGGTCCCATTTTACTGTCTCTCTTATTTCCTGCTGACGTCTACCGCAGGCAACATCAGCACTGATCCTTGTCGTTCAATGAATTACATCGATTCCGAGCTCTTGTAACTTCTTTGTCGCAGCTCAAATCTGATGACACTTGTCGTATTCTTGCTGACATCCCTTGCATCCGCCGATTGAGCAATTAAAATTTGAATACGTTATGGAGCAAAACGCCTACATGCGGGAGCGCATCGGACAAATCGAGAAAACGGGCAGCTATTTCTGCATAATCAATGCAGTCCTTCTCCTGCTCATATCTCTTATGGACTACTATCACCTCGACTCACCATGGCTTCTTTTGTTCAGGGCGGCCCCGTTTCTCGCTTCCATCGTCTTTCTCGCACATGTGCATCTTACACGCCAAAGCGTCTCATCCCTTATCCTCCCTCTCTATATCCTAGTCCTTTTTTCTCTGGTAGCGATGACGGTGGGAGTGGACGTGCAGCTGCACTTTATGGAGAGCCCCCCCGCCCATTTGCACAATGCTCCTATGAACGGGATCATCCTCTCCCTCTTTATCGTCTACCTCGTATCAACCGGCGCCCGCATATGGTTTCCCCTCTTTGCAGGCCTTCCGGTGGGAGCAGGGCTGGCAGTTCTTTATCTTGCAGATGTTACACATAACGAAATGGTCCCCCATTCCTTGATACTCATTACCTTTATTGTCTTGGCTGTACTCTCCCGTGTGCAGGAGCGTCTGGTAAAGAGGGAGTTTGACGCGCGTGCCCTCGCTGATGAGAAGATGCGGGAGGCGGAGACAGAAAAGGAGAAGTTTCAGCAACTCTTTCAGTTCGCCCCCGACGCCATATTTCTGCAGACGCTCGACGGACACATACTCGACTGTAACCGAAGGGCCGAAGAGATCAGCGGCTACAATCGATCCGAGCTACTCGGTATGAATGCCTCCGACCTCGTACCCGAGAGGTACAAGGAACTCATCCCCGAAGAAGTGGAAGAGTTACGATCTACAGGTGAGAGCTTTGCAATCGGAACAAACATCCGCAAAGACGGAGAGGAGTATCCGGTCGAGGTGAGCAGCCGAACTATTACCCGGGAGGGGCTTGCCCACGCTCTTGTCATAGTAAGAGATATTACCGAGCGTGTGAAAGATGCTGAAGAGATAAAAAAACTCTCCGCGGCGGTCGAGCACAGCCCCGCCTCCATCATTATTACCACCACCACAGACGGGTCCATCCTCTACACCAACCCCAAGTTTACCGAGGTGACGGGATACAGTCGGGAAGAAGTCTACGGGCAAAATCCCCGCTTCCTCCGTTCGGGAGTTCACTCGAAGGAGTTTTACAGGGAGATGTGGGAGACTATACTCTCCGGAGAAGAGTGGAGGGGGGAGTTCCAGAATCTCACCAAGAGCGGAGAGGTTTACTGGGAGACTGCCTCCATAGCTCCCATTATCGACGAGTCGGGCGAGGTTGCCTACTTCGTGGCAGTCAAAGAAGATATCACCGAGAAGAAGCGAAGGGAGGAGGAGATACATCAGCTGGCAATGTACGACCCGCTCACCTCTCTTGCCAACCGTACCCTTTTCTCCGACAGCATAGAAAAAAGCATCGCCCGTGCGCGAAGAGAGGGGGAAGAACTGGCCCTCCTCTACATCGATCTGGACAAGTTCAAGCCGGTAAACGATACCTACGGACACAAGGCCGGAGATACGCTCTTACAAGAGATCGGCCGACGTATCCTGGAGGTGGTCAGAAAGATGGACCTCGCCGCGAGGTTAGGGGGAGACGAGTTCGTCGTGCTCATGCATGGGTATTCGCAGATCGAGGATGTCCGGAAGATCGCTAAACGGCTTTTGAGTGAAATCGGAAAGCCGATCGACATCCCGCTGCGGCAGTCGCAGACACATATATGGGTTGAAGTGGGGGGGAGCATCGGAATCGCCCTCTATCCCCACGACGCGGAAGACGAAGAGACCTTGATTGCCCGTGCGGACGAGGCGATGTATGGAATCAAAATGGAGAAAAAGGGAGGATATCGGTTCTATGCCGAGCCCGGAAAATAATTCAATGAATGACAAAGAGAGATTTCATGTGAGCTTGGATTTCGAATACGGCTAAGAATGGATGGGGAGGAGCTCCGCAAAAAAGGAGGTATACAGTGAATAGAGCTAAAGTAAAAGAGAATGCGTGGAAAGTACTCAACGATTCTATTGTCGAGTACAGGGGAAAACCTATCGGCACTCTCGCCGCGATGGATCCGACCACCGAGGCGCTCAACTATAATCAGGTTTTTACCAGAGATTTCGCCGTCTCGGCCCTCGCCTTTCTCGCCGAGGGAAAAACCGAGATCGTACGTAATTTCCTTCTCCAGCTGGTGGAGCTGCAGAGCCGGGAAAAACACTTCGACTGTTTTCGGGCCGCTCGAGGGCTCATGCCGGCGAGTTTCGAGGTAAAGGAGGAGAACGGCAAGGAGAGTATCGTACCGGATTTCGGAGAGAAGGCGATAGCTCGAGTATTTCCGGTCGATGCAGTCTTCTGGTGGCTTTTTCTACTCCGTGCCTATGTTTGTAGCACCGGCGAGAATCTCCACGAACGTCCACAAGTACAGGAGAGTATTCGCCTTATTCTCGATCTGTCTCTCACACCGAGATTCGACATGTTTCCCACCCTCCTCGTCCCGGACGGTTCGTTTATGATCGATCGGCGCATGGGAGTCTACGGACATCCCCTTGATATACAAGCGCTCTTTTATGCAGCGCTTCGGGCATCCTACGAGCTCCTCCTCGACAACGAAAAGAACGCAGCCTATATTCACGGGACACGAGAGCGGCTCGGACACCTGACCTACCACATCCGCTACTACTATTGGATGGACTTTCGAGGACTGAACAATCTCTATCGTTCGAATGTAGAGGAATACGGTCTCAATGCCCTCAACCGCTTCAATATCTATTCGGACAGCATCCCCGAATGGCTGCACGAGTGGTTTCCACCCGAGGGCGGCTATTTTATCGGTAATCTCGGCCCCGCCCGGATGGACTTCCGTTTTTTTACCGCTGGTAACCTCATGGCGGTACTCAGCTCACTTGCCGACGAGAGCCAGGCTACATCCATACTCGAGCTTATCCGGTCCAACAAGGAGACGCTCATAGGGCATATGCCTATAAAGGTTACCTATCCCGCCCTCGAAGGTGAGCGGTGGAGTACCCTTACCGGGTCGGATCCGAAGAACACCCCCTGGTCTTATCAGAACGCCGGGGGATGGCCCTTTCTGCTCTGGCTTTTGGCTGCGGCGGAGGCGAAAACCGGTGCCTCGGAGCTGACCGAAGAGGCGATGCGGATCGCCGAAACTCGGATCTCCACCGACACCTGGCCCGAATACTACGACGGACCCCACAACCGCCTCGTCGGAAAAGAGGCAAAACTCAACCAGGTCTGGTCGGCAGCCGGCTATATTATCGCAGATCGGATACTACAGGACCCCGGGCTCGTCGACCTCTTCGGGTTCGGAGAGAGTGCCGACGTAATCGCATGCAGCACTCGCATAGCCCGCACCTTCGAAGGAGGAGAGGAAATATGATGAAAGGACTCAAGGAAAAGAGAGTACTGGTTACAGGAGGCACTTCCGGGATAGGGCAGGCCATCGCCGTACGGTTTGCCGAAGAGGGGGCGCACATTGCCATCAACTATCGTAAACGTCCCGAAGATGCGGCGGAAACTTCACAACAAGTGGACACATGCAGGGAACAGGTCAAACAGTACGGAGTAAAGGACGTGCTCGTCCAGGGAGACGTTTCTAAGGAGGAGGAGGTTTCTTCGATGTTCGAAGAGACTATCGAAAAACTCGGCGGCCTCGACATCCTGATAAACAATGCGGGCATACAGAAGTCGGGAGATTCCGAGACAGTCTCTCTGGACGACGTCGAGTCCGTACTCAAGGTCAATCTCAAAGGCGCGTTCGACTGCGCTCGAAGAGCGATTAGCCACTTCCTCGAGGAGGAAAAAGAGGGAGTGATAATCAATATTTCGAGTGTCCACCAGCTTATTCCCAAACCCCGTTTTATCGGCTACTCGATGAGCAAAGGGGGAATGCAAAACATGACTCGTACCTTAGCCCTCGAATACGCCGATCGCAAGATCCGAGTCAACGCCGTCGCCCCCGGAGCAACCGTTACCCGAATCAATAGAAGCTGGGCCGACGACCCGCAGAAACGATCCGAGGTGGCCCAACACATCCCGATGGGCAGGCCCGGCGAGGCCGAGGAAATCGCCGCAATGACGGCCTTTGTTGCATCCGAGGAGGCGGCTTATGTGACCGGACAAACCTTCTTTGTCGACGGCGGGTTGACGCTCTATCCCGACTTTCGCACCGCGTGGTCGTCGGAATAACGCTCGTGCCGGCGATTACTATCTTCCAATCTGTCGAAGTTGCAATAGTACGGCACCTGTTCTATACTACAATTAATATTACTTTTCTACTTAGGTCGCTATGGATAGGGGCGAAGACGTCCGAAAATACCTTTCTCAGAGATGGTCTATACGATTTCAGGAAATCGAAGAGGATAGAGGTCTTCGCCTTGCGTTCGAGACGAGCCCCGAGGAGCCGACCGGAGCGCATACCTACCCGCTTACGCTTTCCGACGGAACGCGTGTCGGTTTTCTCTCTGCCAACGGTGAAACTGCACAGGCCGATGAAGTGGAGACTAACCGGACCCTTGTTGATGTGGGAGCGGCGATTGAGCTCGACATTAGTCTCTACGAAAAGACTATGGAGGCGCAAGAGAAGGAGAACATACTCGAGGTAAATCGGGCGCTCTCCGAGGCGTACTTTACCCACTCTCCTGCCCCAATGCTGATACTCGATTTTTCTTTTCTCACTCGTATGGGCAAGGCCTACAAAACTTCGGACCCCCTAGAGTTAAAGGCTCAGCTCGAGAATAACCGCGAGGAGCTCTTTGCCGCGATCCGCCGGGGTGTATTAATCGAGGCAAACGAGGCGAGTCTCAGGCTCTTTGCTGCATCCTCGAAGGAGGAACTCGAAGACCAGCTTCCCACTATTATCGGCGAAAAGGGCTTTCCCTCGCTTTTGAGAGGAACTGTCGATCTCATCTTGGGGAAGAGGGTATTCGAGACGGAAACGGTACATCGCCGTCTCGACGGGAAGGAGCTTCTGATCATACTCAAATTGGCCGTCGTCCCCGGGTATGAGGAAACACTCGAACGGGTGCTCGTCTCCGTTTCCGACATTACCAAGAGCAAGGAGCTGCAGCGGCAGATAGATGTCCTGTCGCTTCTCCCGGAGATAAACCCGGATATGGTACTCGTTATGGAGTGTCCGAATACGATAAGCTACGTAAACCCCGCGGCACGTATATGGCTCAGGGAAGAGGGCTACGATTCGGTCGAAGAGCTCCACCGGGTGCTTCCTGCCCATTACAGGGAGAATGTCTGCGAGTATTGCGATAAGAGTTCGACATATACCGAGCGACTGACCTACGGGGAAAGGGTCTACCGTTTCAAAAAAAAGCCTTTGTCCGGCGCACAGAAGTGCATGATCACCATCAGCGACGTGACGGAGTTCGAGCGCATCAGCAAGGAGCGGGAGCTCTACTACCAGGCATTTCGCTCTTCTATTCATGCCATGGTCATCACCGACGCTGAGGGAAAGATCGAATACGTGAATCCGAAGTTCGAAGAACTCTACGGGGTGAGTGCCATTGAGGCCCGGGGGAGGAATCCGAGGATACTCAACCCGGGACGGGAGACATACAGGGATCTCGGATACAGCGACGGGCAGTACGAGGAACTGTTCTCCGGTATGTGGAAGAGTATTTCGAACCCCGAGATAGGTTTTTGGGACGGCGAGGTGGTAAACAGGAAGCCGGACGGGCAACTCGTATGGATAAACCTGCTTATCAGCGCCGTATTCGACAACGAAGGGGAGATCAGCCACTACATAGGGATACCTCTCGATGTGAGCGAGCGGCGGCGACGGGAGATGCATATCCGCATGGAGATCATCCACACCATCACCGAGCTTGCCGAGATGCGGGACAACGAAACAGGCGCACACATACAGCGGGTCGGCATGTATTCGGGACTCATTGCGGAGAGGCTCGGGACGCCGAAGAAATTCCGGGAGGATATCGAAACATTTGCTCCTCATCACGACATAGGGAAGGTGGGAATAAGCGATACACTCCTCCTCGCCGAGAGGCGGCTGACGGACGAGGAGTTCGAAATTATGAAGACTCACACGAGCCACGGGTACCAACTCCTGACGGACAAACCGGCCCTGGAGATGGCCGCGAGCATCGCCTACACTCACCATGAAAAATACGATGGGAGGGGGTATCCGAGAGGTTTGGCCGGCGAACAGATACCTCTCGAAGGCCGTATAACCGCGCTCGTCGATGTATACGATGCCCTGCGCAGCCGCCGTCCCTACAAGGAACCATGGTCGCATCACGATGCACGCGAGGAGATACGCAGATCTTCCGGCAGCCATTTTGATCCACGCCTCGTGGAAACCTTTCTCGCCCTCGAAAAAGATTTCGAAGAGATCGCCCAAACCTACGCGGATGAATAGATAGAGCTCTATTTATTATTTCAGTTTTTTAGTTGAGCGATTTGCCACGAGAAGGTATCATATAGTTAGAAACGGTGAAGTGGATGCAGACCTCAAGCCACATACTTCTCGTCGATCACGATGTCCCTTTTGCTCAGGAAGAATCCCGGATGCTCGAGCGTCACGGATACCGGGTGACGGTCGCCCACAGGGGCTCGGAGGCGGTGGGTCAGGTGCGCTCGGACCCGGAAATATCCCTGGTGCTGATGGAGATCGAACTGGGCGGCGGCACCGACGGCACTGCTGCGGCCGGCGAGATCCTCGGAATCAGGGAGCTTCCTATCCTGTTTTTGACCGGCCGCACGGATAAGGAGTACCTCAAGCGGGTGGAGAAGGTTACGAGCTACGGAATCGTGCAGAAAGCGTGCGGAGAGTTCTTCCTCCTGCAGCAGATAAAGATGGCCCGCCGGCTCTTTGATGAGCATCTCCGCAGGAAGCGGGAGATCGAAGAGCGGGAGAAGGTCGAAAGGCAATTGGCCGAACAGCAAGCCCTCTACCGTCACCTCATGGAAAACAGTATCGATGCCGTCTATCTCCTCGACAAAACGGGAGACGTGCTCAACGTGAACGAGGCCGCCTGCAGGATGCTCGGCTACCCGCGGGAAGAGCTCTTGAGCAAGAGTATCGACGATATCGACCCCAATTATCCCTCCCGCAGCTTCATCGAGTTCTGGAATACACAACCGGAAGGCACTTCCGTACTCGTCGATTCGCAGCACATCCACAGAGACGGGCACCTGATCGACGTCGAGGTAAACGGCATCTTCTTCCTACTGAACGGCGAAAAGTACCTCTTTGGTGTAGCCCGGGATGTGAGCGAGTATGAAGAGACCCTCGAAGCCCTCAGGGAAAGCGACAACCGCAACAGAGCGCTCCTGAACGCCCTGCCGGATCTCATGTTCATCCAGGACCGCGAGGGAACGTATATCGATTACCACGCTCCTCCGCAGAGCGATGCCTTGTACGCCAGTCCCGAAACCTTTTTAGGCCGGAAAGACCCGGAGATCCTTCCTAAGGAGGTCGCCCGGATGAAGCTCGGCCAGTTTGCCCGGGCCCTCGAGACCGGAGAGCTCCAGGTCTGCGAGTATGAGCTGAGGATCTCCGGAAAAAAGCGGTATTTCGAAGCCCGGGTGAGCCCGTACGAGGAAGAGACGGTTTTGTGCATCGTCCGTGAAATTACCGATCGGAAAACCGCCGAAGAGGAGCAGAGAAAGGCGAAGGAGCGCATCAGAGAGAGCGAGCACCGGTACCGGCTTCTCTTTGAAAATGCCAACGAGGCCATCCTTATTTTCCAGGAGGGAGAGACGAAACTCTTCAACGAGAAAACCCTGGAGATCACTGGGTATTCGGAAGATGAGTACAAGCATCTTGTCGTGGATGACATCGTTCATTCCGACGACAGGGCCATGCTGCTCGAGAAACACGAACAGAGAATTGCCGGGGCCATATCGGATGAGCCCTACGAATACCGCATCATCACAAAAGCGGGGAAAACGAAGTGGCTGCGCATAAAACCGACCCGGATCATCTGGGAAGGCCGGCCCGCCACGCTGGGTATGATAGAAGATATTACCGCCCTCAGGGAAACGGAGGAAGAGCTCCAGGAGGCACTGCAGGAGAAAGACTATCTGATGAAGGAGCTGAACCACCGGGTCAAGAACAATCTCCACATGATCTCCTCCCTCGTCAATCTCAAAGACAGCGCGCTGGGCTCTGAAGTCGACCTCTCCGACATCAAACACCAGATCAATGCCATAGAGATCATCCACGACAAGCTCTCGGGCATGGATGACATGAGCAAGGTCAACCTCAAAGAGTACCTCCTCGACATCCTCACCATGATTTTCTCAGACTACTCCCGCATGAAGGTTCATATTGAGGAGGAGATCGAAGAGGTGACCCTGCCCGCTAAAACGAGCGTCCCGCTGGGACTGATCACCAATGAGATAGCAACGAACGCAGTGAAGTACGGTTTTACCGAGGAGGAGCAGGCGGTCTTCACGGTCAGCTTCAGCCGGGACGAGGATGCAGGGCACTACGTACTCGTGCTCTCGAACACCGGCAGGCCCTTTCCGGAAGAGGTAAACTTTGACAGCGCCGATTCCCTGGGACTGCACCTCATTCAGGCTCTCGTACAACAACTGGGCGGAACTGTGGAACTCCGGAAAACTCCCACCCCGGTCTTCACCATCCGCTTTCCTATTGAATGAAGAGCGGCGGCTTTCACCTTCTGGAACCTCCCTGCAGGCAGCTGGAAGCAACGGCACGCTATCCGGGCCTATGAGGTTCTCGATGAGGCGATGATTACGTATCCCTTTGACTCGGGGCGGCACTGCTGCGGAGAGCACGGGCGGAATTCCATATAAACAGGATAAAACTGGAGGAAAACAATGCGTGATACAACAAAGGGGAGAGAGAAGGCGGACACTGCGCCGGCTTTGGCCGAGAAAGTCATGGATCCGGGCACGCTCTTCGACGAGCCCGTTCTTGTGCCGGCGGAGGAGACGACGAGGGGCACGGAGCTTTACTTTGACACTCTTGCCTTCGGGAACGGAGTTCGACCGCTGGTCATCCTACCAGGCCTGAGCGACGGACTGATTACGGTACGCGGCAAAGGAAGACTGATGCACTGGTACTACCGGAAACTCACCGACCGTTATCGGGTCTTTATCGTGAGTCGCCCTCAGGAGATACCGGAAGGATATTCCACTCGTGCAATGGCCGCCGATTACGCAGCGCTTTTTCGGACGCTCGGACTGAGTCCGAGGGATGCAGGTGAACCGGCAGGTTCCATAGATGGGGCGGGTATTGACGTGTGGGGCATTTCCCAGGGCGGCATGATCTCTCAGTGGCTCGGAATTGAGCACCCCTCTCTCTTCCGGAGAATGTGTCTGACCGTAACCACTCCGGGGGCGACCCAAACCTTGCGTGAGACGGTCGGACACTGGATGGATCTCGCCAATGAGGGGCGCTACGGTGAGCTCGTGCGCGATACTATGCGCAAAACCTATACGAGAAGGCAGCTGAGAAAATACGCGCCAATGATGCCCTTTCTCGGGCTGTTTGGGAAACCGAAAAGTTATCGACGCTTTTTGATCCAGGCGCAGTCCTGCATAGATCATGATGCGAGAGGCGAGCTGCACACTTTTTCCGTCCCCGCACTCATACTCGGAGGCGGATCGGATCGTGTGGTAGGCGAGGGAACGAGTGAGGAGCTCTCCGAACTCATCCCCGATTCGACTCTCAAGCTCTACCCGGATTTAGGACACGGCACCTACGAAGAGGCGGGGGATGCAATGGACGTGCTCACGGAGTTTTTCACGGTATAAAAACGATTCTGTGTGGTGGGGGAGGTCACCCTCTCGCAGAGACGACCCGCATCACCACATAAAACGGACATCGCCGAATGGTCGCTTGTGCGCCGTATGATGCAAATACGACTCGAACAAGGCGAGGACATTTTTATCTTGCAGCCTGAGCGACTCTAGTCGTAGTATAGGGGAAGAGAAAGTAGTGGATATGATAAAGATCTAGATATGGGTAAAAAGATCCTTCTGGTCGAAGACGAAGCCCTGATTGCCCTCAATGAATCCAAGCTGCTCGAGAAGCGCGGCTACCAGGTAGTGACCGTCTATACCGGCAGGGATGCGGTGGAGACCGCCGTCAACGACTCGGAGATCGATCTTATCCTGATGGACATCGATCTGGGCTCCGGCATGGACGGTACGGAGGCGGCCGCGCAGATCCTCGAGCAGCGGGAACTGCCGGTGGTGTTCCTCACCAGCCATGCCGAAAAAGAGATGGTCGACCGGGTCAAGAATATCACCCGCTACGGCTATGTGCTGAAGAACTCCGGGGAGTTTGTTCTGATCGAATCCATTAACATGGCCTTCGAGCTCTTCGAAGCCTGGCTCAAGAGCAGAGAAAAGGAGCGGGAGCTCGAGGAGGCGAACAAGCTCAAGCGACTCATCCTGGACAGCACCAGCGAGCTCTTCGCCTTCTACGACACGAATCTCACCATCAAGTGGGCTAACCGTGCCGCCGCGGATTCCGTCGGCCGGCACCCGAAGGAGCTGTTGGGTGAGCAATGTTATGAGGTCTGGCATCAGCGGGGAGAACCATGCGAGCATTGTCCGCTGCTCGAGGTACTCGAGACGGGAGAGCCGCAGGAGGCGGAAAAAGTCACCCCGGAGGGACGGGAGTGGCTCCTCAGGGGCTACCCGGTCATAGAAGGGGGGCATATTACCGGCTTGGTGGAATTCGGCCAGGATGTCACGCTCAGGAGAGAGGCGGAACGGGGGATGCTAAATAACGAGGAGCGCTACCGCATCCTCTACAATACCATCAGCGACGCCATCATTTTGGTAGACAACGATCGGAATATCACCCACTGCAACCCGGCCTTCACCGAGATCTTCGGCTATACCCTCGAGGAAGTACAGGGCGAAGCTACATCGCTCCTCTTCGCCGATATGGAGGAGTACTGGCGACTGGGAAAGGCGATAAAAGAACACTACGGTGAAAAGCATTTCCGCTGCACCCTCCGCTACGCACGCAAGAACGGCGAAGAGTTCAAGGGTGAGAAGAACGTTCATTACCTGCGGGGAAGCGGGGGAGAAGTGACCGGTCTCATCGGAGTAATTCGGGAGGTGAGCGAGCAGAAGTTCTCCGAAGAACAACTGCGAGAGAGTGAACGGCAGTACCGGAAGCTGTACCACAGCCTACGGGACGCAATTATCGTGGTGGATGAAAACCGTCGCATCACCCACTGCAATCCGGCCTTCACCGAGATCTTCGGCTACAGCCTGGACGAGATCCGGGGTAAGAGCACCGCGATTCTCTTCGAGAAGGAGGAGGAGTTCGAAAAGCTCGGGGAGAGGATGTCCGAAACGTACCATGAGCCGAATTTCTACTACACCGTTCGTTATCGGAGGAAGAACGGGGAGGTGTTTGTCGGGGAGAAGAATATCCACTTCCTGCGGAATGGCAGCGGGAGGCTGACGGGATTCATCGGTGTCATCCGGGACGTAACCGCACGCATCCGGTCAGCGGAAAAGATGCAGCAGCTGCTCAGTGAAAAACAGATGCTGCTCAGGGAGGTTCATCACCGCATCAAGAACGACATGAACTCCATCAGCTCCCTCCTCTCCCTGCAGTCTTCCACGCTTAGCAATCCTGAAGCAGTGCACGCCCTGCAGGAGGCGCAGAACCGGATCTCTCTGATGAGCAACATTTATGACACCCTCTACAAGGCCGAAGGCTACAGAGAGATTCCGATACACGATTTCCTCGCGACCATCATCGCGAACATCCGCCGGTCCTACGAGGGGTTCTCGAACATATCCATCGAAACCGATTTCGAGGAGATACGGGTACCGGCTAAGCAGGCTTTTCCCATCGGCATCATCCTGAACGAGCTCATTGCCAATGCCTACAAGTATGCTTTCTCCCGGACGGAGCAGGGACGCATCCACACCAAGTTGTACCGGCGGGACGGGGAGTACCTGGAGATCCATGTAGAGGACAACGGAGTCGGTTTCCCGGAGGAGGTGACCCGCGACGGGCAATACGGATTCGGGCTGACTTTGGTCGAAGCCTTCAGCCAGCAGTACGAAGGAGATTTCCGCATCGAGCAAAACGAGACAAACATCATCAGCGTTTCATTGAAAATAGCGGAACAGTAGAACGGGTACCCTCACATGGTAGACTGAGGTTTATTCAAGATTTTACAACAGCAGTTTCAACCAAAGGATGAACGGCGGTTTCAATTATAGGTTAATCTGGTAGGTTCATCAGAGATTGTCGGGTTTATAATCTGCTTCCACTCATCGCCTTCCCACGTGCCGAGTTTTGTATGCATGGTGAGATATTTTTCCGGTATCGGATGCGTGCCGTACACCACTTCAAGCTGGTAACGGTTTTCGATAAAGCTGCGAAAATAGGCGATATAGGGACAGGGAGGATAACCGACAATCAAGCCGGTAGCCAGATGGATAACTGTGGCGCCGTTGTTTTTCATCTCCCCGACAGCATACTCGATATTTCCTCCGGGACATCCATCACAGGTAGTGTAGCCTACAAGTTTGACCTCATAGTCCTTGTATCTAGTAAAAGCTCCTTCTCGGTTGTGTAAAGATTTCAGGCATTTTCCCCCTGCACACCTTCGATACCGATCACAAATAATGATACCGACATTAATAGGTTTTTCCATTTGATACCTCCATAGCGTACCTTAATGATACCACCTAAATGCTCTACTGTCACAAAAATCAGCACTGCCGCCGCCCGTGTGGTGCACCGCGCAGCCGAGGAGGTAATTCATTCGGTAAAGTTCTTCGGCTCTCCTGCCGCGTTGGAGCGCCTGCTGGCCGGAATACAGCGGGGCTCTCTATTTTGAAAAAAGTGGAGGCTATCATGGAATACCAAAACGTGCGCCTTGACCAGCTCAAATTCTCCAGCACCCCGGGGAGGTGTGGGTGTCGAAACACGCAAAAGTCTCCGTCTACCCGTCGGCCCGGGGTTACAAGGTGGATTTCTCCTTCACCACCGCCGAGGAGTTTGCCAGGATCGTCACCATTCTGCAGAACAGGCTGAATGCAGGAGCGGGCTGAGCGCAGGAGCGGGCTGAATGCAGGAGCGGGCTGAGTGCGCCCTGTGCCGCCGGGGGACGGGCGGCT